>NZ_PPPD01000001.1:1975000-2270000 GCF_002901445.1 Deinococcus koreensis
GCCGTTGCGGGTCATGCGGTCGATGATGACCCGGCCGCTGTCCGGGGCCGCCGCCTCGTCGACCGCCGGAGCGGTGGGCACCGGGGACGGTGGGGCAGAGGCCGGGCGCTGGGCCTTCCTGACCCGGATTGCCCCACGGGCCGCGGTGTCGGCGGTGAGGGCCGTGGCGGACGCCTCCCCGGCGAGCGGCTGACTTCTCGCCGGCTCGGCCGTCCCGGCGATCCCGCCCCGCTCCGTCTCCCGTGAACTGATGCCACGGGCCCGCAGGGGACTGTTGGGGGCGTATTCGTGTCCATCCACCGCCTTGCGGTTCAGCACGCGCAGCAGCACCGAGGTCATGGTGGGCTTGTCGTCGTCGAAGTCGCCGTGGGCGCGGGCGTCGGTCAGGGCGTCGGCGCAGGTGGACGACCCGCGCGTGACGATCACGTTGCCCTGGTCGCGCAGCAGCTCATCCAGCGCCCGCCGTCCGGACGCGCCCCCGGGCAGCAGCGGCCGGTGGTGGAACTTGGCCATCCCCAGCAGGGGCACTTCGCGGCCCGGTTCCTCCAGGGCGCGCGACCAGGTACAGCAGGGACTTGTGGTACGGCGTGATGTTCCCGGCGCCCACCGTATCGTCCTGCTCGTCGGCGTCGGTCATGCTGAAGACGGCGAAGCGGTGAACCGTGCGGGTGGCGGGTGGCCCCACCAGATGCGGCAGCACCACCCGCCCGAACTCGGCCAGGGTCATGGCCGGGGCCAGGAACTGCATGGACTCGGCGCGCAGGCCCAGCTCCTGCATCCGGGGCAGCAGGCCGCCCAGCAGGATGCTGCCCGCGCTGTGGCCGACCAGATGCAGGCGCAGGCGTTGCCCGGTCTCGGCCCGCAGCTGGGCCTGGAGCCGGGCCAGCTGCTGGAGCAGCAGCGTGCCGCCGGGCGCGGTCTCGGGCGGCCCCTGGCGGCAGGGCGCTCCGGCCGCCCGCGCACTGCGCTTCATCTGCTCCCACATCCACCTCAGGCTCCGGCCCGCCGCGCCCTCGACCAGCCGGTCGAACTGCTCGACCAGATCGAAGCCCAGCCCGCCCGCCGGAAGCTTCCCGGCGAAGGTCTCCGCCAGCTGCGCGCACAGGGTCTCGCCGGGGCCGCTCTGCCAGGCCAGCGTGACCGGGTAGACCCCATTGTTCAGCCACCAGTTCAGGTGCTTCTGCGCGGTGATCAGGCCCCCGCGCTCGCTCACCAGGCCGCCGTGGGCATAGAGCACCACATCGGCCTGCGGCGAGGCGGCGTGGAAGTCGCGCAGGTGCGCCATGATCTGCGCGAGCTGCGCCGGGGAACTCGTGAAGCGCCCGGTCGTGCTGAGCTGCCCGCCGTGTCCCAGGTTGACCACGTAGCGGGTCAGGCGGGCGTTGTCCGGGCCGGGGGCGCTCAGGAGCTGGCCCGACGTGCCGCGCTGCCCCCCTTCCCAGCCGCTGACATACAGCTTCGCCGAGCGAACGCCGGGCCGCGCCACCCAGGCGTCGTAGGCGCTCTCCAGCCAGTCCTCGTAGGGCAGCACCGCGAAGCCGCCGGCCCCCCAGCGGCGGCCCCAGGAGTTCTGCACCACGAAGCCGACCTCGTTGTAGCCCACCACCGCGAAGGCGTGGCCGCCCAGCGTGCGCCCGTCGATGGGGCGGTCGATGACGTGCAGGACGCGGCCCCCCTTCTCCACCACCGCCGGCTTCTCCCAGCCGCTGTGGATCACCGCCGACGCCGCCACGGCGTTCAGCTCGGTGACCGCCGACTGCATGTCGTCGAGGCGGTAGGGATTGACCCGGTAGAAGGCCCCCAGCGGCATGCGCGCGGCCTCGGTGCGGAAGGCGTCGTCCTCCAGATCGGGCGCCGCGCTTCGCAGCTTCGGCCAGCGCGCCGTGCCCACCACCCCATGGTGGAACCAGCCCTTCAGCGCTCCGCGCAGCGACGAACCGGCGTCGGCGGTGCCCGGATACTCGTCGTAGCGCCGGGCCAGCGCGTAGAGCATGTAGGGGCTGGCCCGGGTGCCCGGCCCCAGCGCCGTGTTGATGACCGCCGCCAGCGCGTGCCCGGTGCAGGACTGGCCCGACTGCCTGAGCACCGGCACCCCCGGCGGCGGACAGACCTCGGGCGGCAGCATCTGCAGCCTGGGCCGGTACTCCAGGTCACGCGCATCGAACACGTCGGGCCTGACCCGCAGGTGGAACGCCTGTCCCCCCACCTCTATGCGCCCCGCCTCCGCCGTCTTTGGCATTCCCCACCTCTGCACGAGCCCGGCCCCCGGCCCCACCCCCTGCGGCGCCCGGCGCCCACGGGGCTCGGCCGCCGGGCGTCTGGAGGCATGGTGCGGCGTGGGCCGTGACCAGCCCATGACCGGCGTGCTAGCGGCGGCTCAGTCGCGGCGGAACTGGCTGTTGAGCACCCGCCACTGCTTTCGCCCGTAGGCGTAGACCGGATGCGTCCAGTGGCCGGCCACCGCACCCTCGCGCAGGGCGGCGATCAGCTCGTCCGGCGTACGGACCAGCCGGAAGGGCGTTTCCACCCACGCCTCGCCGATGTCGCGCAGGGTGTGGGCGTCGGAGCCGGCCGACATGGGCAGATCCCGCTCCTGCGCCCAGGCCTCGGCCACGCGGTTCCAGTGGTGGCGCGAGAGGCGCGAGTTGAAGGTCTCCACGATGTCGATGTCGGCAGCGATGCGCGCGGTGGCCTCCGGCTTCAGGCGGTAGCGCTTGAGCGGATCGAAGCCGTGCTGGAGCATGACCAGCCCACCCTGCGCCCTGATCTCGCGCACGGTGTCCTCGGGGCTCAGGCCACGCGGGATCTGTTCTTTGAGGAACAGGCCGATCAGTTCGCCCTCGCTGGTGGTGACCTCCTCGCCGCAGATCACGCTCAGGCGGTCGTCCAGGCCCAGGTCGGCGACGATGCGCTGCAGTTCGGGGCCGCCCCGGAACTGGTCGTGATCCGTGACCGCCAGCACCCGTGTGTTGGTTCGCAGCATCCAGCCCGGAATGTCGCGGATGGCGGTGCGGCAGTCGTGGCTGACCTCCGTGTGCGAGTGCAGATCCACCCGCATGACCTGTACCCCCTCGCGCCACACCACGTTGTTCTGCAGGCCCCGGATGGTGCGGGGTGGCCGCCCCAGCAGCTTGCCCACGAAGTCCTGCGCCTGATGCACCAGCGACACCGGCATGGGCCGGGTGCGCCGCGCCTGCGGGTTGGGCGGCGGCAACGGCACCCCCGCCGGAGAGGACTTCGACGACAGCGGCGACGGCTGCCCGGTGGTCTGCCGTTCGGCCGGCGGGAGGTCGGACGGCGGCCGGTCAGGCGGCCCGGAATCGCTCACGGCGCGGTCGCCTCGGAGGGGGCCTCGACGGGGGCCTGAGCGGGAGTGTCCAGCCCCCCAGTCTGAGCCTGGGCCTGATCCTGGGGAACCGGCACCAGCACCTGCAGCGCCGCCGCCCAGGCCTCGACCCGCACCAGCCCCAGCCCGCCCTGCTCGGGCGCCCGCACCTCGCCGTCCACATGGAAGGCCTGCCCGGTGTACGGAATCTCGATGACCTGCGCCTTGTCGCTCTGCACGCTGGGCAGGGCCTCGAAGTCGTCGCGGGCCAGCGCGGCCAGGTAGGCCAGCATCCCGTCGCGCCCGTTGGCGTCGATGCGGACCACGTCCAGCAGGCCGTCGCTGGTGTCGGCCGTGGTCGCCAGGCGCAGGCGCGGGCCGGTCGCCCGGGTGTTCATGACCTCCAGCAGCGCGTAGGGGGTCTCGTCGGGCTCGGCCACGCCGTCCAGGGTCAGCTGGATGGGCGTGGGGTCGAAGCCCGAGAGGGCCGTGCCCAGCGCCTGCACCGCGCGCAGCGGGCTCTTGCCGTCGTCCGGGTTGTATTCGGCCAACACCTCGGCGAAGGCGCCGCAGCCGAAGGCCTCCAGAAACACGTCCTCGCCCCAGGGGGCACTCACGCGGCCCAGATCGAAGGGCTGGGGCCGCGCGCCCCGGTAGGCCGCGATCACGTCCAGCGGGTCGCCCTGAATGCCCAGCGTGCGCCCGATATTGTTCGCCGTGCCCAGGGGAATGATGCCCAGCACCACGCCCGGCCGCCCGGCCAGATGCATGGTCGCCGCGCGGATCGTGCCGTCGCCGCCCGCCACGAAGACCGTGCCCTGCACCTCGGACAGCGCCCGTACCAGATCCTCCTCGGAATCGGTGGCGCGGTAGACCGGGCGGTAGCCGACCTGGTGCAGCGCCTCCACCAGATGATCCGGGCTGGAGCGCTCCGAGCCCCCGGCCTTCGTGTTGAAGATCAGGGTCGCCTCGGTGGTGCCGGTCTCGGCCAGGCCGGGCACCTCTGCCGGAAGGGCTGGACTCTGGGAGGCGGTCATGGGATTCACTGTACGCACTGGCCCCGGCAGGTGTCTTGAGGAAACCGTGAAGTGCTGGGGAGAAGGGAGGTGGGGACGGCTGGCCCTCTCCTCACTCCCCCTTTTGCTGGCCCTTCTCGGCCTGCAGCGCCACCCAGTCCTCGTAGGCCAGCGCGGGCAGCAGGGCGAAGGAGCCCACGAACAGCGAGGCCACGGCGGCCGGCACGCGCACGGCGGTCTTGCCGTTCAGCACCAGATACAGCGCCCCCAGCGTGCTCAGCGCCCCGATGTCCATGAACATGATGCGGGTAAACGAACTGCGCCGGAGGCTGTCCAGCGTGCCCAGGTCGCCGGGCCGGCGCCGGCCGAACACGGCGGTCAGCACCAGCATGAGCAGCAGCGAGCCGTAGAGCTGAAGACGTTCGCGCGAGGGCTGGCGGTACTTCTGGAGGGCCGGCAGGGGAGAGGGGGTCATGCCGCAGCGTAGCCGAGCCCGCAGGCCGCATGAGGCTGTCCGGGCCTGTCCATTCATTGAGGTTTCTTAAGATGAGCCGCTCCTGCGGCCGGCGATCCGCGCCCGCCTGCGCTTTTGCGCGTACCAGGCGAACGCCGTGAGGGGGCCTGCCCGACCTTGAGCCGGCGTTTATGAGATGGGGGCGTCTGGGGCTCACGTAGCCAATCCTCGCGGGCTTTTTACTGTGGACTCGCTGAAGGACGGCCCCTGCGAGGGCGCTTTCCGGAAGACCCGGCGCCGCAGTGCGCGCTGGAGACCTCCACCTGAACCGGCGGCGCCGGGCAAGCGGCGCCCCGATCCTCCCGAGATGACAGCGCCCCAGGGAACAGTGCTCCACAAAACAGTGCCCGAGCTGGATGGCCCCGAGATGGACGTGTGCGAGGTCAACGAGGTGAAAGTGAAAGAGAAACGACTGATCCGTCTGGCGACCCTGACCCTGGGAATAGCGGTCTGCAGCGGCGCCGCGCAGGCCGAACTGTACCGCAAGGTCTTCGACGCCCGCTCACCGACCGCCCTGGCCTGGCAGCTGCAGTGCCGGGCGCCCGGCGCCGAGGACATCCAGGCGGGGATGTTCTTCGCCAAGGCCAGCCCGAGCATGTACAAGATCGCGCGGGTCGAGTACAACGCCAAGGGCCGCGAGGTCTTCGAGAACGGCAGCGGCCTGCCCACGGTCAAGCGCTTTTACGACACCTACATCACCGGGGAAAAGCCCATCAGCCAGCCGGCCCTGCGCTCGGCGCTGTGGGCCTGGAAGACCTTCGGCTCGCGCTTCCGCTGGGGCGAAGTGACCTACCGCTGCCAGTTCTCCTGAGCGCCGACGGCCGCTAAGGCGGCCCCCCTTCCCTCCATTCCCTCCCCACGTCTGAACCCCACGCGGTCTGAACAGACGCCTTCGTCACGGAGTCTTCGGTGAGCAACGTATTTCTGATTTTCAGTTCCGATTTCTGGACCGGCCAGGCCCAGGCGCCCTATGCCCTGCTCATTCCGGCCCTGCTCATTGCCCTGTGCCTGAACATCTACGCCTTCTACATGTCGTACATCGGCGCCCACGGCTGGAAGCGACCCACGCGCAACATCGAGGCCAGAACGCGCCGCCGCTTCTTCGCGGTGGTCGCCGCCCACGACGAGGAGGCGGTCATCGAAGACCTGCTGCGCTCCCTGCAGGCGCAGGAGTACCCGCGTGAGGCCTTTGACGTGTTCGTGGTGGCCGACAACTGCTCCGACCGCACGGCCGAACTCGTGCGCCAGTACGGCTTCAGCGCCTTCGAGCGCTTCAACCCCAAGCAGCGCGGCAAGACCTGGGCCATCAAGGATCTGCTGGGCCACATCGAGCACAGCCTGGGCGTGAGGTGGTGGGAGGACTACGCCGGCATGGCGATGTTCGACGCCGACAACGTGGTGCACCCGCGCTTCTTCGCCGAGATGAACAACCACTTCGAGATGCACCCCGACGTGAAGGCCGTGCAGGGCTACGCCGACACCAAGAACCCCGAGGACAACGCCCTGACGCGCATCTATGCCATCGCCTACTGGTCGGCGAGCCGCTTCTGGCAGCTGCCGCGCTTCCGCAAGGGGCTGTCGGCGGGGCTGGCGGGCACGGGCTTCGTGATCGAGTCGCGCACGCTGCGGGAGATCGGCTGGAACCCCCAGAGCATGGTCGAGGATCTGGAGCTGACCACCCAGCTCGTGCTGCGCGGCGAGCGGGTGCACTGGAACGAGTGGGCCGTGATCTACGACGAGAAGCCGCTGAGCGTGAAGGTCTCGTACCGCCAGCGCGAACGCTGGATGCGCGGGCACTGGTGGTGCTTCATGCACTACGGCCGCCAGATGCTCCGCGCCCTGATGCACAAGCGCCAGTTGCGCTACCTGGACATGCTGCTGTATCTGGCCTCGCCCGCGCAGATGGTCGGCAACTTCACCTTCGCGCTGCTGGGCTACCTGTGGGGCGTAGCCTCGGCGCTGTACTACTTCGGTGCCCACGGCGCCTTCTATCCCTGGCACGCCCTGCTGCTGCTGTGGCCCGCGCTGACCGTGATCCAGACCATCGTGCTGCTGGTCGTGGCGCCCACGGTGTACAACATGACCCACCGGGGCCAGACGCTGCGCCAGGGCCTGACCTTCCGCTACGTGTCCATCATCCTGACCGCCTGGCTGTATTTCCTGATGTGGCTGCCGATCATCGTCCAGTCCCTGCTGCGCTTCCGCGATCAGGGCAACTGGGTTCGCACGCCCCATACCCGCCAGGTCACGGCCCAGGTGCCAGGCCCGCAGGTCGGGGTCAGCGAGGGCTAAGGGGGTGGGGCTGAGGCGGCGTAGAACCCCTCAGTCCGCGCCCTAGTCAACGCCCCCGCCCCTTCGCCGTTCCCTGACTTCCCGCTCGCCTTTCACCTCGCCGCTTTACAGTGCGGTATGCCCACCGGACGGCCCGCCACCCTGCTCTACAACGCTGCGGCGGGCAGCAGTTCGCTGGCGCCGCCGGATGAGCTGTGTGCCGCGCTGGCCGAGGCCGGGTTCGCGCCTCAGGTGCTGGAGACCACCCACCCGGAACTCCTCGCGGGGCTGCTGCGGGAGCTGACCGGGCCGGTCTTTCTGGGCGGGGGCGACGGCACCTTCCGCGACACCGCCCGGCACCTGCTGGGCCGCACCGATATCCAGCTCGGGGTGCTGCCCCTGGGCACCTCGAACAACATCGCGCGCACCCTGGGGGTGTACGGCGATCCGCTGGAGGTCGCGCGGCGCTACCGCCACGTGCGGGTGCTGCCCTTCGACGCGGGCCGCGTGCGCGCCGCCTGGGGCGAGGACGTGTTCTTCGAGGCCTGCGGCTGCGGGGTCTTTGCCGAGCTGCTGCACGCCTACGACCCGCAGCAGGGCAAGAGCCCGCTGCGCGCCATGAAGGCCCTGCTGGACATCCTGCCGGGCTTCCAGGCGCAGACCCTGGAGGTCACGGTGGACGGCCAGCCCGCGCCCGGCCCGCCCCTGGCCCTGCTGGCGGTCATGAACACCCGCTCGACCGGCAACGGCCTGCATCTGGCCCCGGAGGCCAACCCCGGCGACGGCCACCTGAACCTGATCCGCGTGAACGGCGCCGAGCGCGACTCCCTGCTGGCCTACGGCGCGGCCCTGCTGCGCGGCGACTTCCACACCCTGTCCAGCGTGGACGCCCTGCCGGGGCGGCGGATCACCGTGAGCGACCAGGGGCAGGTCTTCCACGTGGATCACGAGACCCGCCAGAGCCCGCAGCCCGGCGGCGTGGTGGACATCAAGGTCTGGCCCGCCGCCCTGCGCGTGCTGACGCCGCTGGACGAGGGCTGACTCAGGCTGTGGCCGATCCGCTCTCTCCGCGCCGCTAACCGCGCCCTCACCCGTGGGGGTCAAGCTTCCCTATGAACGCCCTGTGGACTTTGGCCGGGGTGGGGCCTGTGCTGGCGCTGCTGGGGGTGGCCTGCGCCCCCCATGAGCGCCGGGAAGCCCAGGCCGCCGCCCTGAACTCGCCCCCCCTGCGCGGTCTGGCGGGCGCCTACACCGATCCCGCGTACCTGACCGGGCTGGACTTCGGGCAGCACTCGCACTGGCTCCAGCCCTGGCGGGCCTTTCTGGAGACGGTGCCCGCCGCGCAGTTCCTGAACGGCGTGGGCATCGGCTTTCCAACCTCGGACGGGGTGAACCCGGAACCCGTGGCGCAGATGCTGGCGAAGAACGGCTTCCGCACCGTGCGTGTGGAAGTCGGCTGGGGCAACATCAATTTTGAAGACGAGACGAAGCTCAACAATGCCGGGACGCTGGGCCGCATCCTGGCCGCCTGCCGCCGCTGGAAGCTGCGCCCGCTGATCCTGCTCAACCTGCATCAGGGGGTGCCCACGCCGCTGGAGATGTTCGACCGCGCTGTGCTCCGGGACGCGCCCAGGGGCAGCACCCGCCTGGAACTGGACTCCACAGCGGGCCTGGTGCCGGGGCGGAGCGGCCTGTCCGACCTGACGGACTACTGGGCCGCCGAGGTGCTGGTCACGGCCGTCCAGGGCCAGAGCGTGACCCTCTCCAGGCCGCTGCCGGTGGCCCTGAAGGCGGGCGTGCGCGTGAAGATGGCGACCCTGAAGTACCGCCCCTTCTCGGCGCCCGGCAGCGCCGACTACGAGCAGACGATGGCGGGCTGGAGACGCTACGTGGACACGGTGTCGCGCTTCGTGACGGCCTCGCTGGGCACCGCCGGGCAGGCCGACCTGGGCTTCGATCTGGAGGTCTACAACGAGCTGACCTTCGGGGCGCAGTTCCTCTCGGTCAACAACTATTACCAGCCCCCGCTGGTGAAGTACGAGGAAGAGTCCATCTGGAGCACGCTCGTGGAGGCCACCGCCCGGCATATGGCCGCCCGGCCGCAGGCGTTCGCGGGGGTAGGACTGGGCAACGGCTTTTCCAACACCATTCCCTGGCCGGCGTCGAGCGGCCAGCCGGCGCGGGTGGGGGCGCTGGGCAAGCACCCGTACCACGGGCCCAGCCGCTTTCCCGCCGACGAGCCGAAGGGGGAGGGGCTGGGCCAGCGCGGGCAGCCCACGCGCGCCGTGCCCACCTACAGCTCTCTGTTTCCCGAGTATTACGGCACGGCCCTGCAGACCGAGACCCTGCTGCGCGACTCGGCCCCGTTGAAGACCGACATCTACGGCACCGTGCATGGGCGCTTCGGGCGCGGCCCCGCCTCGCCGGTCGAGGTCTGGATGACCGAGGTGAACCTCTCGCCCGAGGAGGCCGGCGTGACCGACCCGGCCGCCGCACGGGCACTGAAGGCCCGCAGCGCGGCGCGCTACTTCACCTTCTTCCTGAACAAGGGCGTGGGCAAGCTGCACCTGTACAGCGCCATCGACGGCGAGGGGGGAGATACCGGCTACAGCGTCCTGCAGGCCAATTTCGTGCAGTACGTCCGCTCGAACACCACCTACCCCGGCAACGACGCGCCGTACACCTCGCCCGCCCTGAGCGTCACGCGGCGCCTGACCGACGCCCTGAAGGTGGGCCTCGATCCCGGCCTGCGCCAGACCCGGCCGCTGCAGGTGCGCTCGCTGCGCGACGGCCACGATCATGTGCAGTTCCCCGCCGTGGGCGACCAGCCGCCGCTGCACAACCGCGAGGTCTTCACGGTGCTGCCCTATCAGGTCAACGCGCGGCGCTTCGTGATCGCCTACTACGTGATGACCCGCGACCTGCGCCAGACGCTGAAGCCCGAGGCGTACACCCTGGAACTGGGCGGCCTGCGCGGCGAGGGCGCCCGCATCAGCGTGTCCGACCCCATGACCGGCGACGCCGTGCCGGTGGACGTTCAGGCGCGTGGCCCGGACTCGCTGACCGTGGGCCTCCTGGCGACCGACACGCCGCGCCTGCTGATCGTCGAGGAGCGGTGAGGGGGTGCTGACCTTGCCCTTCGCCTGGCAGACTTTTCCCCGCCTGATAGGTGGTGGGGGAGAGCGGATGGAAGGTGGGCGCCTGCGGCGGGCTTCCCCACCCCCCAGCCCCCTCCCCCAGAGGGGCCACGTCTTCGCCGCGCCGGGCGGCCGGCGCGTTGCCGCTGTTCCTGTGCACGCGCCTGGAACCTGGTGGAGGGGGAGCGAAGCGCTGCGCTCGGCATGTGGTCGCCACCGTTCCGCCACTGGCCCCGGTCGTGGCCTCGTTGGCGTGGGCTGCGGAAGTGCATGGGCCGGGTTCGCGGCGTTGCCCGCGCGCTTCGCGCACGATGGCGTCCAGTAGACGGGCAGGGGGGATGCTTCGGCTATTGCACCTTTCGCATCAGGTTTCTGAGGGCAGGACAAAGCGAACGTTGATGCCCTTCTTGCCTCCCCTTGAGGGGAGGTGGCGCGGAGCGCCGGAGGGGTTTACGCAGCGCCACCGCCCCCACCCCCTCCGCAGGTTTCATCCGGCTCCGCACGCTCTGAGCGTACACTTCCGCCTCGCCGGTTCGCACCGCTGCCAGGAGCAGGCCCCCCACGTACTCGGCGCTGTCGCCTGCTGCCTGGATTACCGAAAGCGACAGGCGCAACCGTTGCCCTGACCTTCCCCGCCCCCGCCTGGCACGCCGCCGCCGATGCCAACCACGCCCGCTAGACCCGCCGCCGAAGCAGTGGCAGCAGCGCGGCCCGGCGACTGGCCGCCGACTTCCTGATTTGCGCCCACACCCTGTATACGCGCAGCTCCGGCGACTTCGCAGACTTTCCAGGGTTGACGTTGATGGTGCCGGTGTGAGGTTACTTTGCTCGGTGTAGGCCTTTGGGGAGGCCTCGGCTCGCGGCATAGGCAATTACTGAGGATGCGCCCATATAGAAAGAGTGCAATTCCCTGAATTCAGGGAATTGCACTTTAATCTTGGGGGCTAAGCCTGTTGCGTTTTCAAGGCAGTCAAAACGCTTTGTCGGACTTGGTCGCAACATCCGGAGATAGACAAGCGATTGCCATCTATGCTTACCAATGGTCTTTGTCTATGCTCTTCGCATAAAGTATGTTCAGCAATTGCTTCAGCTTTTTCGAGCATACGCTGATTGGCCTTCTGCTGAACCAGCTGCAGGTATTTATTGCGATCAAAGGCCATTACTTATTCCCCCTCTTTTCCCTCTGGCTCAAAGCGCTCGCCGCTGCGGTTTTCGCTGCTTTACTGCTCCGAGGATTAGCCAAGACTGATGAAGCAGCCGTCGCAGCTTTTCCCCCAGTTGCTTTTTTAGGCATAGTAGTTTCACCCCCTTGGCGTCGGCAGCCCCGACTCAGAGGAGAGCTTGCAAACCACCCACCTTTTTAGGCTATGCTCAAGTCCCTACAACAAGAGTTGCCCGAGGATGGAAAGCAGAAGCTGACTGTCGTCGGGCTTCACTCTTTCTCTGTGCTCATCTTCTCACGCAATATAAAATATGTCAATAGCGTAATGCGCGCAATGTAGGCAATGAAAGAGTGCAGTCGAATGACAGGAGATTGCGCTCTCCATGTCACTCAACTGCTTCATTAGGGTGGCTGCGGCTTACCTCAACCGCACTTGCTATAACCGCACGCCTGGCACTTCAGGCAACCCTCTTCGCGGATCACGGCCTTCTCCTCGCACACCGGGCAGCGGTCGCGGGTCATGGCGTCCATGGAGGTCACGCTCACGCCCTGGGCGGCGGCGGGCGCCTCGGCACTGCCCCCGGCCAGGCGGGGAAGCTGCGCCGCCTCCATGTCCTTCTGGAAGGTCTCCAGCGCCACCGCGATCAGGTCGGCCTTGGAGCCCACCAACCGCCCGTTGTAGCTGCCGTACAGGCCCCCGTTGATACCCCGCATGGTTTTAATAAGCGCGCTGGCCGGAACGCCATGCTGCAGCGCGATGCTCACCACACGCCCCAGCGCTTCGGAGTCGGCGTTCGCCTCGTCGCCCGCGCGGCCCGAGATCACCATGACCTCCACGGGCTTGCCGTTCAGGTGGTTCACCGTGACCAGGAACGAGCGGCGGTGCCCACTGGTGGGGTCAGTCAGCTTGACCATATCGGTAATCCCCGCAAGGCGCGTCGGACGCTCGTAGACGGGCGGCTTCGCCGCCACCGCTGATGGTTGATGGTTGATGGTCGATGGGGTTTCGGTTTTCTGACCATCAACCATCAACTTTTGACCATCAACGTTCTCCCCCATGACTTCCGCCACGGCCTGCACGTCGTCGGCCTTCTTTTCCTTCTTCTTGCTGGTGCTCAGCACCTGGAACTGGCGCGAGCCGTCGCGGTACACGGTGATGCCTTTGCAGCCAGTCCTGTAGGCCTCGGAGTAGGCGTCCTGCACGTCCTGCACGGTGGCGTTGTTGGGCAGGTTGATGGTCTTGCTGAGGCTGTTGGCGGCGAACCCTTCGGCGTCGAAGGCCATCTGCACGGTGCCCTGCATCCGGACGTGATCTACGGGCTTGATGTCGTGGGCGCACACGAAGACCTGCTGCAGCGCGTCGGGGATGAAGCCCAGGCCGACCACCGAGCCGTGGTTCTCGGACACGGCCTCGGTGACCTTGTCCCAGTCCCAGCCGCCGTCCTTCTGCATGCCGGTGGGCGCGGGGTAGGTCTCCAGCAGTTCCACGAACAGCGGGGCGAGCAGCGCGCGGTACTCGGAGCCGATCTTGCGCCAGATGAACGGCGAGAACACGGGCTCGATGCCGGAACTCACGCCCATCAGCATGGATGTCGTGCCGGTGGGGGCCACGGTCAGCACGGCCACGTTGCGCCGGGGCGCGTGGGGAATCTTGCCCTCGTAGCGGGCCGAGACGGGGTAGACGCCGCGCTCCTGGCCCAGCCGCTCGCTCTCGGCCACCGCCTCCTCGCGCAGGGCGGTCATGATTTCAAAGATGGCGCCCCGGCCCGCCTGGTTGTCGTAGCGCAGGCCCATCTTGATCAGGGCGTCGGCCAGACCCATCACGCCCAGGCCCAGGCGGCGCAGATCCTGCGAGGCCACGCGGTTGTCTTCCAGCGCGAACACGTTCACGTCCAGCACGTCGTCCAGAAAGCGCACACAGGTTCGCACGTCGGCGCGGAAGGTGTCGTAGTCGAAGTCGGAGCCCTTCACGTAGGCCGCGAGGTTGATGGCGCCCAGGTCGCAGGGCTCGCCCACGGTCAGCGGGATCTCGCCACAGGGGTTGGTCGAGCGGATCTCGTAGCGCTCGCCCAGGTTCTTCAGGGCGGAATATTCGTTCACGCGGTCGCTGAAGATCAGGCCGGGCTCGCCCGTGCTCCAGGCGTGCTGCGCGATCTGATCCCACAGCCACTTGGCCGGGATGCCGGGGCGGTCGTCGGCCGGGTCGAAGAGGCCGGGCTGCGCCTCACGGAACAGCGGCACGCCCCGGGCGCCGTCGGCGTCGCGGTCGGGAAGCTGCGGCAGGGTGCCGGTGTAGGCGCCCTCCTGCGGCATCAGGTGGTACTTGCCCGGCACCTCCTGCGCGGCGATGTGCCACAGGGCGTCGCGCTGCAGGGTGTCCCAGAACTTGGCGGTCACCAGGATCGAGATGTTGAAGGTGGAGATGTCGCCCTCGGCGGCCTCGCGATCCAGGTCTTTGGCGGTCAGGAAGTCCAGCACGTCCGGGTGCTCGATGGAAATGGTTGCCATGCCCGCGCCGCGCCGGGTGCCGCCCTGGCGCACCACGCGCAGCACGGGGGCGTACACGAAGCGCAGGGTGTTGATGGGGCCGCTGTGCTCGGCGCCGCGGTTCGACCATTCCAAGAAGTTGTCGAAGATCTCCATCAGGAACGAGACCGGGCCGCTGGAGGTGCCGCCGGAGCCCTTGATGGGCGCGCCCTCGGGCCGCATCCCTGAGAGGTCGATGCGCGGTTCCAGGCCCAGCTTGGCGTCGTCCGCGACCTTGCGCGAGGCGTCGATGATGCCGCCCATGTCGTCGGGCACGCGCTGCACGCCTTCGGGCAGGGCGCGCACCACCGAGACCCCGTTGGCACGGGCCAGCGCGACCAGCTCGGGGCGCACGACCTGGCCGTACACCACGCGCGTCCAGTTGCGCACCGCGACCGGTTGCTTGTCGCCGTCGGGCTGCGTGGGCGGGCGCATCAGCCCCTCGATGAAGTCCTGCACGTCGGCGTGCGAGGCGTCCATGTAGGCCCAGCCGCGCACGCCCGCGTCGGGGCGGCTGCCCTCGGCGCGCGGGGTGTAGACGTCGAGGTTCACGCCGTTGCCCCCGCCGACCTTGGTGACCAGGGCCAGCTTCTTCGCCACCTCCATCACGCCCTCGAAGGAGCTGGGATCGTGCTCGGTGGCGCCCTGCACGAAGCAGTTGAGCACGTTGCCGTGCTGGGTGCCCGCGCCCGCCAGCACGCGCCCGCCGGGGCAGAACTTCTTGCCCGCCATCAGGTCGTAGTACTGCTGCGCCCAGCCCAGGCGAGCCTCCGGCGCCTCCGCGCCCGCCACCCAGTTCGCGATCCGCCAGAACATGCCGCTCAGGTCGCCGTCGCTGGCCTGCAGGTACTGCCTCTTGGCGATGTGGTGGGCATTCTCGTCGAAGTTGGTCAGCGGCTGGGCAGTGGTCTGGGCAGACAGGGTGGTCATGGTGCGAGGTCTCCTTGAATGAGGGGGGGGGCGGACGGCAGCAGGCAGCCGCACCTCCCGGCTGGGGTGGTGGGCGGGCGAACAGCAACAGACTCAGGTGAGTATCAGGGGCTGACTGGTGACTGACTGTACCACCGGGCACGCTGGCGTACAAGCACTTGTACGTCATCACCGGATGGTGTACAAGATGCGGGGTCTCAATCCAAAACGTGATGGAACCCTCAGAATTCGTCCAGGACGGAATATTTGGTCTCGACTTGGTGTTTCATGCCGGATGTCAGGATGAGGACGAGTGGGGTTCAGGTCTGGGTAAGCCTGCCCCAAGGCAATGAAAACTTGTCACCCTGAACGCAGTGAAGGGTCTCTAGGAGGGCAGGCGCAGGGTGCTCGGGGTGGTGGGGTCGGTGGCGCGGAAGGCGACCCCTCAGTCTGCTTCGCAGCTCTACGAGTCCGGCGCTCCGCGCCAGCTCCCCTGAAAACGCCTGATGCGAAATGAGAATGTGGGTGATCAAGTTGCAACAGCATGTTGAGCGTCCAGCACGCAGGCGGGCCAGGCCCGCCCCCCTCACCCCAGCCCTCTCCCGCGAGGGGAGAGGGAGCAAAAGAAGGCGATCTGGAGGTCATTCTTTCTATTGCACATCAGGCGTTTAAAAGGGAGGCAAGGAAAAGCACGGCTGGCACGTCTTTCTTGGCTCCCTTTTAAGGGGAGCTGGCACCGAAGGTGACTGAGGGGTCGCCCACAAGCCAGCCGCTGAAAGCCAGCTCTGAGCATTCGCAGTTGTTCTGAGTGCTCCCACACGACCCTTCCCCGCGTTCAGGCGGCGTCCTTATCTCCACCCCTACCCCTCGTGCTCGGCCCGCGCGCCCCGGCCCATCAGGCTCTCGATGCCGGTCTGGGGCGTCCACTCGCCCGCCGCCACCCGCGCCACCGCCCGCACGATGGGCAGGTCGTGGCCGTGGGAGAACGCCCAGGCGTCCAGCAGGCCGGCGGTACGCAGACCCTCGACGACCTTGCCCCCCTGGGCAGGGTGCTCTCCACGTGCAATCGCTTCACCGGCCGCACGGTTGCGGCTGTGGCGGCTGGTGGCGGTGGCGACCAGATCGCCCAGGCCGCTCAGGCCGTACACGGTGTCCTCGTGGGCGCCCAGGGCCAGCAGATAGCGGCGCATCTCGCGCAGGCCGCGGGTGATCAGGGCCGACTTGGCGTTGTCGCCCAGGCCCAGGCCGTCGCCCAGCCCGGCCGCCAGCGCCATGACGTTCTTCAGCACGCCGCCCAGCTCCACGCCGGTCTCGTCGCGGCTGGTGTACACCCGCAGCCCCGGCGTCATCAGGGCGGCCTGCACGGCGCGGGCCAGGGCCTCGTCGCGGCTGGCGACCACGGTGGCGGCGGGCAGGCCCCGGCCGATCTCCTCGGCGTGGTTGGGGCCGCTCAGCACGGCCACGCGCGTGAAACCCATGGCGCGGGCCAGCCCGGTGAGTTGCCCGCCGTCCGGCGCGAGGCCCTTGGCGCACAGCACCACGCCCAGAGTGCGCGGCAGTTCGGCCAGCAGCTCCGGCATGCCCACGCTGGGCACGACCACCAGGGCGAAGTCGGCTCCGTCCACGGCTCCTTGCAGGTCGGCCGTGACCCGCACCGCGTCCGGCAGGGGCACGCCGGGCAGGTAGGCGGCGTTCACGCGCTGCTGGGCCAGCTGCGCCGCGAACTCCGGCCGCCGTGCCCAGAGGGTCACCGGGCCGCGCCGCGCCGCGTTCACGGCCAGCGCCGTGCCCCAGCCGCCGGCCCCCAGGACAGGCAGGCCCAGCACCGGCAGGCTCACGGCGCCCCCGCTCCGGCCCAGGCGAAGACCCACACGCGCGGCACGTCCGCCTCGGGGGGGGCGTAGTCGGGGTATTCCACGATCTCCCAGCGCGCGAAGCCGGCTCCGGCCAGCAGCGGTTCCAGATCCGCGGGGTCGTAGCCGCGCTCGCGGTGAACCTCCACAAACTCCTCGCCGTCCACGCGGCAGAAGGCCTGCACCACGCCCAGGTCGGCCTCGGCGTCGTGGTGGTGAGACCAGTGGTAATGCACCTCGGAGCCGTCCGGGAGGGGCGCCACGCCCTCGATGGCGTCGCCCTCCCACAGCTCGCGCACGCCCAGGCGGGTGTTCACGTCGAAGGCCAGCAGGCCGCCGGAGCTCAGGTGCGCGCGGCACTGGCCCAGCGCGCGGCCCAGTTCCTCGGCGCTCAGCAGGTTGTTCAGCGAGTCGAACACGCAGGTGATCAGGTCGAACCGCCCGGGCAGCTCGAAGGAGCGCAGGTCGCCCTGCACGAAGTCCACGCCGGGCACGCGGCGCCGCGCCTCCACGAGCATCTGGGCGCTGCCGTCCAGGCCCGTGACCGTTAAGCCCGCCTCCAGCAGTTCGCGCGTGAAGCCGCCGGTGCCGCAGGCCAGATCGAGGGCGCTCGCCGCCAGGGGTTCCAGACCGCCGTCGCGGGCGTAGGTGAGCACGAAATCCGCCCAGTGGTCGTATTCCACATCCGCCATGATCGCGTCGTACACGGCCGCCAGCGCCGTAAACGGCTCCCTCTGCATGGGGGTGAGTATAGAGGGGTCGCCGCGGTGCCAGCGCCTACAGCATTTGTCAAAAGAGCTGTTCACTTTTGACCGAACGGAGTGAGTGAATTTGACGGAGTATTTGGGAGAATGGAAGCATCAGACGCCCTTTGTCTGATGCTGTAATTCGGACAAATGCTCTAAATCCGCCTTAAGGCAGGCCGCAGCCGCGCGCAGACGGCCCGCAGCGGGCTACCGCGCCGCAGGCCGTGAGCGTCCCATGAGCCGAGCGGGAAGGGAAACGCCGTAGCCAGCCGTATGGAACGCGGTCTAGGGTGGGGGCTGCCTTTCACCCATTACCAGTCCACACCGGAGGACACCATGAAAAAACTTCTGACCATCGCCGCCCTCGGCACCCTCACCCTCAGCGCCTGCACCCTGGCCGGCAACCCCGTGAAGAAGGACGTGACCGGGCAGCTGCGCGGCTTCAACTCCAACCAGAACCTCGGTCTGGCCATCGTGGGCTTCAACAACGGCCAGTACACCGCCGACGGCACCCAGAGCCAGGTCATCGACAAGTTCCTGAGCGGCGGCTTCGCCCTCGACCTGCCGACCAATCTGCCCACCGGCACCTACCGCGTGATCGTGTTTCGCGACGCCAACAGCAACAACCGCTATGACACCGGCGATACGGTGCTCAGCAAGGACAACGGCAAGCGTCTGATCTACGCCAGCCGTGACAACCAGTTCTACGCCGGCACCAAGCGTGGCTGGAACCTGATCAACACCGCCGACGGGTTCATCCAGACCACCCTGCTCAACAACTACGACCTGAGCGCCCAGTAAGTCCGTTCGGAGGGAACCCCCGGGGGAGGCCACGTGCCTCCCCTTTCCCCTGTCTGTGGCCCCCTTTTCTGGTTGTTCAGCCCCGCAGGCCAGCCTCGATGCCTGCCGCCCGTGCCTGCAGCTCGGCCTCGTCCAGCACGCCTTCCCCGGCGGTCACGTCCAGCTCGCCCAGGGGCACCCAGCTCACGCAGCCCAGCATGTCCGGCGTTTCCTCCAGCACCAGGGGCTGGAGGAGGGGCCGCACGCGCAGCACCAGGGCGTGCACCCAGGGCCGGCCCCGGTAGTGGAACTTGCGCTCGATGGCGTCGGCGCTCAGCGCCTGCCAGGGCTCCAGCGCCCGCGCGGCCTCCAGCGACTCCACCTTATGCACCGCCACGACCTCGGCCAGCGCCGGCAGGTGAATCCGGCCGGGATCGGGGTCGGGGCGCAGGCGAGCCGAATGCTCAGGCTTCAGCTCGGCCGGGTTCTGGTGCAGGAAGGTGGGGTAGAGCAGGAAGGAGCGGCGCTCGACCTCGAAGCCGTCGTGCGTTTCCATGATGCCGCCCTTGCGGACGAGCACACTGACCTCACCCGAGGTCAGCAGCGAACACTGGGCGTCCCATTCCTTCAGGGCGGTGGCGGGGGCAGACATGGGGGGCAGGATAGGTCAGGCGCGCCCGGAGAGTGGGGGCCAGCCCACACCCCCGCCGCCTGCCCCCGCCGAGGTGGGGCGCCGCGCGTCCCCTCGGCGGGGGCAATACCGGAAAAACGCCGCTCCAGGACGGCAGATCCCCGGGGCACGGCGTACTCCCCCTGATCTGACATCCGCCTGACCTCCCCTCTCGGCGGTGGTATGCTCCGGGCAGTTCAGTCCAGTGCCCTGCCCTGGCGAACGGGATGGCCCCAGGTGGCCTCCCCATCACACCCGAACAACGACACCGCCTTGCGCGTGGGCCTGGCCCGGCGCCTGGCGACTTTCGGAAGAGAGGCCCCATTTGGAACTCACGCCGCGCGTCCCACCGCACAGCAACGACGCAGAAATCAGTGTGCTGGGCAGCATCCTGCTGGACAACGACACCCTCAACCAACTGGGCGACACGGTGGCCCCGGAGATGTTCTACCGCGAGGGCCACCGCAAGATCTTCACGGCCATGCGCGCCCTGCAGGACAAGGGCGACCCGGTGGATCTGGTCACGCTCTCCGAGGATCTGCGGGTCAAGGGCCAGCTCGACGAGGTCGGCGGCCTGACCTACCTGATCGGCCTCTCGGATCAGGTGCCCACCGCCGCCTACGCCGAGAACTACGCCCGCATCGTGCAGGAGAAGCACACCCTGCGCCAGCTGATCAGCGCGTCGGGCAAGGCCATGCAGCTCGCCTACGACGCCCAGCTGCCGCTGGAAGACCTGCTCGACAAGGCCGAGAAGATGATCTTCGAGGTCGCCGAGCAGAAGAAGAAGGGCGAGAGCTTTTCCGACATGGGCGAGGTGGTGCACAACACCTTCGAGTACATCACCCTGCTGCACGCCAACAAGGGGATTCCGGACGGCGTGAGTTCGGGCTTCCGCGACCTCGACGAGCAGATCTCGGGGCTGCAGAAGGGGAGCCTGAACGTGCTGGCGGCCCGGCCCTCGATGGGCAAGTGTGTCAGTGCCGAGACGCTGATCGATCTGCCGGGCAGCGGCGAGCGGATCACGGTCGAGGAGTTCGTGCGCCGGCAGGAAAGAGAAGTGCTGAGCGTCACACCTGACGGACAGCTTCGCCCGTCGCTGGTCGGCGCCTGGATCGACAGCGGGGTCAAGCCGGTGCAGCGCGTGACGACCCGCACCGGCCGCGTGGTGGAAACGACGCTGCACCACCCCTTCCTGGGCGTGGACGGCTGGACACCGCTATACGACCTGAAAGTGGGCGACCGGATCGCCGTGCCGCGCGAGGTCGCCGTGTTCGGACAGCAGGATGCCCTGAGCCCCGAACGGGTGCGCCTGCTGGCCTACCTGCTGGCGGAAGGGGGGTTAACCCAGAGCAGTCCGCGCTTTACCAATGCCGATCCCGTGCTGGTCGAGGACTTCCGGGCCTGCCTGAAGGCCGAGTTCCCGGAGCTGGAAATGCAGCCGGACGCACGCACGGGCATTGATTACCGCTTGAGCCGCGCCTGGGCGCCGGGTGAGCGCAAGAACCGGGCCAACCCGCTGACCGAGTGGCTGCGTGAGCTGGGCGTCTGGGGCGAGTACGCGGACAGCAAGCGGATTCCCGATGTGGTCTGGACGCTCACGCGGGAGGGGCTGGCATCCTTCCTGCGCGTGCTTCTCAGCTGCGACGGCACGATCTATGCCCTGGCCGGCAAGGCCCGCATCGAGTTCACGGTTGCCAGCGAGGGGCTGGCCCGGGGCGTGCAGCACGCCCTGACGCGCTTCGGCGTCGTGGCCAAACTCTGGCGGAAGACGGAGCGCTCGTGGCGGGTCGAGATCACCGATCCTCGCAGCGTGGCGGACTACCAGACCCGCGTCGGCTGGCTGGGCCACAAGGCGACCCGGACGATTCCGCTGAGTCTCGGGAAGCGGAGCAATGTCGGCCACCTGCCCTCCGGCGCCTGGATACATGTGCGGCGCGCGGCGGGCACGCGGGGCCTGAGCCTCAATGCCCTGGCCCGCGCCGCTGGCGAGCGTATGGACGGCGGTTACAATGCCCACACCTCCCGCGGCCTGCCTCAATACCGCGCTGCCCGCTACGCCGCTGTGCTGGACGATCCCCACCTGACCCTGCTGGGCAGCGACGCCCTGTACTGGGATGACATCGCCAGCATCGATGACGTGGGCGAGAAACAGGTCTACGACCTGACGGTTCCGGGTGACGCGAATTTCATCGCCGCCGACATCTGCCTGCACAACACGGCCTTCGCCCTCTCCATCGCGCAAAATGTGGCCCTGCGCGGCGAGAAGACGGTCGCCGTGTTCAGCCTGGAAATGCCCTCGGTGCAGCTCGCCCTGCGGATGCTGTGCAGTGAAGCGCGCGTGGACATGAACCGCATCCGAAGCGGGCAGCTCAACGAGCGCGATTTCGAGCGGCTGGCGCACGCGGCGGGCCGGCTGGCCGAGGCGCCCATGGTCATCGACGACGAGGCCGACCTGACGCTCAACGGCCTGCGCTCCAAGCTGCGGCGCATCACCGCGCAGCACGGACAGCTCGGGCTGGTCGTCATCGACTACCTGCAGCTCATGTCCGGCGGCAAGAGCAACGGCGGCTCGGACAACCGCCAGCAGGAGATCAGCACGATCTCGCGCGGACTCAAGGGTCTGGCGCGCGAACTGGAAGTGCCCATCATCGTGCTCTCGCAGCTCAGCCGCGCCGTGGAGCAGAGGCCCAACCACCGGCCGATGCTGAGTGACCTGAGGGAATCGGGCGCGATCGAGCAGGACGCGGACATCGTGATGTTCATCTACCGCGACGAGTACTACAACAAGGAAACCGATCAGCAGGGCATCGCGGAGATCATCATCGGCAAGCAGCGCAACGGGCCCGTCGGCACCGTCAAGCTGCAGTTTCACAGCGCGCACGTGCGGTTCAACGATCTTGCGCCGGAGGGAGTGTAATGGCGGAAGAGCAGACACAGGGCGCGGCCCAGCGGCGGCGCCGGCGGCGGCGGGGGGGCAGCGCGGCCACCCAGGCCCTGCGCCCCGGGCAGGTCACCAACACCACCGCGATTCCGGTGCCCGCCGCGCCCCAGAAGCGCGGGCAGAAGCGCCCGCTGGCCGATCCGCGCATCGCGGTGGGCTGCATCGTGCTGCGCGGCGAGGAGATCCTGCTGGTGCGCGAGCGCGGCCGCTGGTCGCTGCCCAAGGGCGGCCTGGAATCCGGCGAACTGGTGCAGGACGGCGCCCGGCGCGAGACCTTCGAGGAAACCGGCATCGTGGTCGAGCTGCGCGACCTGGCCTTTATCGTGGAATTCCAGGCCCAGACCTGGGGCCACCACCTGCAGTTTTTTTACACCGGCCGCGAGGTCGGCGGCACCCTGGCGCCCCGCGACCCCGACCGCGACGTGCAGGAAGCCAAGTTCGTGCCGATCCGGCAGCTGCGCGAGTTCATCCGCTTCCGCCCGCGCCTGGTGGCGCTGGAAACCTGGCTGCGCGAGCGGCGGCCCCGCCATTTCGTGTTCAACCTCGACCGCGAGCCCGCCATGCTCCGCAAGCGCCGCCGGGTGGGCGAGGGCGCCCCGGTCGAGCGGGTAGAGGACGTGGAGATGGAGCCCATCGTCGAGGCCGATCTGTAGGCGGATTCACCCTCTGGAACGGGCCTGGCGTGATTTGACACCTGGGCCTGTTCTGCTATCATCAGAATATGAAACGTCAATTACGTAACCAGTCGGACGTCCATCCGGCCAGCGGCCGCGGTTACGTGCACGTCTGCCCGACCTGCGCGCAGCCCATGACCCTGCATGATCTGCGCGACGGCGATCAGGCCTACTGGTGCCATGCGTGTAACCGGGGACACCGGGCCGGCGACCCACCCGAGGGGGCCCTCAGAGCCCTGCCGCAGGCCGGTTAAGTCCCAGGGCTCCCAGAGTATGCTGGGGCCATGACCGGCCTCCCCGACCCGCAGTCCCGCGCCTCCTTGCCCCCCGGCGAGGCGCTGGCCGGACAGGTCGTGGCCGTCACCGGGGCCGATCAGGGGTATGGCAAACCCATCAGCGCCGCCCTGGCACGGGCCGGGGCCAGCGTGGTGCTGATCGGCGGCAACAGCGAGTCGCTGGCGGCCTCGGCCAGCGCCCTGGAGCACGCCGGCGGCACCGCCATCCCCATCAAGGCCGATGTCGGCGTGCCGCTCGACTGGCTCAGCGCCCAGACCCGCATCCTGGAAATCTTCGGCGCGCTGCATGGCATCGTGCACCTGGCCGACAAGCGCGCGAGTTCGGATTTCACCATGCTCAGCGAGGGCGAGTGGATGGATCTGTTCAACTGCAACGTCAAGAGCTCGGTGGGCATCGCGCAGATCGTGCGCCGGCGCCTGCCCGGCACCTGGCTGACCCTGATCGGCCCCCATCTGGACGAACAGGGCCTGCACGCCTGGCCCCAGCGCGGGGCCATCCAGGCCCTGGTGGAGCGGGCCCACATCGAGGAGCTGCGCCTGAATCTGGTGCTGCCCTCGCGCGCCAGCTCTGGCGAGGAGGAGCTGGATCGGGCGCTGGCCGACACCGTGCTGACCCTGGCCCTGCCCGAGATGGCCCACCTGCGGGGCAACGTGCTGGAGGTGCCGCTGCCGCCGCTGCCCAGGCTGCGCGTGTCGGAATCACCGCTGGGCCTGAGCCTGTGACGCACCCCCTATGAAGTGTCCCTACTGCTCCGCTCCCGATTCCAAGGTCGTCAATTCCCGTCCCAGCGACGACGGCGCCAGTATCCGCCGGCGCCGCGAGTGCCTGAACTGTGCCCGGCGGTTCACGACCTACGAACGCGCCCAGCTCGAACCCCTGATGGTGGTCAAGCGCTCCGGCCCGCGCGAGGCCTTCAACCCCGACAAGCTGCTGCGCGGGCTGGTGCTGGCGACCGAGAAACGCCCGGTGGATCAGGACGCGCTGCGGGCGTTTGCCTACGGCTTCGAGGACGAAGTCGGCCAGAGCGAGATCGCCGCCACCGAGATCGGCAAGCGCGCCATGACCTTCCTGCGCCCCCTGGACGACGTGGCCTATATCCGCTTCGCCTCCGTGTACCGCGATTTCGACTCGCTGGAGCGCTTCATCGAGGAGATCCAGGGCTTGAAGAAGGACGAGGAAGGGTGAGGGTGCTGGAATTGGCGCTCGCAGAGGCAGGACTCTGCCAACCACACAACAGAGAATCGAACCCCTGCAAGTCAACTCAGGGGTTCGCCGCTCATCCCTGAGTTCTGCCGGGTGATGTGTCTATTTCGACGGCGTTGCGTTGCCTCGGCCGCCGCCTGACGGGTTGCCCGTCGTGCTCGGCCAGTTGCCGCCGTTGCTCTGATTGCTGCCCCGGCCACCGCTGCCACCTTTTCCTCCGCCACCGCTGCCCCCTTTGCCCATGACCATCCTCCTGTGTCTGAAGGTTCGACTCTGCACGCGCTTCAGTCCTCCTCAGTCTGGGCGTCCGAGGGGCAATTCCGGGCCACACTTGACTGTCCCCTGCCGGGGGCATGATTCAGGCAGCAAAAACCCCCGCACGGGCGGGGGAGAGCAGGAGAACCGGGCTTTACCTCCGCCGCATCCAGTACTGCACGGTGCCGACCACGCCGCGCCGGAAGAACAGCACGACCAGCACGAAAACCACGCCGGTCACGATGCCCACGGGCAGGTTCGCGGTGGTCAGCACGTCGCGCAGCAGCAGCACCAGCCCGGCGCCGATGACCGGGCCGAACAGCGTGGTGGTGCCGCCCAGCAGGGTCATCATGACGACCTCGCCCGAGGTGCGCCAGTTCACCACTTCCAGGCTGACCACGCCGTGCCCGAAGGCGTACATGGCGCCCGCCAGCCCGGCCAGCGTGGCGCTGATCAGGAAGGCCGTGAACTTGAAGCGGGCCGGGTCAAAGCCGATGCTCTGCGACCGAGGCTCGTTGTCGCGCACCGCCTGCTGCGCCTGCCCGAAGGGGCTGCGCACCGTGCGGTAGGCGACGTAGAAGCCAATGGTGAACAGCGCGAGGCAGACGTAGTAGCGGGTCGTCGAGTCGCTGAAGTCCAGCCCCAGGAAGCTGGGGCGCGCGAAGCCCTGCAGGCCGTTCTCGCCGCCGGTCAGGTCGGTCCACTGCAGCGCCAGGAACGAGACCATCTGCGCGAAGGCCAGCGTGATCATCGAGAAGTAGATGCCGCTGGAGCGCACGCTCAGGAACGCCACCGGCACCGCCAGCGCCAGCGCCGAGAGCACCCCGCCCAGGATCGCCACCGGCACGCTCTGGCCGTGCCCCAGCAGGTACGCCGTGACATAGGCCGAGCTGCCCCAGAAGGCGGCATGCCCAAAGCTCAGCAGGCCGGAAAAGCCGAACAGCAGGTCGAAGGCCACCGCGAACAGTCCCCAGGCGAGGATGTCCAGCGCCAGCACCGGGTAGATCAGCTTGGGCAGGATCAGCAGCACGATCCCCAGGCCGATCAGCCAGGCGGCGCGGGTCGTGCGCTCGCGGTCGGTTTTCGCGGCCGTGCGGGGAAGGACGGTCATCGTGCCCCCTCGGGCAGCCCAAACAGACCGCTGGGCCGTACCAGCAGCACCAGGGCCATCAGGATGAAGACCAGCGTGTTGGCGATGGGCGGGTAGAGCGCCGAGCCGACCGCCGCCAGCACGCCCACCGCGAAGCCCGTGACGACGCTGCCCAGGATGCTGCCCATGCCGCCGATCACCACCACCGCGAAGGTCGTGATGATGAGTTCGGAGCCCATGTACGGCTCGACCGAGTAGATGGGCGCGGCCAGCACGCCCGCCAGCCCCGCCAGCCCCACGCCCACGCCGAAGACCCCGGTGACCCACTTGCCCACGTCGATGCCGAAGGCGCGGGTCACGCCGGGATTCTCGGTGCTGGCGCGGATGATGGCGCCCACGCGGGTCTTCTCGATCACGAACCAGGTGATCAGGCAGATGACCACACTCAGGGCGATCACGAACAGCCGGTACTTGGGAAAGACCACGAAGCCCAGGTTGACCACCCCGGACAACGCCTCCGGGGGCGTGTAGGGCGCGCTGGACACCGCGTACTGCGAGAGCATGACCTGTTTCACGAGGTCTTGTGTGAGCAGCGTCAGGCCGAAGGTGAGCAGCAGGTTGTAGGAGGGCTCCAGCCCGTACAGCCGCGAGAGCAGCGTGCGCTCCAGCACCACGCCGATCAGCCCCACGATCAGCGGCGCCAGGATCAGGGACGGCCAGAAGCCCAGCCCGAAGGCCTGCCCCAGGGCGAAGGCCACGAAGGCGCCCAGCATGTACAGCGCCCCGTGCGCGAAGTTCACGATCCGCAGCATGCCGAAGATGACCGCCAGCCCCAGCGAGAGCAGCGCATAGAACGCGCCGTTCACCAGACCGTTGAAGACTTGAATCAGCAGGAGTTGAGTGTTCATAGGGGTCTAAAGGTCAAACCGTCTAAAGGCCGAACAGACGAGGAAACAGGGCCGTTTCCGTTAGACCGTTCGACTGTTCGACGGTCAGACATCCTCACATCTTGCACTTGCTCTCGGACAGCGGCATGAAGGCCTTGGCGGCCGGAATGGTCGCCAGGCGGGTGTAGATGTCGCCGGCCTCCTTCGACTCGGCCTTGGACTTCACCATCACGGTGTGCACGTTCAGCAGCACGCGGTGATCCTGCGCCCGGATGGTGGCGTTGCGGGCGAAGAAGTCGTCGAAGGAGTGGCCTTCCAGGGCTTTCACCACCGCGTCGGAGGTGTCGGTCTTGGCGCGGGCCACGGCCTGCAGGTAGGTCATGGTCGAGGAGTAGACGCCGGCCTGCGCCCAGGTGGGCTTCTTGCCGAAGGCCTTCTCGAACTTCATGGCCCACTGGCGCGACCTTGCGTCGTAGTTCCAGAACCACGGCACGGTGGCGATGGCGCCCGCGAAGGCGTCCTGGCCCAGCGCGGCCACGTCGGTCTCGAACAGCAGGCCGATGCCCAGGCCGATGCCCTGCTTCTTCAGGCCGAACTCGTTGTACTGCTTGACCACGTTCACGAGGTCGTTGCCGGCCTGCATGGTGCCGAAGATCTTGGGTTTCAGGCTCTGGGCCTTGAGCAGGTACGAGGAGAAATCGGTGTTCGGGAAGGGCGTGGCGTCGCTGTTCGTGACCATCTTGCCGCCGTTTTCCTGCACCGCCGCCATCATCTGCCGGTTCAGATCCTGGCCGAAGGCGTAGTTGGGGTAGATGATGTACCACGAGTTGCCGCCGCGCTTGGTCACGGCCGTGCCGGTGCCGTTGGCGAGCATGAAGTTGTCGTAGGCGTAGTGGAAGGTGTACCTGTTGCACTTCTCGTTGGTCAGGGCGGTGGTGGCGCCGGTCACGACCATGGCGATGACCTTCTTCTGGCGGGCGACCTCGGTGGCGGCCAGCGCGGCGCTGCTGGTCGGCATGTCCACCAGCATGTCCACGCCCTGGCGGTCGATCATCTCGGCGGCCTTGTTACCGGCCACGTCGGCCTTGTTCTGGTGATCCACGCCGGTCACCGTGACCTTGCCGGCGTAGGCCTTGTTGGCCTTCATGAAATCCTCGGCGGCCATCTGCGCGGCCTTCACGGAGCCCTGGCCGGCCAGCTCGGAGTACACGCCCGAGAGGTCGGTCAGCACGCCGACCCTGATGGCGCCGTCGGAGAGGGTCTGGGCCTGCGCGGCGCCCAGGGTGCCCAGGGCAGCGGTGGCGAGCAGGGCGGTCAGCTTGGTCTTGTTCATGGGTGGTACCTCCGGAGAGTGGGGATGATGGATAGGGTTCAGACGCTCAGGTAACGCAGCAGGTCGGCCTGACGGGCGGGCACGTCCTCGCGGCGCACCTCGTCCACCACCTCGCCGTCCACGAACACGTAATGGCGGTCGGCGAGGCGGGTGGCGAATTTCAGGTTCTGTTCGACCAGCAGCACGCTCAGGCCCTCGCGCTGCAGCTCCGCGATGATCCGCCCGATGGCCTGCACGATCACGGGCGCCAGGCCCTCGGAGGGCTCGTCGAGCAGCAGCAGCTTGGGGCCGCTTCTCAGCACCCGCACGATGGCCAGCATCTGCTGTTCGCCGCCCGAGAGCTTGGAGCCGGGGTGGTGCCCCCGCTCGCGCAGCACCGGGAAGGCCTCGTAGGCGCGTTCGGTCGTCCAGCCACCACTGCGGGCGGGCGGCAGCTCCAGGTTCTCCTTCACGCTCAGGGTGCCCAGGATCGCGCGCTCCTCGGGCACCCAGGCCAGGCCCCGCGCGGCGACTTTGTGGCTGGGCAGCCGCGCGATGTCCTGGCCGCCGAAGGTGATCTGCCCGGTGCGGCTGCGCAGCACGCCCATGATGGATTTGAGGGTGGTGGTCTTGCCCGCCCCGTTGCGCCCGATCAGGCTGACGACCTCGCCGGGGTTAACGTGCAGGTTCACGCCGTGCAGGACGTGGCTCTGCCCGTAGTAGGCGTTCAGGTCGCGCACCTGCAGCAGCGGCGTGCCGGGGGGAACCGTTCCGGGGGTGGGCGAGACGGACGCGGCGGTCATGCGTGCGCCTCGTCGCCCAGGTAGGCCTCGATCACGCGCGGGTCGCGGCGCACGTCGTCGTAGACGCCACTGGCGAGCACCGAGCCGTACTGCAGCACGGTGATCCGGTTCGCCAGTTCGGCCACCACGCTCATGTTGTGCTCGACCAGCACGACCGTGCGCCCCCGCGCCACCTGCCGCACGAGGTCGATCACCCGCGCGACCCCTTCCGAACCCATGCCGGACGTCGGTTCGTCCAGCAGCAGGACTTTCGGGTTCTGGGTCAGCGAGATGCCGATCTCCAGCTGGCGTTTCTCGCCGTGGCTGAGGTCGGCCGCCAGCCGGGTGGGGGCGTCCGCCAGCCCCACGTCGGTCAGGATGCGGTCGGCCTGATCATTCAGCGAGTCCAGGCGTGACAGCGGCGTCCAGAACTGGTGCGGCAGCGGGGTGGGCGACTGCAGCGCGACCAGCACGTTCTCCCGCACCGTCATGGTCGGAAAGACCGAGCTGATCTGAAACGAGCGCGACAGGCCCCGGCGCACGATCTGGTGCGGGGGCAGCGTGTCGATGCGCTCGCCCGAGAGCCTGACCTCGCCCGAGGTCGGTTTCAGGAAGCCCGAGAGCAGGTTGAAGAGGGTCGTCTTGCCCGCCCCGTTGGGGCCGATAATGGCGTGGATCTCGCCCTCGCGGATGCCCAACGTCACGTCATTGGTGGCCCGGAAGCCCCGGAACTCCTTGACGAGGTGGCGGGCTTCCAGGATGGTGTCCAGCGCGGCCGGGGGAACGGCGGCGCCATGAGCGCTCGAAGATGGGCTTGTCATCAAGTGCGGCCAGATGCAGCTCCAGGCATCGTTCCTCCCTGTCGTGGTTGTGGTACGGGGGGAGTGTAATGCCTGGGCGTGACGGCCGTGTTACACCCTGGGCGCCCGGGGCCGCAGCGATGAACGCTGGCTCAAGGGTTCGGTGTCCTCCAGCGGCGCGGCGATTCCGGGCAGCGCCTCAACTCCGGCTGGGGCCGCCGGCCTGGAGGGGGCGCGGGTACGCGGGCGTTTCCTGGCCGGGCGTGCGGCCGCGCACCCCCTGGAGCAGCGCGCGGATCTGCGCGAAATCGGCGTCGATGTCGCCGCTGGGCTGCACGTAGCCGATCATGCCGAAGCGCCGCCGCCCCCAGTCGAAGGCCGTGACGCCGATGGGCACGCCGGCGTCGAGCGCCATGTAGTAGAAGCCGGTCTTCCAGTACTCCCCGCGCCCCCGGGTGCCCTCCGGCGCCACGGCCAGCACGAGTTCGGGTTCTCGGTTGATGATCGCCACGACCGCGTCCACGAAATTCCCGCCGGCCCGTTGCCGGTCGACCGGCAGGCCCCCCAGGGCGCGCATCAGGAACCCCAGCGGCGGCGCGAACAGCTCGCGCTTGGCGAGGAAATGCATGGGCAGCCGCATCGCCAGCGACAGCAGGATGCCGGGCCAGAAGTCCGCGTTGCTGGTGTGGGGCGCGACCGCCGCGACGAACTTCGGCCCCGGCGGGGGAGCGAGCACGGGCGTCCAGCCGAGCAGGCGCATGGTGCCCAGCGCCAGGCGTGAGGTCAGGGTGTGCTTGCGGCCGGGCCACAGAGGAGACATGTGGGGCGAGTATACGGGCGGGCCACGGGTCGCCGGAGCGGGTGGTCTCGGCCCGCTCGGCGCGTGCCGGAGTCGGCCCTCAGGGTTTGCGCTCGGGCGGGCGGGTCGGCGCACGCTGAGCCCTGGGCCGCTCCTGCCACGCGGCCAGCACCAGCGAGATGACGATGGCCGAACCAGCGAACAGCAGTTCCATGACCGTCATCATGCCTCTTTTCATCTCATCTTAATGTTACTTTTTTCTCATCTGGTGTGAGAATGTTCACGGGGAAGGGGGCTCGCCCTGCAGAGCGCCGCAAGGTCGGTGACCGCCTTTTCCACGCCCAGTCAGCCTGTACCTCTCGGCGGCTGCCCGGTCGGGCCAGCCCTGGGGACGCGCTGGCCTCCGACACAGAACATCCCCCCGCGTCAGTTCAGACGCGGGGGGATGGAGAAGGGGAGGCTGAAGCCGACCTCAGTCGCGCTCGACCTTGATCTCGACGCGGCCGCCCTTACGCTTGACGCTCAGCTCGGCCTTGCCGCCGCCCGACCTGCGGAATTCACTCTTGATCTCGTTGTTCTTGGTGTCGGTCTTGGTCAGGCTGTAGCCGCTGGCCTTCAGGCGGGCCGCGTACTCGTCGTGGATCGCGCGCAGATCGCTGCGGTTGTCCACCGACGTCTTCCACTCGCGGGCGTTGCCCCAGGGGAGAGGAGCGGCCGGGCTCACCGCGATCGAGAGGGCCTGGGCGGTCTGGGGAGCCGGCTGGACGGCCAGCGGCTGGGCCCGCACGGGCTGGGTCTGCATGGGCGCAGTCTGCAGCGGAGCGGCCTGCCCTGGGGCGTTGGCGACGCGGTTCGCCACGCGGTAGAAGGCGGTCGCGCTGTCCCAGCTGTTCTGCGGCACCGGGGTCACCACGATGCTCAGGGCCTGTGCCAGCTCACCCTGCCCCTGCACGTTCACGGAGGCGAAGGAGTTCTGCTGGCTTTTGAAGGTGGCGATCTCGCTCAGGTTGAGCTGGGTCTTGCTGGCCAGCGCGAGTACCTTGTTCACGCCGTAGGGCGCGGCGATATCGAAGGTAAAGGCGTCGCCGGCCGCCGGGAAGACCTTGACGGCGCCGGCCTTCAGGAAGTTGGCGCCGCTCTGATAGCGGTTGGGCAGGATCAGATCGACCTGACCGTTCGGATCGACGTTGAACAGGTACACGTAGGCGTCCTGGGACACGGAGGTGTACAGGCGGATCTTCTCGCCGGGGGCGTAGTCGGGGGTGGCCGCGCCGCTGGAGTCGCGGTCTGTCCAGACCCGCACGCTCACGGTGCTGGGCAGCGGATTCACGATGATGCTCTGCGCGCTGATGGTCGGCGCGGCGTTCGCCGGAGCGGCCAGGGCGGTGCTGAGGACGCTGAGGGCAAGGATCTTCTTCATGAAGCGAGTCTGCGGCGCCCTCATGACCTCAGCCTGACGGCGTCCCAGAGAGGGTCGGCAGACTCTTCTCATCTCCGGCCCACGGGCGGTGACCGGGAGGGGGCCCCTGCGGCTGGCGCTGCCCACGATACTCATGCAATAGACTGACGGGGTGATCCCCCGCAATTCAGATGCTGGCACCAGAGGCTTCGTCACCGCTCGTCGGACAGGCGCGGCGTTGGCGATGGTGGGTGGCCTGCTGGCCCTGACTCCGGCCCCCCAGGCGGCCCAGACCTCATCAGCTCAGTCCACCTCGGCCGGAGCCATGACTGCCCAGCCTGCGGCCATTCCGGCCCGGCCTCTGCCCCGCTACCGCGCCTTCAACTATGTCCGTCCCGCCCGGCCCACTCCGTCTGCCCAGCCTGGCGAGGAACAGCTGCTGACCGTCCAGAACGGCGCTGCACGCCTGAGCCTGACCCTGAGGCAGCTCCAGGCCATGCCCGCCGTGCGCTACCGGGTTCGGCATCCCCAGCTCAACCGCTTTTACACCTACGAGGGCGTGCCCCTGCGGGATTTGGCGGTTCTAGGTGGCTTCGCCGGCAAGGATCTGCGGATCTATGCCAGCAACGGTTTCGTCTCGACCATCCTGGCGAAGGATTATCTGAGCTACCCCATCATGCTCGCCTACGCTGCCGATGGAGCGCCCATCCCGGTGTTGCAGAAAGGGCCATTGACCGTGGTGCTCCCGGCCTCGGCCGATCGCTTTCATTCACCTCTCTATTCGGCGGCCTGGGTCTGGTTCGCCGAGCGCATCACCCCCGTTCCCTGACCATGTGGCGGGTCTGGCGGGAGCAGATGCGTGGAGTGCCGCCCGCGCTGGCCTGGCGTGAGGCGCTGCTGGCCGCGCTGCCTGCGCTGCTGACGATTGCCCTGTTGTCGCTGGCAACCCAGCCGGCCTACCGGGCGCTCATCAACGGCAACAATGGGGCACGCCTCTACGCTTTCCAGGGGCTGGTGCAGGATGTCCAGTCGTATCAGATCGCCAGCCTGAGTCCAGAGATCAGCCCACGAAAACGGCTGGAGTTTCATGACCGCGCCCTCTCCAGTGCCAGAACCCCAACACAGTTCACGGGCCTGGCCGAGATCGAGAGCTACGGAGAGGCCCGGCTCGCACAGGTGGCGCACTACCTGGAGCAGGATACGCCCGAGTCGCGGGCGGCCGCCTCCCTGGAAGCCATCCGCCTGGGCCGGCAGGCCGATGAGCAGGCCAAGGCCGTGATCCGCCGGTATGTCGGCGCCCTGACCCAGCTTCGGCGGACACTGCTGGGCACGGCGCTGGTGACCGGGCTGATGAGTATGCTGCTGATCGCCCGGGCCCTGCTGATGTGGCGGGCCGAGCGCGAACGCCGCTCGCGCCGCGAGGCCCGGCAGCGCGAGGCGCTGCATCTGGCCAGCCACGAGCTGCGCCGGCCGCTGCAGTCGCTCCTGCTGGCCAGCGACCTGCTGCGGCACGCCGACACGCCCGAACGCCGCCAGCACCTGCTGGGCCTGATCGAGGACAGCGCCGCCCAGCTCGCCAGCCGCGCCGACCTGACCCGCCTGAACGACCTCTACCTGGACGTGACCCTGCGCGTCTCTTCCACGGATCTGCGGCCCCTGCTGAGGCGGCTGGCGAGCGCCCGCGTGCAGGTGGAGGTGCCCTCACAGCCGGTCACCTGGCTGGTCGATCCCGACCGCCTGCTGCAGATCGTGGAAAATCTGGTCGAGAACGCCCTGAAGTACACCGACGGCCTGGTCGAGGTTCGGCTGCAGGAGGTCGGCGGCGCCCCGGAGATCAGCGTGCGCGACCGCGGGCCGGGGCTCAGCGAGAGCCAGCTGGAGACCGTCTTCCTGCCCTACGAACGGGGCCCGCGCGGCCTGCGGGGGGGCCAGGGCCTGGGCCTGCCGCTGGTGCGCCGCTACGCCCGCGCGCACGGCGGCGACGTGAGCCTCGCGCCGGCGCCGGGGGGCGGCCTGATCGCCACGGTGCGCCTGGGCGAGCCTGCCTCCAGCCTGACCGAGCCCCGCCGTCCCACCCTGTTCGAGTAGGCCCTCTTTGATACGGCAGGGGCGCGGTGTCCCGCAGTCGGGTGATCCAGCAGGAGGTCAGGCGCTCCGGATTTCGTTCTATCCGTCCCTGTGCGCCGGTGCTGCTCGGTGGCCCTGACCTCTGGCCTTTCCGGGCCGGGCTGGGATGGCGGGGCGGAACTGACTGTTCTCAGAGCCGGGCGAAGACCTGGGTCCAGTAGCGTCCGTAGGGGGTGCCGGGGCGGTTCACAAAGGAGAGGCCGATCAGGCCGAAGTCGGACATGATGTTCTTGCAGTGGCCGGGGCTGCGGAGCCAGCCGTCCACGACCTCGGCGGGCGTTTCCTGGCCGGCCGCGATGTTCTCGGCCACGGCGCGGGGCTTGAGGCCGGCGGCCAGGACGCGGCGCAGCGGGGTGCTGCCGTCCAGACCGCTGACGTGGTCGAAATAGCCGCCCAGCGCCATGCCCGCCGACTGTGCCAGGGCGGCCGCGTCCAGGGCCGCGCTCTGCGACAGGGGCGGCAGGCTGGCCCCGCCTTCGCGCAGGGTGGCGCAGTTCCAGCCGCGCGCGCGGGCCCGGTTGGTCAGGCGCAGCACCTCGCTCTCGAAGGGCACGGAGCCGCTGAAGGGCGCGGCCGTGAAGGTGATCCGGCGTTCCTGCTGGCGGCCATCCTGCAGCGTGACCAGGGCGGTGGCCTGGTGGGTGCCGTGGTTCAGGCTGACGGGCCGCTCCCCGACCTCCTGGCCGTCGAGCAGCAGCCTGGGCGCGGCCGGGGTGTACAGCACGCTGTCGACCGCGCTGAGCCGCACCTGCCCCTGGCCCAGCAGGATGGTCAGGGCGCCGCGCTCCGGGCCGCCGGATTTCACGTCGATCTTGGCCTCGGCCCGGCTGACCACGCGGCCGCCCGAATCCAGCAGCCGGGCCTGCATGGTGTACGACCCGGCGCGGTAGTACGTATTCCTGACCTGCGGCCCGGAGGCCGCCCCGCCGTCTCCGAACGTCCATTCCACCCGGTAGTCGGCGGGCATGGTGGCGTGGAAGGTGACCAGCAGCGGCGCCCTCAGTTCGGAGCTGGCGCTGTAACCGATCTGGAAGGGCACCCCGGCGCTCTGCGCCAGGGCCCGGCCGGAATCCTGCAGCGTGTCGGGGAGAGCGGCCAGCAGGGCGGCCAGGCTCAGGCCCAGTCCGGCGCGGCGCAGCCGGCGGGAGGGGGTGCGGGGGGTGGGCAAGTCGCGGCCAGCGGGCGTCACCCCTTCAGGCTACCCGGCCGGGCCTGACCGGGTTGTGACAAACCCTGACCCACACGCTCCCGCTGCTTCCCACGGTTTCCCAAGGTGCCCGGCCCGGCAGCCGGCAGTGCGTTCATACGGATTCCGACACCATCCCGTTGAAAACGGAGTGAACTCCGACCAAACGGACTCGTAGAGTTGCAAAGCACAGAAGGAGAGCGTACGAGTTCCGGGCGATGGACGTGCATCCGGTTTCCTGGCGGATGCGAGGGAATTGGACGGAACCCATCTCAGTCAATAGCGCGGACACATCCGATGAACAGCAGTGAGCCGACTTGAGTACGTCCAGCTGGGACGTCATGCCCATTCACCCCCTCCCAACCCCCCCCCTCAAGGGGGAGGGGCGAAAAACGCCGTATTCATCGCATCTCCTGCAACTCTATGCGGAAACTGTCCGAACCATTGATCAGTTCACGTCGGCCACGTCCGCGAGCAGTTCGGCCAGCTGCTCCTTGGCGCGGAACACGCGGCTTTTGGCCGTGCCGACCGCCACGCCCTGAATCTGCGCGATTTCCTCGTAGGGCAGATCCTCGACGAAGCGTAGCACCACGGCCTCGCGGTACTCGGCGGGAAGCTTCAGCAGGGCGCGCTGCACGCGGTCTTGGGCGTCGGCGCTCTCGGCGGCCTGCACGGGCGAGCGGGCCACGCTGGTGACCTCGAAGCCCACGTCCTCGCGCGCCTCCTCCAGGCTGAAGCGCTGGAGCTGCTTGCGGCGGTGGGATTCGATCTGCGTGTTGCGCGCCACCTGATAGAGCCAGGGCAGCACGCGTTCGCCGGAGCGGAAGGTGCGGATGCTGCGCCAGGCCCGGTAGAAGACCTCCTGGGTCAGGTCGAGTGCGTCCTCGCTGTTGCCTTCCAGGCGGTAGAGGTAGCCGTACATGCGGCCCTCGTATTCCTGCACGAAGTCGTACCAGGCGCTTTCCTCGCCGGCCAGAAGCCGCTCGAGCCGCTCTGGAGCGAGCGCGTCGGCTGGGGGATCGGTAGGGGCGCTCACGGTGCGCCCAGGATACTGTGCCGGGGCGGGCTGTGCCGCCCTGAACTGTAGTCCTATGAACGATGTCGGGCTGGACGCAGTGGATCTGGGGGCGTCTGGCCTGGGCAGCGCCGGGCCTGCGGGAACACCGTAAGACCCGGCGCGTTAGGATGCACGCGCCCAGCGCTCTGCCTGAGCCCCTCACCATGACCACGCTGCCCACCCCACCTTCCATCCCCGTCCTGTCTGCCCAGGCCCTTCCCACGGAGGCCGCGACTCAGGCGGCCCAGACCCAGCTGGCCCAGTCTCAGGTGGCCCAGACCCAGTTGGCCCAGTCCGGCAGTCTGCTCGACGCCCTGCGCCCGGCGCTGCCCGATCTCAGTGTGGGCGCGCTCCTAGGCTTCGCCACCGGCGTGGCCCTGCGGCACGTCGGGCGGGTGGTGCTGATCGTGGTGGGCGTACTGTTCATCACCCTGCAGCTGCTCGCCTACTTCGACCTGATCACCGTCAACTGGCTGCGGCTGCAGGCCCTGACCGAACCCTGGCTGCGGCAGGGCAGCGAGCAGGGCGCGACTTGGTTCCGGCGCGTCCTGACCGCCAACCTGCCCTTCGCCGGGGCCTACACGGCGGGGCTGCTCGTGGGCCTCCGGGCCCGGGTCTAGCGCCGCCACCTCAGCGCCGTCACCTCTGCCCTGAGACTGCTGCCTTTAGACTGCCCGCATGACTGACGCCCAGCCCGCCTCAGGGGGCCTCACACCCTTCGAATTCCGCCAGACGCTGGGCCGCTTCGCCAGTGGCGTCACCGTGGTCACGGCCACCGACGGCCAGGAGCGCCGGGGCATGACCGCCAACGCCTTCGTGTCGGTCAGCCTGGAGCCGCCGCTGATCCTGGTGAGCGTGGACGCCCGCGCCCACATGCACGCCCTGCTGGCCGAGGAGCGCGTGACCCACTTCGGCGTGAACGTGCTGAGCACCGCGCAGCGCCCCCTGAGCGAGCACTTCGCCGGAAAGCCCGACCCAGGCCAGCTCGTGCCCTGGTTCGACCACGAGGGCCTGCCCCTGATCGGCGGCTCGGTGGCGCAACTGGTGTGCCGCAAGCATCAGGTCATCCCGGCCGGCGACCATACGCTGTATCTGGGCTTCGTGGAATACAGCCGCTACACCGACGATGATCCGTTGCTGTACTTCCGTGGGCAGTATCACGAGCTGGGGTAGGGGAGGCGGATGGCAGATGGCAAAAGGCAGATGGTCAAGAACGTCCTGAAGCCATCTGCCTTCGACCATCGGCCATCCGCCTTCTTCGGCATAATGCCCCCGTGCCCCCCTACGCCCTGCAACTGGCTATCGCCCTGGCCCTGGCGGGTCTGACCTTTCTGGTCGGGTATCCGCTGAGCATCGGCAGTGGGCGGGTGGTGGACGCGCTGGACGCCTTCCTCCTGGTGTTCGCGCTGGTGAACCTGCGGGTGGCCTGGACGGCGGCCAATGCGGTCGGCGGGGGCCGCGCTCCGGCCTGGTTCGTGCTGGCGGGACTACTGACGGCCGCGCTGATCACCTGGGGCATGGTGCGGGCGCTGACGCCGATGACCGCCTGAATCCGAACGGCGCACCTGACACAGGTCAGGCCCAGGGACGCGGGCTACACTCCGGGGCATGATTCGTCTCGCCATCCTCGCGGACCTGCACGCCAATCTGGCGGCAACGCTCGCGGTTCACGCGGACGCCCGGCGGCGCGGAGTGGACGACCTGTGGGTGCTGGGCGATCTGGTCGGCAAAGGCCCGCGCCCGAAAGAGGTGCTGGAGTGGACTCAGGCCCACGCCTCGCACGTGATCCAGGGCAACTGGGACGCACGGGTGGCCGGCGCCACCAATCGCCCGCAGGATCTCTGGCCGCGCAGCAAACTGAGCCCGGCCCAGCTGAGTTACCTGGGCGCGCTGCCCTACGGCATCGAGGAGCAGTTCTCCGGCGCGTGGTGGCGCTTCGTGCACGCCAGTTCGCGCGGGCTCTTCCACCGCCTGTATCCACACTCCAGTCTGGCCGACCAGATCAGCGCCTTCGAGCCCAGCCCCGCCTACGGCCTGACCCAGCACGCCGACGCCCTGGTCTACGCCGACATGCACGAGGCGCTGCTGCTGGATGTCGAGGGCCGGCCGCTGATCAACTGCGGCTCCGTGGGCAACCCGCTCGATTCCACGCTGCCCTGCTACCTGATCCTGGAATTCGACCCCCACAGCCCCAGTCACTCGGCCACCTTCGTGCGCCTGACCTACGACCGCGACGAGGAAATCAGCGCCGCCGAGAACAGTGGGATGCCCTTTATCAAGGAATACGTGACCGAGTTGTTAACCGGCGCGTTTCAGAAGAGAAGGGCTCGGACGGGGGAATAGGGAGGGGTGTTCGGTGGCGCGGAAGGTGACCCCTCTGCTTCGCAGCTCTACGAGTCCGGCGCTCCGCGCCACCTCCCCTTAGAAGGGAGGCGAGGAAAGGCCCAACAGCACGCTCTTCTTGGCTCCCCTTGAGGGGAGCTGGCTGCGAAGCAGACTGAGGGGTTTACGCGGGCGACTCGTCAAGAGCAAAGCCTCCACCTGTGTGGTGGCCTCACCCTCAGCCCTCTCCGCGCTCCCTCATCGCCGCTGCCAGCCTGGCCGGTTCCAGCAGGCTGGCGCCCGTGCCGTAGCGGGCCTGTACAGCACGCTGCACGAGCCAGATGGCGGCGCCCACGCCGGCCAGGCTGATGACCAGCCCCGGCACACGCATGACCGCGTTCACAGCGGCGATCTGGGCATTGAAGTCGTCGGTGCCGAACTTCGCCGTTACCCGCTGGTAGTTCACGACCGAGTTCACGACCCCGCCGAGCAGATCGACCAGCGCGAACACCACCGTGCCCAGCACCAGGCCCCGGTGGACGCCGGGATCGCGCATGGCCTGCTGCGTGGCGGCGCGGTCTTCGGGCTTCTCGCCGATGCTGGCGGCGTCCAGAAAGACCCGGAAGAGCGGTACCGAGGTCGCGGCGGAGATCAGGAACAGCAGGCCGGTCAGGTACGACCTCGCGCTGTCCTTGATGGCGTACCAGAAGCCGTCCACGTACCAGAAGGCCAGGGCGCCCGAGAAGATGGCGCCGGCCCCGCCGATCAGGGCCACGGGGCTCACGTTGCGGTTGGCGATCAGATCCCACAGCACGTACACCACCGGCACCAGCGCGGCCAGCAGGTAGGCGCGCACGTTGCCGGTGGTGCCGCCGCCGAACACGGTTTCGGACACGCTGATGCCGCTGCCCAGGATGTTCGGGCTGAGGATCAGGATGGGGATGATCAGCGTGAAGACCAGATCCCAGACGGTCTTGGGGACAGCGGATCGGGGGGTCTTGGCCGTGGGGGAGGGCGGGGCCTGCTCGGTCATGGGAGGCATTCTCGCACTCTCGGATGAAGCCTGCTGGGAGGGTCTGAGACCGGTTCCGAATGACTTCTGTTCTGTTTTCGGGATCAATCAGGGACGAAGGGACCCGCAGAGCTGCGCAGCAGAGAAGGAAAAGCGGCGGACTGAAGCGGTATGGACTCGCAGAGCGCCGCAAGCGAGGAGCATCCGGTGCTTTCCTGGTGGGGGCGCAATGGAGCGGAAGCCGTATGGCGTGTCATGCTGGAACCCATCCTTCTCCGCCATCTTCCCGTCGCCCCTGGAGGTTCGATGCGGCCCAATCCGCTCCTGACTGATCTCGGCTTTTCCCCCTCCGACCGCGTGGTGATCTTCCACGCCGACGACATCGGCATGTGTGAGGCCACGGTGGGCGCCTACGCCGACCTGCTGGACGCCGGCACACTGTCTTCCGCCGCGCTGATGGTGCCCTGCGTGGCCGCCGCCGAGGGGGCCGCCGTGGCCCGCGCACACCCGAATGCCGACCTGGGCGTCCACCTGACCATCACCAGCGAGTGGGCGGAGTTCCGCTGGGGGCCGGTGTCCAGCCGCGACCGGGCGGGGGGCCTGTTGGACGCCGAGGGGTTTTTTCCGCGCGGCACGGCGGAGATTCAGGCCAGCGGCCGCCCGGAGGCGGTGCGCCGGGAACTGGCCGCGCAGGTCGACCGGGCGCGGGCCTGGGGCGTGGACATCACCCACATGGACTCGCACATGGGCGCACTGGCCCACCCGAAGTTCCTGCCCGGCGTGATGGCCCTCTCCAGGCAGGAAGGTGTGCCCGCCATGTACCCGCGCCACGGTATCCGGGGCTGGCGGGCCCAGGGCTTCGACCTGGCGGGCGCGGCGGTGGCCTGGCAGTACGGCCGCGCCCTGGAGCGGCGGCGGTTTCCGCTGGTCGATCACCTGTACATGCTGCCGCTACACGAGGGCGGCGACCATCTGGAGGTGACCCGCCGGGCGCTGCGGGAGCTGCCGCCGGGGATCACGCATTTCATCCTGCACCCGGCGCAGGACACGCCCGAACTGCGCGCCATCGCCCCGGACTGGCCGGGCCGCGTGGCGAACTACGAGGCCTTCCGCGACCCGCGGATGAAAGACGTGATCGCCCAGAGCGGCGTGCAGGTCATGGGCTACCGGCCGCTGCGCGACTGGATGCGGGCGAACCGTCCGGCCAGGCCTGCGGCCGCGTCGTGAGCGCGCTGTCCGGGCCCGTGCCCGACACCACCCCGCGCCAGCGCTGGCTGTACGCGCTGATCAACCTGGGGCTGACCATCCCCGCGCAGGCCGGCAGTTTCCTGCTGCTGTACTACGTGGACGTGCAGAAGCTGCCGCCGAGCTGGGCCGCCACGACCATGAGCCTGTTCGCGGTCTACAACGCGGTGAACAACCCCATCATCGGCTTCCTGTCGGACCGCACGCGCAGCCGCTGGGGACGGCGGATTCCGTACCTGCGCTTCGGGGCGCTGCCCACCCTGGTCTTCTTCGCGCTGCTGTTCTTCGCGCCGGTCAGCGGGGCGCAGAACCCGGGCGCCCTGCTGGCCTATTTCGTGGTCATGTGGGTGCTCTGGGAGAGTTTCGGCACGGCGGCGGGCACCGGCTACCTGGCGCTGCTGCCCGAGATGTTCCGCACCTACGCCGAGCGCACCGACGTGGCCTGGCGCATGAATCTGGTGCAGGTGCTGGGCCTGCTGATCGGGCTGGCCCTGCCGCCCGTGCTCGCCGCACAGATCGGCTGGGGGCCGATGGCGGCGGTGTTCGCGGGGGTGGCGGCGCTCGCCATCTACAGCGGGCTGCGCGGGGTCTTCGAGCGCCCGGGCTCGCAGGAGGTCGCCGGGCTCGCCTTCGGGCCGGCGGTGCGCGCCACCTTCGGCAACCCCAGCTTCCTGAGCGTGGTGGTCGCCCAGACCATGCGCTTCGTGACCACCGGGACGCTCGCCACCGGCATGGGGTTTTACGTCAAGTACAGCCTGGGCGAGCCGGGCGGCACGGTGACCACCCTGCTGCTGGCGACCGCCTTCGTCGTGGCGGGCCTGAGCCTGTGGCCCTGGCGGCACTTCGTCGCCCGCCGCTTCGGCGCCCGCACCACCCTGATGATCGCCTACGGCCTGACCGCCCTCGCGGTGGTGCCGCTGGCCTTCGTGCGGGATGTGCCCGGCGCCCTGGCGACCACCGTGGGCTTCGGCGTGGCCCTCGCCGGCCTGATCCTGATGGGCGACGTGATCATGGGCGACGTGATCGACGAGGACGAGATGATCACCGGGCAGCGCCGCGAGGGCATGTACTACGGCATGAGCGGCTTCCTGACCACGCTGAGCGCGGCCATCACGTCCACCGTCTTCGGCCTGGTCACGGCCCGCTCGGGCTACGACCCGACCCTGAGCGTGCAGCCGGGGGGCGTGGCCGAGGGGTTCCGGCTGTTCATGACCGCCCCCGCCATCGTGGGGGCTCTGCTGGCGCTGGCGGCGCTGGCGTTCTACCCGCTGCACGGCGAGCGGCTCGCGGCGGTGCGGCGCACGCTGGCCGCCCGGCAGGTGTCCCGCTGAGGCCGGTTGTCCCCCGCCCCAGGCGCTAGCCTGCCGCCATGAGTGCGCCGACCCAGTCTCCGCAGGAGTTCCCCACCTACCACCTGCGCGACTTCCTGCCGGCCTTCGCCCTGGGCTGGGGGCTGGGCGCGGCGCTGACCTTTGTTGTCCGGGCGGTGGGGGGCGCGCTGCTCCTCGATGCCTGCCGGGGCCATACCCTGCTGGCCCTGCTGCTGCCGCTGCTGCTGGGGCCGGGTGGGCTGGCCTTCACGGCCGCGAACTGGCGGCGGCCCCGCCGGGCGGCGCTGGGGCTGGGGCTGGTGGTGGCGTCCCTGCTGCCGGCCCTCTACGTGGGCGCCCGCGATATCGCGTCACTGCGCGGCCAGGGCTGCGCGGGCGGGTACATCGTGTTCACGCAGGGCGGCTCGCCGGTGAGCAGCCTGAGGATCGCGGTGGGCGAGACCCGCGAACTCACCGGGCGGATCGGGGGCTATACCACGGACACCCATCCCGGCCTGTTCACCCTGCAGGCCCAGAGCAGCGCGCCGGGGGTGCAGGTCAGCGTGCCGGCCGCCCCCGTGCGGGTCGGTCAGGTCTTCCCGGTGCGCGTGAGCGTGCGCCCCGGAACGGGGGTCAACACCTACACGGCCGGCGTGCAGGCGACCAGCAGCGGGCCGAAGGAGGGCGGGCCAGACGAGGGAGAATCAGGCGAGGGCGGATCAGGCAAGCCCGTCACGGCCACCTCCAGCCTGGAACTCAGCGTCCGGCCCGCCGCTCCGTAAACCCGGGCTCGCCGGGGGAGCCGTGGCTCAGTCCACGCTCTCGGCGTCGGCGAGTTCCTTGACCTTGCCGGGGGCCAGCAGCACCATCACGGGGAGGCACAGGACGAACAGGGCCGCCAGTGCCCTGTGCAGCGGCCGTGCTGCCGAGCGCTTCGGGGTGGGCGTTCCCTCGGCGGGCTGGGGGAGGGCCCCAGCCGGAGACGCCGATCTGCCCAGCTGCCCGTTCATACGCGGCAGCATGACCGCCGGCCTCTTACGATTTTCGTACAGCCCGGGACACCGGCCATGACGCCGGGCTGTGGTTCTCTCCCGCCTCCCCGGAAGTCGGCGGGCCGCCCCTTCCAGACCGCGTGTTTGCCGGGGAACTGTGGAGCGCACTGGTGTGGCAGGGCCCAGGACTGTTAGGCTGCCCACGTGCCGGAGATGGCCGAAGTCCTCACCACCATGACCCGAACGTTCCTGACCATGCTGGTGGTCATGGATCCGGTCGGGCTGGCGCCCATCTTTATCGGCCTGGCGGGCAACCGTCCGGCCTTCGAGCGGCGGCGGGTGGCCCTCAAGGCCTCGCTGGTGGCGGGCGCCATCATCCTGGCCTTCGGGCTGGGGGGGCGGGCGCTGCTGGAACACCTGGGCATCAGCCTCAGTTCCTTCCGGGTGGCCGGCGGCATCCTGCTGTTCCTGATCGCGCTGGACATGGTGTTCGCCCGCCACAGCGGCAGCCGCGAGTCTCCGGAGGAGGAGCGCGAGGCGCAGGATCGGCAGGACATCTCGGTGTTTCCGCTCGCCATTCCCCTGATCGCCGGCCCCGGCACCCTGGCGAGCATCATGATCCTGGCGAGCGCCGCGCACGGCAGCCCCCTGCTGCTGGGCACGGTCTTTCTGGTCACAGCCTTCGTGCTGCTGCTGTGCTATCTGGCGCTGCGGCTCTCCGGGCAGATTTCACGTGTGATCGGCGTGACCGGCGTGCACGTGGTCACCCGGGTGCTGGGGGTGCTGCTGGGCGCCCTGGCCGTCCAGTACGTGGCCGATGGCGTGCTGGAGCTGCTGCGCGGCGGCCTCAAGACCGGCTGAGCCGGCTGATACCAATTGCGGCCCAGGGCCCGACCAGAGGGAGGAGCAAAAAGGACGTGCTGTGCGGTATGGAGGAACATCCGGTGCTGTCCTGGTGGGAGCGGAATGGAGCGCAGTGCGTATGACCGGGCAGGCGGGGCCTCTAGGCCAGAACGATGAGCGCTCCAGGAGGGCTGCTAAGCGTCCCGGCGCAACATTCGCCTGACGGCGCCGGGTTAGAATGCCGGGCATGATCTCCAGAAAGGACATGCCCAGAGAGGAGGAAGTGCGAATACCACGGGTCGCGGCGGATCTCAATGCGCCGCGCGTGCTGGTACTCAACGCGTCCTACGAACCGCTCCATGTGACCAGCGCCAAGCGCGCCATCACATTGCTGCAGTACGGTGTGGCCGAGGTTCTGGAGAGCAGCCGTGACATCGTGCGTTCGCCCAGCACGGTGCTCAAGGTACCCAGCGTGATCCGGCTGCGCAAATACGTGCGCCGGCCACGCGTCCATCCGGTGCCCTTCAACCGGCGCAACGTCCTGCGGCGGGACACCTTCGCCTGCCAGTACTGCGGCAGCGCCGAGGAACTCACCATGGATCACGTGCTGCCCCGCTCGCGGGGGGGCCGGCACAACTGGGAGAACGTGGTCACCGCGTGCAGACCGTGCAACCAGCACAAGGGGAGCCGCACCCCTGACGAGGCCGGGATGCCGCTGCGCACCCGGCCTCGCGCTCCGACGTTCGGGGTCTACGCGCACGGCCAGTTCGCCCACTGGCAGCCCGAATGGGCCCAGTACATCCGCTGAGCACACGCGGCGCGGCGTCTGAACCACGGGGCAGGATTTACACGAAAGGGGGGAGCTCAAGGCGCTAAAGGGCGAGGTGGCAGCCATGGGGCTCCACCTCGCTCTTCTGACTGGTTGCTCGGGACTCCGCCGCAGATACGCCCCGTCCGGCCGCCGTTCGGAGGATGGGCTGGATTCGCCGGGCAGGCCGACCCTCACCAGCACCCCGCTGGCCTACACGACGGAAACTCAGAAACGCAGGGCCGCCCATTTCAGAGCGGCCCTCGGCTGAGTCGGGAGTCCGGTGTGGCTCAGCGGTCGACGCTGTAGTCCCAGGTCAGGGCCTGGCCGGTGGAGCCCTTGGCGAACATCTGCGTGAAGGGCGTGGCGCTCAGGCGGTGGTTGCCGGGCGAGAAGCGGTCGGCGGGGCAGGGCAGGAAATCACCCTTCTTGCCGCTCTTGTCCTTGGTGTCGCCGCACATCGAGTAGGGCGCCTCGTTTTCCACGTAGGTCTGACCGTCACGCACGAAGCGCACGCTCCGCACGTTGCCGCTGGTATTGGCCCGCACGTTCAGGCGCGGCGGCAGGGCTGAGAGGCGCAGGCGGGCCCCGGCGGGGATGGGATCGAAGCCGGGCACCGGCTGGTTGGTGTCGGCGTTGATCAGGGTGAAACTGGTCACGGCGGCGGCCGGGGCGGGGGTCGGCGTGGGGGCCGGTGCCTGGGCGGCGCTGCGAACCACGGTGAAGTTCAGCGAAGCGGCCTGTCCGGCGGCGCCGCTGCCCTCGGTACCCGCGAAGGGCGTGGCGAGCAGGTTATGCGGGCCGGGGGCAAAGACCGGGGCCGGGCAGGCGTCGTAGTCGCCGCCCCTGTCCGAGCACAGCGAATAGGGCGCGCCGCCCTCCAGGCGGTAGTTGCCGTTGCCGTCCAGGCCGAACCAGACGCTTTTCACGGCGCCCGAGGTGTTGGCCCGGATGTTCAGCTTGCCGGGCAGTTTCGTCAGATCCAGGGTCGCGCCGGGCTGGATGGGATCGAAGCCGGGCACCGGCTGGTTGGTATCGGCGTTGATCAGGGTCAGGCCGGTCACGGCAGCGCCGCCCACCGGGTTCACGACGATGCTCTGCCCCTTGACGCTCTGGGCGGCGGCCAGGGGCAGCAGGGGGGTCAGGCTGGCCAGGGCGATCAGCGACAGGGCCGGGCGGGTCAGGCGGAGGGCCGGGAAGGTGGAGAGCAGAGACTTGGACATGGAACTCCTTGCGCGGGGGTGGAGAGTGGTGGGGATCGGCCCGTGGGAGAAACCTGGCCCGGGTGGGGCGTGGGGAGGGGTTACTCCGGAACCTGCCGGGCCGATCCGGGAACCCGCTGGTGCCCTCTGGTTTAGCGGCCCACGATGACCGCAGGCTGACGGGCATCCACATCTTTCCTTTGGGTTTCCAGGGGAGGGCTGCCCACCCTGGTGGAGCTGAACCGCCCCCGGAGCAGTGGTCATATGGATCCCCCTTTCATGACCGGGTGGAGCGAGCGAACTTCAGCCAGCAATGAGGACTTGTCGAGCTGCCGAGCAGAAAATGCAGGCGTCGAACGCTCCTGGTCTGAGGCTGGAATTCGGACGACTGCTCTGATCCGCAGATGACAGGCGGAGAGATCAGAGCGCGCCCCAGGCACCGGACACAGCCCCTTGCACCACGGCCCTTACACTCAGGCATGAACCGCGAAGAGGCCTACGCCCTGATGCTGGAACACACTCCGTCCGAATCGCTGCGGCGGCACATGCTGAACGTGGAAGCGGCGATGCGCTGGTACGCCCGCCACTGGCAGGAAGACGAGGAGACCTACGCCGTGACCGGGCTGCTGCACGACTTCGACTACGAACGGCATCCCCAGGAGCATCCGGCCTGGGGCGTGCGCTACCTGCGCGAGCACACCGACACCCCGCCCGAGGTGCTGGAGGCGGTCATGGGGCACGCGACCTACACCAACACGCCCCGCATCACCCGGCTGGCCCGCACGCTCTTCGCCGTGGACGAGCTGACCGGGCTGGTGCAGGCCGCCGTGCTGGTACGGCCCGACAGGGACATCCGGCAGCTGGAACTGGGCAGCCTGAAAAAGCGCTTCAGGAATCCGGCCTTCGCGGCCGGCGTCAACCGCGCCGAGGTTCTGCAGGGCGCGGAGGAACTGGGCGTGGACTTCGAGGTTCATCTGCGGAACGTCCTGGCGGCCATGCAGGAGATGGTGGTCGCCGCCGAGCCCCTGCCGCCGGTGGCGGGAACATAAGAACAGCCCAGCAACACATAAAGGTCACTTACGGGGAAAGCTCAGAGTTGGGCATGGTGAAGCCCGCACAATGCGTGACGACTGAAGCCCCACCCCCAAGGAGACCTCATGAACACCAAGAACACCATCCTGACCCTGACCCTTCTGCTCGCCGCCCCCACCGCCCTGGCGACCGCTCCCAGCGCCGGCTACCTGCAGGTGCAGGCCACGGACGCCACCCCCGGCCAGACTGACGGCGCCGCCGAGAGCGCGGGCGCCGCGGTCGACAACGCAGCTGCCGAGACGGGCGCCGCCGTCGAGAACGCCGCGGAGGCCACCGGCGCCGCCGTCGACAACGCCGCCGCTGCGACCGGCGCCGCGGTGGAGAACGCCACCGAAGCCACCGGCGAGGCCATCCAGAACACCGGCGAGGCCGTGAACAACACCGTCGACCCCAACGGTGACGGCGTGGTCGACTCCAACAACGACGGCGTGGCCGACACCCGCCAGTTCCCCTGGGGCCTGCTGGGCCTGCTGGGCCTCTTCGGCCTGCTGGGTCGCAACCGCCCCGCCACCACCACGTACACCACCACCACCCCCACGGTGGGCACCACGACCACCGACCGCCGCTGATCGCGAGAGCAGGCGAAACCCAGAAGAGCCAGCCCCCACCGAACTGTGGTGGGGGCTGGCTCTTTGTGGCTTTCAGTGGCGCGGCGGGAAACGCACGAAGGTCATCCAGAATTCCTCGAAGGCGCGCATGGCACTCAGGAAGTTCTCGAAACCCACCGGCTTGACCACGTAGCCGCTGGCATGTCGCTCGTAGGAGGCGCGGACGTCGTCGTCGGACTGGCTGGTCGTGAGCATGACCACCGGGATCGAACTCAGCCCCCGGTCGGCCTTGATCTCGTTCAGCACCTCCAGCCCGTTCTTGCGCGGCATGTTGATGTCGAGCAGGATCATGTCCGGGCGGGGCGCCTGACCGTGCTCACCCTCGCGGCGCAGGAAGCGCATGGCCTCCACGCCGTCACGGGCCACGTGCAGCCGGTTGGGGACGCGGGCCTCACCGAAGGCTTCCAGCGTGAGCAGGACATCGGGTTCGTTGTCTTCGACCAGAAGGATTTCGATGTGGGGGGCAGGTTCAGTCATGGGTGTGGGGGCACGGCCGGCAGCGTGAAGTGAAAGGTGCTGCCCTGTCCGGGCACAGACTCCAGCCACAGGCGGCCACCGTGATGTTCCACAATTCTACGGCAGATGGCCAGGCGCATTCCGCTCCCAGCATGGCGTCCGGACGCGTGGGAGGGGCTGAGGGGTGTCAAGTCCCCGCGCGGCCCCCTCTGGCACGGTGTCCATGCTGATGCCAGTGATATCCACGCTGACCTGGCCGCCGGGGAGGTGGGCCCCGCTTCGGGCGCGCGGCATTCGAAGACTGCTTCGTCTGGACACCGAGCTGGCCATGGAAGTGCCGGGGCGGCAGCCGGGGGTGGCTCAGGGAATGTGCCCGGCGGTATCCAGGCGCAGGATGTCCTCGGCCGGCTGCCCGATGTGCTCCTGCACCTGTGCCCTCGGCCCGGTATTCAGGGTTCGCAGGATCTATTCGGCTCCGTCTCTTCGGCTGCCGGGGTGGCCCGCCCGTCGTGGTGGGCCCCCACCCACTCCTGCACGGCACCCTGCCCATCCAGCACCGGCACGCCCCGCACCTGCATGGCGACATACTCTCCACCCTGACGGCGCAGCCGGTGGCGGGTCGCGTAGAGGGTCGAGGTCTTCACGGCGGCGTTCCAGGCGGCCAGGGTGTGCGCCCGGTCGTCCGGGTGGATGGCCGCGAGCCAGCCCTGGCCCTCGTATTCGGCCGGGGTCTGCCCGGTGAACGCCTCCCAGCCCGGCTGGGGCGGCGAGAAGAAGCCGTCGGGGTCGGCCGTCCAGACGATCTGCGCGGTGGCCTCCACCAGCGACCGGAACCTCCGCTCGCTCTGCTGGAGCGCGGCCTGGGTCTGGTGCAGAGCCGTGGTGTCCTCGAAGACCGTCGTGACCTGCTGGGGCTGCGCCGAGCCGGGCAGGCGCCGGGGCACGGCCGTGACACTCAGCCACCGCCAGGTCTCGGAGGGAGGGTGGAACACGCCCATCGGCACCCGGCGCCGCACCTCGCCGCTTCGCAGGGCCTGCACCGCCGGGTGCTGGTCGCCGGGGAAGGCCGCGCCGCTGGGGTGGATGGCGCGCCAGCGGGGATCGAGCGAGTCCCGCCCGGTCAGCTGGTCGAAGCTCAGTCCCAGGATGGCCTGGGCCGAGCGGTTGGCGAAGAGGATCTGGGAGTCCTGGGCCTGCACGGTCATGCCCAGCCCGAGGCCGTCCATCAGTTCCAGGGCGACCTCAAGCGGATCACGCGCCGCGTGCAGATGGATCAGCGCGGCCCCCGGCCCGGCCGGCGCGACCGTGACCAGACCCGGCGAGGCCGAATCGGGCAGGCGCACCGGGACGTGCCCGGTCTCGCCGTGAAAGGCCTGGCGCAGGGCCTCCTGGACGCGCGGCAGGCTCTCGGGGTGGACGAGTTCCGTCCAGTCCTGCGCGCCGCCCACCTGCGCCAGCCGGGCACGCGCCGCCGCGTTCAGCACCAGCGAACCGTCCATGTGCGCCAGCGCCACGGGGCTGGGCAGGGCCTGGAGCAGCGCCGCCGCGTCTGCCAGGGCAAACCCGGTGGAAGAGAAAGTCATACCGTCACCGCTGTGCTGTCACCATCGAGCCGTCATCGTCGCGCTGTCACCGCTGTGCTGCTGTCCCTGGGCTGCTACTGCTCAGCCGCGCAGAGCGTAGCCCACGCCGCGCACCGTGCGGAGCAGGCCGTAGCCGTCCAGATCGCGCAGCTTGGCGCGCAGATTGGCCATATGCACGTCCACCACGTTGCTGCCCTCGGGCAGACGGCCCTGCCAGATCTCCTGGCCGATCTCCTGGCGCGAGTAGACGCGGCCAGGCTGGCGGATCAGCAGCGCCAGGATGTCGAACTCCTTGGGCGAGAGCCGCAGCTCCTCGGTCTTGTAGGTCACCAGGCGCTTTTGCGGGTCGAGGGTCAGGTCGCCCATGCTCAGGCTCTCGGTGGTGCGCTGCCGGAGCTGCACCTTCACGCGCGCCAGCAGTTCGTCCGGGTGGAAGGGCTTGATCAGGTAGTCGTCGGCGCCCAGGCCCAGCAACCTGACCTTCTCCTCGACCGTGTCGCGGGCGGTCAGCACGATGATCGGCACGGCGCTGTTCTTGCGCAGCCGCTGCACCACGTCGCCACCGTCGAAATCCGGCAGGCCGAGGTCGAGCAGGATCAGCGTCGGATGATCCTCGCGGGCCTTGATCAGCCCGTTCATGGCCGAATCGGCGTGCTCGACGTCGTAGCCGGCATCGGTCAGATCCATTCTGAGGACATTCGCAATGTCCTGGTCGTCTTCAATCACGAGAATCCGTTGAGTGGTCACGTGTCCTATCATAGACGTTCATGAAGGCTTCAAAAGCGAGCAATTGTCACGGCGTCGACAACGGCTGATCTGGTAGGCGCGTCTGCAGCGCCCCTCAGGTCAGGAACAGCCGGTACGCCGCGTTCCCGCTCATGTCGGTGGCCGGGTAGCCCAGACCCGACAGGAAGGCCGCAAATTCCGCCGCGTCTGCGCCGGGCACCTGCACCCCGGCCAGCACCCGCCCGTGCGCGCTGCCGTGGTTGCGGTAGTGGAACAGGCTGATGTTCCAGCGTCCGTGCAGGTGGGTCAGGAACTCCAGCAGGGCGCCGGGCCGCTCGGGAAAGGTGAACGAATAGACCCGCTCGTCGGTGGCCTCGGGGGCACGGCCGCCGACCATGTGCCGCACGTGCACCTTCGCCAGCTCGTCTTCCGTGAGGTCCGTGACCGCGTACCCACGTGTTCTCAGCGCCGCGAGCAGTTCGCCGCGCTGCCCGGCCTGGGCGAGCTGCACCCCCACGAAGATCTGCGCCTCGGCGCGCGGCGCGTAGCGGTAGTTGAACTCGGTGATGGCCCGCGCCCCGACGACCTCGATGAATTCCCGGAAGGCGCCGGGGCGCTCGGGAATGGTCACGGCCAGGATCGCCTCGCGCTGTTCGCCGATCTCGGCGCGCTCGGCCACGTGGCGCAGGCGGTCGAAATTCACGTTGGCGCCGCAGGTCAGGGCCACCAGCGTCTCGCCGCGCAGGCTGCGCTCGGCCGCGTACTTCTTCAGGCCCGCCACCGCCAGGGCCCCGGCGGGTTCCATCACGGCGCGGGTGTCGTCGAACACGTCCTTGATCGCCGCGCAGACCTCGTCGGTGTTCACGCGCACCCAGTCGTCCACGTAACGGCGGGTCAGGTCGAAGGTGTAGGCGCCGACCATCTTGACCGCCACGCCGTCCACGAAGATGCCCACGGTGTCCAGCCGCACCCGCTCGCCGGCCTGCAGCGACTGGTACATGGCGTCACTGTCGTCGGGTTCCACGCCCACCACGCGGATATCCGGGCGCAGCGCCTTGATCACGCTCGCCACGCCGGCGATCAGGCCGCCGCCGCCCACCGGCACGAACACCGTGTACCCGTTGCCCGTCTCGACCTGCCGCAGCAGCTCCAGCGCCACGGTGCCCTGCCCGGCCAGCACCAGCGGGTCGTCGTAGGGGTGCACGGGGGTCAGGCCCAGCGCCGCCTGCAGCCCCAGGGCGTGGGCCTCGGCGTCGCTGAAGGAGTCGCCGTGCAGTACGACCTCGGCGCCGCGGGCCCGGCAGGCGCCCACCTTGATCTCGGGGGTGGTCGCGGGCATCACGATCACGGCCCGCAGGCCGAGCTGCTGGGCCGCGAAGGCCACGCCCTGCGCGTGGTTCCCCGCCGAGGCGCAGATCACTCCACGGGCGCGCTCCTCGGCGCTCAGCTGCGCCATCTTGTTGTAGGCGCCGCGCAGCTTGAAGGAGAAGATCGGCTGCAGATCCTCGCGCTTGAGCAGCACCCGGTTGCCGGTGCGCTCACTGAGCCCCGGCGTCTCGCTGACCGGCGTCTCGATGGCCGCGCCGTACACCTTGCTGGTCAGGGCGAGGCGCAGCACGTCCATCGCGTCGAGTTCGCCGGGCTTGAAGTTCTTGGTCTGCAGCATTCGCCCTCTCCTTTCAATGAACAGCCCCCGCCAGTTCAGCGGGGGCAGGTGCACAGCGCGGCGGCTGTCAGGCCAGAACCCCTGACATGCCGGTAATTCGCGCGGTCTTCATGGCTGGAGCATAGGCGGGGGCGGTCTCGGGTGTGCGGGAAGGGGTAGACAAGGGGGTTATGCGTGGGCGCCTGCCGCGGGCTCCCCCACCCCCCAGCCCCCTCCCCGGACTCGCAGAGCTGCGAAGCAGGGAGGGGTTGGGCGTGAGTCGAAGACCTGCTTGCAGAGGGGGCGTGTGACCAGCTCCAACGCCTTTCACCCCTGGCCCAGCGCGTCCATGAATTCCAGGGCGAAGCGCACGCCGTTCTCGAAGTCGCGGCGCAGGATGTTCTCGTTGGGGGCGTGGACGCGGCCGGTGGGGTTGCCGATGCCCATGGCGACCACCGGGGCGCCCACATGCTGCATGAAGGGATACATGGGGCCACTGCCGCCAGAAGAGGGGTGCAGCAGGGGCTCGTGACCGTGAACCTCCCTCGCCACACGGGCGGCCACCTTCACGAAAGGGGAATTCAGGTCGGAGCGGGCCGGGTGCTGGTGGCTCTCCAGCTCCACGATCTCGATGTCGTCCAGGCCCTGCGCGTCCAGATGGGCCCGCAGCAGCTGCACCACCCTGTCCGGCTGCTGATCGGGCACCAGACGGAAGTCGATCTTGACCATACCCTCCGCGGGCAGCACGGTCTTGCTGCCCTGGCCGCCGTAGCCGCCGTGGAAGCCGTTGATGTTCACCACCGGCATCAGGTTCATGCGGCGGTGGTAGTCCCCGGGGGTGCCCAGGGGTCGCGTGACCTCGTAGCCGCGCAGCAGGGCCTCGCCGTGGCCGGGCAGGGCCGAGATGGCGTCCAGGTCGGCCTGGTTCTCGGCGCGGATGTCCTCGTGAAAGCCGGGGATGGTCACGTTGCCCTCCTCGTCGCGCAGCGAGGCCACGGCGCGGCTCAGGCGGAACAGGGGGTTGTCCACGACCGCGCCCGTGGAGCTGTGCAGGTCGCTGGCGGCCACCCGGCAGCGCAGTTCCAGGCACACGATCCCCTTGAGGCCCGCGTACAGGATGGGCTGCCCCTCCGGAGTGACCGAGCCGAATTCCCACCACACGCCGTCGGCCCGGAGTTCGGCGGCGTGTTCCTGCACGAAGGCTTCCAGGCTGGGGCTGCCGACCTCCTCCTCGCCCTCCAGCAGCCACTTCACGCGCAGGGGGAGCTGGCCGCCATGCCGCTCGCGCAGGGCCCGCAGACCTGCCAGCCGGGACACGAATTCGCCCTTGTCGTCGCTGGCGCCGCGTCCGTAGAGTCGGCCGTCCCGCTCGGTGAGCGTGAAGGGCGGGCTCTCCCACAGCCCGGCGGGGTCTTCGGGCTGCACGTCGTAGTGGTTGTAGATCAGCAGGGTGAAGGGGCCGCTCCCCGCCTCGGCCACCAGCACGGGCGCGACCTGACCGGGGTACTCGCGCACCGTGAAGCCCTCGGCCCGGAGCAGCCCGGCCACGGCGCCGGCCGTCTCGAGCAGCATCCGGCCCTGGGCCGACACGCTCTGGAGCGCCACCAGATTGCGAAGGTCGCTCAGGCCGCGCGCGATGTGGGCGGAGAGGTCGGGCCGGGTCTCGGGTGTCATGGCCCGCAGGGTAGAGGATTTCGCGCGGCCTCCCGCGCCAGGGCCAGCCCGGTTCCGTCAGAGCGGGAAGAGGGGGCGCCCGGATCTGTGGCCCGCCTCCTTACGCCGCGCGGGGCCCCCGGGTGAGCAGCAGCGTGCCCGCGCCCCAGGCGCCGCCCACCAGGGCCAGGCTCAGCGCCAGGGGCGGCTCGCTCAGGCTGGCGGCCACCGCGCTCAGGCCCAGCAGGGCGCCCACCGCGTCGGGGACAGGCAGGCGCAGGCGCAGGGCCAGGGTGCGGCCCGCGTCGTAGGCGCTGACGCTCAGGCCCAGGGCGATCAGCACCCCGGCCAGGGCGCAGGCGACCAGGGCGGGGCCCAGCAACCCGGCCAGCGCCAGCCCCAGCGCGGGCAGCAGCAGCGCCGCCAGGATCAGCACCCCCAGCGCCAGGGTACGGATGGGCGCGTGCCGCTGCCGGCGGGCCAGCAGCGGCGCCAGCCCGGCCACGAACAGCAGCAGCAGCGCGCCGCCGGTCAGGGTCACGAAGACCTGCGGCCACGCCGCGCTGCCCAGCCAGCCCAGCACGGGCCGGAAGGCGGCGGCGGTGGCCATGCCGATGCCTTCGGGGGGCGCGGTCTGCAGCGCGGCGGGGTCACCGGGCGCCTGCCCCAGCAGGGCCGAGACGTGGCCGCCGACCTGCGCGCCGGGGTCGCGGTACACGTCGCCCAGCAGGGTCACGACCTCGCCGCGCACGCGGGCGCCCGAGTTCAGGTACACGTGGCCGCCCACCGCGATCACGTTGCCGCTCACCGCCCCCGTCACGGTCACGTCCTGTCCGAAGCGGATGTCGCCACGGGCGGCCACGTCGGCCACCGCCGGCAGGGTCAGCAGGGCGCTCAGGGCGAAGGCCCCGGCCCCGGCCCACTGCGCGGCGGGGCCCGGGCGCCAGGTCACCAGCGCGGACGTGATCAGCAGCAGGGCCAGGCCCACGCCCGCCAGCGGCGAGACCTGGGCGAGCAGGGTTCGGAGCACCAGCGCCCCGGCGGCCAGATTGGGCCAGGCGGTCGTCACGGCCAGCAGGGTCAGCCCGACCATCAGCGCGACCACCAGGGTCAGGGGCGCGGGGTTGCGGCGCGGCGTGCTCAGGGCCAGGGCGGCCCCCGGCTCCGAGGTGGGAGCCGAGAGAGCCGGGAGAGGTGCCGGGGTGGGCCGGGAGGCGGACGTCTGCGGCTCACCCAGGCGGGCCACCACGTCGGCCGCCACCGAGCGCGGCATGGGGGGTACAGGGGCGTGCAGGCGGGCCGACCAGGACACTTCCGAGCCGGCCGCGGCCGCGATGCTGGCCGGCGATCCGGGGGAGGCGAGCTGACCCAGCAGCGCGTCCGCGCGCACCTCGGCCGCCACGGCCGCCGCGACGCTGTGGGGGAGGCGGGGAGCCTGGGCCTGCAGCGCGGCCGCGAGCGCGACCTGGCCGGCGACCTCGGCCGCCACGCTGCGGGGCGGGGGCGGGGCGGCGCTCAGGCGCACGCTCACGGCCACGTCGGCGGCCAGCCGGGTCGCCAGGGTGTGGGGCAGCGCCGGTGGGGGCAGGCCCCGCAGGGTCGCGGCCGCGTGGGCCAGCCGGCGGCGCTGCTGGTCGATCTCGGGCTGGTTCGGCAGGGCGGCCAGGGCGCGCTGCTCGGCCGGGTTCAGGTCGCCCTCGGCCTCGCGGTGCAGCAGATCGAGCCAGGTCTCCCCGCCCGGCCTCAATCGGTTGTCGCGACCATCCACGCCCATACGTTTCCTTTACGTCGAAGCACTGCCCAGGGTTCCCAGCGCCTGTCTAGGCGCGGTCTGATCACTTCCTGATGCCTGGGCCGGATGCAGCGCCGGCCGTCCGTCCGAACGCAGCCGGGTTAGCGAGCCGGCGCCTGATAATCCCCGCTCTTGCCGCCGGTCTTGCTCAGCAGGCGCACGTCCGTGATCTCGATGGCCTTGCTGGCGGCCTTGAGCATGTCGTAGACGTTGAGCGCCGCGACGGTCGCGGCCGTCAGCGCCTCCATCTCCACGCCGGTGGGCGCCGTGGTGCGGACGGTGGCCTCGACCCGCACGCCGCCGTCTTCCAGCGTGACCTGCACGTCGGCGCCGGTCACGGGAATGGGGTGGCACAGCAGGATCAGCTCGGCCGTGCGCTTGCTGCCCGCCAGCCCGCCCAGCCGCGCGACCACCAGCGGGTCGCCCTTGGGATTGGTGCCGGCCAGCAGCGCGGCGCGCGCCTCCGGGGGCAGGCGCACCCAGGCCTCGGCGCTCGCCGTGCGGGTCGTGGCCACCTTCCCCGTGACGTCCACCATGCGCGGCAGGCCGTCCACGAAATGGGTCAGCTCGGGTGTGCCCTGCTCCGACACGGTCTGCTCCGGCATCACTCGTCCGGCAGCTTCAGGTCGCGCAGGGCCGCGAAGGGGTTCTGCTTGGCGTGGCCGCTGCCTTCCGGGATGCCCAGGTCGTCGTCGATCTCCTCGACCGGCACCTGCGCCATGTGCTCGCAGGGCCCCAGGTTCAGGTCGTGGCCGCAAACCTGGCACAGCCCCCTGCACTCCGGGTCGTGCAGCACGCTCAGCGGCGCGGCCAGCAGGGTCGTTTCGGCCAGGTAGGCGCTGAGATCCAGGTTGGGGTCGCCGAAGACCAGCACCTCCTCGCCGGTCTCGGCCTCTTCCAGATAGGGCGCGTCGGCCGAGGGGTCGTAGCGCAGCAGCGTGCCCAGCGTGATCTCCAGGGGCACCAGCACCTCGCGCAGACAGCGGGCGCAGTCCATGGTCAGCACCGGCTCGAAGGAGCCCTGCAGGTACATCTCGCTGCCGCCCAGCGAGTTGACATCCACCTCGAAGGAGGCGGGCTCGGCGAAGGGCAGGGTGTGGGCGACTCCGCCCTGCTCGTACTGGAGGTGATCCAGGGTGCCTTCCGCGTGCGCGTCCTCGTCGGCGCGCAGCAGGGAACCCAGATGAATAAGGGGCGAATCGGTCATGGCCCCATGATAGGGCGGGGGCGACCCCCTGACCGTGCAGCCCTGACCGTCAGGCCTCGTTCAGCCCGGAGGGTCGATCCAGCTGCGCCCAGACCAGCTCGACGTTCAGACCAGTTCGACCACGCTGGCATCGGAAATCGTCAGCTTGTGGGTGCGCGGCATGGTGCGGTCGCCGCGCACCTGGGCGCGCACGCCGATCAGGCAGTCCTGCAGGCGGCGGTGGACGAACTGGATGCTGGCGCCCTCGTCGATGACCGAGTGCTCGACCTCGGCGGCGCGGATCACGCTGCCCTTGCCGATGGACGTGAACGGCCCGATGTAGGCGTCCTCGATGATCACGCCCTCGGCCAGCAGCACCGGCCCCACGATCTTGGAGCGGGTCACGCGCGAGGTCGGCGGCACCACCACCCGTCCGGTGAGCACCGAGTCCTCCACGGTGCCGCGGATATCGGTCTCGATGCGCTCCAGCAGCAGGCGGTTGGCGTCGAGCAGGTCGTCCGGGCGCCCGGTGTCCTTCCACCAGCCCCTGACGGCCTGACCCAGCACGGCGTATTCCCCCTCGATCAGGCGCTGGATGCCGTCGGTGATCTCGTACTCGCCGCGCGCCGAGGGCGGCATGTCCTGCAGCACCTGGAAGATGGCCGGCGTGAAGCAGTACAGCCCCGCCACCGCCATGTTGCTGGGCGGATCCTTGGGCTTTTCCACCAGCCGCGTGATGCGCTCGCCGCTCATCTCCGCCACCCCGAAGGAGGTGGGATCGGCGACCTCGACCAGCGCGATCAGCGCCTCGGGGCGCTCGGCGCGGAAGCGCTCGACGAAGGGCAGGGCACCGTGCTCGAAGAGGTTGTCGCCCAGGTAGACGCAGAAATCCGAATCGCCCACCCAGTCGCGGGCGATCAGCACCGCGTGGCCCAGGCCCAGCTGCTCGTGCTGGTTGATCAGCGTGATGCTCACGCCTTCCACGTTGCGAAGCGCGTGCTGGATCTCCTCACGCGTGATGTCCGAGACGACCACCCCGATCTCGGTGATGCCGGCCTGCTGCAGGGTGCGGATGGCGTGGCGGATGATGGGCTGCCCCGCCACCCGCAGAACGGGCTTGGGCCTCGTGTAGGTGAGTGGACGCAGACGCGTGCCCAAACCGGCTGCCGGGATGATCGCTTTCATTCCAGGGAGTCTAGTGGACGCCGGCCCCCCCGGCCCCGTCCGTAAAGGTCTGTAAAGGATGGGCCGGGAGTGGGCCGGATCGCCGGGGAAACCGGCCGTGCAGGAGGCCGGATCGGGCGTTCCAGGCCTGGAGCCGCTCCTGCCTGATACCCACCTCTTTCCACATCGGCGCGCGGCGAGCCCCACCGACCAGTCGGCGTCGACCGCCAGCCCCACGGCTCATGACGGCCCTGGACATGACCCTGGACTCGACGCTGGGCCCCGGCTCCCGGCCGATCCGGTTGGCCTGTTCAGCCCCCGGCCCGGCCCGGTACGCTGAGCCATGCCGCAGCTTCTGGACATGCCGCCCACCGACCCGCGCGTGATCTCGCTGATGAACGCCCAGCAGCGTGAACTGCGCGAGCTGTATCAGGATACCGACGAGCGCACCGAGCCCTTCGACCCGGCCATCCTCTCCGGCGAGGGCTGCGTGCTGCTGGCGGTGCAGGAGGGGGCCGAGCTGCTGGCCTGCGGGGCGATCAAGCGGCTGGATCAGACCTCGGCCGAGGTCAAGCGCATGTACACCGTGCCGGCGGCGCGGGGGCGCGGCCTCGGCCGCCAGATCCTGAACGAGCTGATCGAGCGGGGCCGGGCCCAGGGCTACGAACGCCTGGTGCTGGAGACCGGCGACCTGCAGGCCGAGGCCGTCGCGCTCTACGAGCGCAGCGGGTTCACCCGCATCCCCAACTTCGGTTACTACGTGGGCATCGAGAACAGCCAGTGCTACGAGCTGCCGCTGAAGCCCGCCTGAACGCCCCTCCCATCTGCCCGCCCGCCGGCCGTGGCACGGTGGGGCATGAACCCGCAGCTGATCCAGGAGTGTATCGACGCCTGCCTCGCCTGTCTGGCCGCCTGTGAGCACTGTGCCAGCGCCTGCCTGGACGAGCCCGATATCGACATGATGCGCGGCTGTATCCGCCTCGACCGCGATTGTGCCGACGCCTGCGCGTTCACGGCCCGGCTGCTGATGCGCGGCAGCGCCCTGCACCCGCGGGCCTGCGCGCTGTGTGCCGAGGCCTGCGCGGCCTGCGCCGAGGAATGTGAGAAGCACGCCGCCCACCACGATCACTGCCGCCGGTGCGCCGAGGCCTGCCGCGCCTGCGAAGCCGCCTGCCGCCGTCTGGTCGCCTGAGGGCCGCCTCCGCCCCCGCGGGTGAGGCCGGGATCGCTGCGGCAGCGTGACGGCACCCGGACTACAGGAGCTGGATCTCCATGGCCCGCAGCACGGCCCGCGTGCGGTCGCGCACTCCCATCTTGGAGAGGATGTTCGAGACGTAGCCCTTGATGGTGCCCTCGGTGGTGGTGATCAGCCCGGCGATCTCGCGGTTGCTGAAGCCCCCGGCCATCAGGCGCAATACCTCCTGCTCGCGCTCGGTGAGGGTGACGGGATCCCCGGGCCAGCCCGCACCGGGGCCCTCCGGCGCCCGGACGCGCTCGGTGGTCACCGGCTGCAGCCAGCGCCCCCCGCGCGCCACGGTGCGGATCGCCTGGAGCAGGATCTCCAGCGAGACGTCCTTGAGCAGGTAGCCGCGGGCCCCGGCCTCCACCCCGCTGATGAGCAGATCGTCGTCCTCGAAGGTGGTTAGGATCAGGGTGGGCGGCAGAGCGCCCTGGGCGCCCAGGCGCCGCAGCACCTCCAGACCGTCCATCCGGGGCATACGGTAGTCGAGCAGCAGCACGTCGGGTCTGAGCGCCGGTAGCAGCGCCACCGCCTGCACCCCGTCCTCGGCCTCCGCGACCACGTCCATATCGCCCGGGAGGGCCAGCATGCTGCGCAGCCCCTGACGCACCAGCGTCTGGTCTTCCACGATGCACACGCGGATCATGTCAGCCTCCGCAGGGGCAGGGTCGCGTGCAGGCTCAGGCCCCGGCCGGGGCGGGCCTGCACGGCCAGGCTGCCGCCCAGGCTTTCCAGCCGCTCACGCATGCCGTTCAGGCCGCAGCCGAAGCGCAGGCGGGAGGCCTCCTTGCCGTGGCCGTCGTCGTGGGCCCGCAGATGCACGCTCTGGCCGTCGCGCTGCACGTCCAGCCAGACCTGCCGGGCCCGGGCGTGCCGGGCGGCGTTGGTCAGGATCTCCTGCACGGAGCGCAGCAGCACCTGCGAGGTGATGGGGCAGGTCAGGTGCAGGTCGTCGGCCAGCTTCAGGTGAACCTGCAGGGGCGTACCGGCCACGATGCGCCCCAGCTCCTGCGGAAAATCGCAGCTGGCCGTGTCGCGCATCCCGCGCACGGCGGTGCGGACATCGCCCAGCAGCTGCTGCGCCACCCCCTGCGCGGTGAGCACGTGGTCGCGGGCCGGGCTGGCCGGCAACTGGTGGGCGGCCACCTGCAGGTTCATCCCCAGGGCGGTCAGGTGGTGGCCCAGCAGATCGTGCAGTTCGCGCGAGATCTGCAGGCGCTCGGCCTGCCGGCTGGCCTCGCTGAGCAGCGCCCGCGTGGCCTGCAGTTCCTCCACGACCGCCGCCAGCGCCTGGCGGGCCTGCACCTCGCGCACGGCGGTCTGGGCGGTGGTCACGGCGAACAGCTGGAAACACAGGTAGCCGGTGCTGAAGGCCCAGGCGTCCAGATCGTGTTTCCAGTGCGTGAGCAGTACCCACAGCAGGGTGCCCGACTGCGCCAGCACCCAGCCCACCGCGGGGCGCCAGGGCAGCAGCAGGCCCAGCTGGCCGGCCACCACGATCAGCAGCCCGGCCTGGATGGAACTGCCGCGCAGCAGGGCGTTGGCCACCAGGGCCAGCACGGTCTGCAGCGCGATCAGGTGCAGGCTCAGCCGCCGGGCGCCGGGCGTGACCGGGCGCTGGATGGTCAGCAGGAACACCGCTAAGAAGGCCAGGTCGGCCACCCCCCAGCGCAGCACCTCGGCCCGCTGCAGGTGGTCGCGGATGGGCTCGACCAGCAGCGAGTGCAGCGAGAGCGCGCCCCACAGCACCAGCCCGGTCAGCCGGATGACCCGCCGGATCTCGTCCAGGGCGCCCTCGTCGGGCGGCACGACCACCTCCGGCAGCCGCGCGGGAAACAGGCGCCGGGGCCAGCGGAGGCGGAAAAAGTCGGGCAGAACAGCGGACGCGGGGGGCGACACGGGCATGTTCGGTTCCTCGGGGGAAGGGGCCACGGGGAGGGCGGAGGAGGAAGGCAGGGCGGCCCGGCGCTTGGGAACTGTGACTGGACTTGCAGTGTAGCGGGCGCGCCGCTGAGGGTCATGAAGCGGACGCGGCTCAGCGGAGGCGCCCGGCCGAGGGGCCGGGCGTTCCCCCACTCCTCAGCCCAGCAGGATCTCGCACAGCAGGGCGCGGCCCAGCGGCACCCAGCGGCTGTCGGCGTGGAGCTTGCGAACCAGCGTGTCGTAGGCGTAGTTGCAGCCGCGGTTGATGGCCTCGCCGATGATCAGCTTGATCACGGCCTTGATCGGCCCGCGCAGGGTCCACTTGAGCCAGCTTGGAGCGCGTTTGTACTGGTTGATGAGCGAGACGAGGCGGTCGTACACCCAGTCGGCGACCCCCTGCGCGGTCATGGCGGTGGAGACGGCGCCCTGTGCGGTCAGGGGGGTGATCAGGAAGGGGGAACCGCGCGTGCCGGCCTGCCCTTCGGGCACCATTCCCAGCTCGGCGAAGACGGGCGTGCCGCCTTCCACACTGCCGATCAGGGTCACGGGCTGGCCGCCGGGCGTGGCCGCGTCGATGTAGGTGGTGGGCACGCCGGCTCCGTCCTCCAGCGTCACCAGGGCATTCACCCGCAGGCCCCGGGCGGCGGCGACGGCGGTGGTTCGGGCCTCATTGGCCTGGCCGGCGTCGGTCAGGGGCAGGGCCGAGGAGGCCGGTGCAGGGAAGGCCGGTGCAGAAGGGGCAGGTGCCGAGGAGACCGGCGCGGGAGCGGCGCTGGGCGCCACCGGCGGCGTCTGGCCGCAGGCACTCAGGGCGATGGTCAGGGCCAGGAAGGCGCCGGTCACGGAGCGGCGGTTCAGGGTGGGGTGCATGGTGATCCTCCAGGGATGACGGGCGCCGGGGCGCCGGGGGAGAGGACGGGCTCCAGCCAGGGGAACAGGGCAGGGGACGGGAGCTGGAACGGGGTCACCGAAACAGGGTCAGCGGCGGTGGAGATGTTGTGTGGGGGTGGGCCTCCTCTGCGCCTGGTTCACCGGGCGAGGGTCGGGAGAAGGCGGAACAGTGGAGGGCAGAGCAGTGGAGGGCAGAGCAGTGGAGGGCAGAGCAGTGGAGGGCAGAGCAGTGGAGGGCTCAGTAGTAGGACGAACCGCCCCGCAGGTACACGGCCGTGTAGAAGGCCTGGGCGGCGACGTAGCAGAAGGGTTTGCGCCAGCCCAGCGTGTCGCATACCGCCTGCATGTGCTGCTTGAACTGGCCGTCGATCCAGTGGCGGTCTGCCTCGTTCATGCGGCTGGGGTAGAAGCGTGCGTTGCGGTAGCCGAAGTCGTGCTGCACGCAGGGCCAGAAGAATTCGTCGCTCCAGCCGGTGTAGCCGGCCGGGCCGCTGCAGCCGTCGTTGCCCCAGTTGAAGCGCGGGAAGGCGCCGCGCAGCGTCCAGTACCGGGAGCGGAAGGTATTGGTCGCCGCGATGGTCGTGTAGGTCGACAGGGCGTAGGGCGCCGCCTGGGCGGAGAGCCCGGCACCCGGCTGGGCGGCCGGGAGGGGGCGGGGGCTGAGGCCCTCCCGCAGATCCGCCTGCAGATCCAGGATGAGCTGGTTCAGGTCGATGGCCTTCCCGGCGTCGTCCACGGGGGCGGGCACGCGGCCAGCCTGCACGTCGGCCTGCAGGCTCTGCATCTGTGCGATACGGGCGCGCAGGGCCGCCAGCTGCGCGCTGTCCAGATTGGTGGGGGTGGCCGCGGCGGGAGCGGTGTCCGTGGTCGGTGCGGAGGCGGCCGGCATCCCTGCCTGCTGTCCGCAGGAGGCGAGGGTGAGGGTGCCGAGCAGCAGCAGGCAGGTGCGTTGAACGGTCATGGAACATCCTCCTGGGTCTCCTTCCGGGGAAGGGCGTGGGGCGGGATACGGGCAGGCGTTCACCGTCCGGCGGGGCGGCGGCGCTGCCGGTGCTGGTCGGCGGTGCTCGCGAACTGTCTTGCTGGGATGAAGCCTAAGGGGTGCGGCCCTGGGCGCCTACTGCCGGAAGACAGTCGGAAGGATGAAGACGCCTTGATCTGGCGCTCACGCCTGACCTGAGCCGGTGGCCTGGGTGGTTTCGGGCACACCGCCGCCTTCGCGAGTCTCGTGGTTAGGCGGAGGATCGGTCGAGGGGTCTGTCCTGATCGGCAGAGTGGGGGCCCCGGCTCCCGTCTGCAGGAGGCCTGACGGTGTCTGGAGGGGGGGCGTCCGATCCTCCGGGCGCCGCCGCCAGCGCTGGCCGGATGCTCTGGATGGGGGGCCGCCGCGCTGCGACAGCGCGGCATACACTTCAGGTCAGGGCCAGGTCTGGCCCGTGCGTCCGATCCGGGCGAAGCGGCCCCGCAGGGGTGGACGCTCGTTCCGTTTTCGCCTATACTTCCCGAGGTTGTTATGCTTCTAGCAGAAATTATCAGCGTAGGCACAGAGTTGCTGTTCGGCGAAATCGTCGACAGTAATGCCGCGTTCCTGGCGCGTGAGCTGGGAGCGCGGGGGGTCACGCTGCACCGCAAAACCGTGCTGGGGGACAACCTGGAGCGCCTGACCGGTGCCATCCAGACGGCGCTGGGCCGCGCCGACCTGCTCATCCTGGGCGGCGGCCTGGGCCCCACCGACGACGACCTGACCCGCGAGGCGATCGCCGCCGCGCTGAATGAGACCCCGCAGGAAGACCCGGCGCTGCTGAGCTGGCTGGAAGGGCTGTACACGGCGCGCGGCCGGGTCATGCCGGCCATCAACCGCAAGCAGACCTGGCTCATTCCCAGCGCCGAGGCCCTGCCCAACCCGGTCGGCACGGCGCCCGGCTGGTTCGTGCGGACGGCGGCAGGCAAGCTGATCGTGGCCCTGCCCGGCCCGCCCCGCGAGATGCAGCGCATGTGGGCCCAGCAGGTGCTGCCCCGGCTGCCCCTGCCCAGCCGCGCGCTGCTGCACACCACCGTCCACACCCAGGGCATCGGGGAGAGCAACGTGGCCGAACTGCTGGCAGAACTGACGAAAAGCGCCAACCCCAGCGTCGCGACCTACGCCCGCAAGACCGGCGTGGACGTGCGCGTGGCCGCCAGCGCCGACAGCGAGGCGGCGGCCCGCGCGCTGCTCGACCCCGTCCTGACCCAGGTGCGCGGCCTGCTGGGCCGGTGGACATGGGGCGAAGATGCCGACACCCTGGCCGGGGCCCTTGGCCGCGCCCTGCAGGGCCGCACGCTGAGCGTGATCGAGGCGGGCAGCGCCGGCCTGCTCAGCACCCTGCTGGCCGACGAGCCCGGCTTTCTGGACGCCGCCGTCACGCAGGATCACCGCCGGCTGATCACCCTGGGCCTGACCCCGGTCACGCTGCAGGGCGCCGGGCTGGTCAGCGAGCAGGCGGCGCGGGAACTGGCGGCCGGGGCGCGCGAGCACCTGGGCGCCGAGGTCGGTCTGGCGGTGGTCGTGCAGGCGGGGGGCGAGCAGGCCGGGCAGGCCTACGCCGCCCTGCACGCCGACGACCTCCAGAAGTCGCTGGGCCTGAACTGGCCGGGCGACCCCGCTCAGATCCGCGAACGCGCCGCCGTGGCCGCGCTGGCCCTGGCCTACCGCACCCTGCGCCCCGGCGGGTGGGACGCATGAAGGTGCGCGTGAAGGGGGAGGGCAGGGCGCAGAAGGCGGAAGGCAAAGCGCAGCAGGCCGGAGGCGGACAGCCGAAGGCCGCACAGCGCGGCGCTGGCCAGACGCCCGTGAAACAGAAGCCCGCGAAGCGGCGGGATGCTCAGACCGCCGACCTCAGCCTCGAGCAGGAAGTGGCGCGGCTGATGCCCAAAGGGGTGACCCGCAAAGCCAGCCCCGAGCAGCCGGCCCCACAGAAGGCGGCGCCCGCCGGGCCTCGCCAGGAGCGGGCCCAGGGGCCGGCGCGTCCGGAGACCCGCCCTGATCAGCGCAGCATCAAGGGGCCGCAGACGGCCCGGCGGGGGGCCCGTCCCGCACGGCCGCCGCTGGAAGAGGCGCACACGCCCAGCACCTTCCGGCTGTTCTACGCCCTGCGGGTGCCCACCGAGGTCGCGGCGCGGCTGGCCGAGGCCCAGCGGGCCCTGAAGGGCAACTGGCGGTCGGTGCGGGCGGATCAGATGCACGTGACCCTGGCCTACCTGCCCGCCGCGCCCCCGGAGCGTCTGGCCGACCTGAAGGCCCTGGGCGCCCGGCTGATCCCGGAACTGGCGCCGCTGGACGTACGCCTGCGCGGCACCGGCTATTTTCCCAACGAGGGCAGCCCGCGCGTGTGGTTCGTCAAGGTCGAGGCCGAGGGTCTGAACGAGCTGGCGGCCGCGCTGCGCGCCGGGGTTCACGAGCTGGGCCTGAGCACCGACGAGCTGGCCTTCAAGGCGCACATCACCCTGGCGCGTAAGAAGGGGCCGGCGCCGCGCGTGCCCCCGCAGACCTACGACCTGGGCTGGACGGCCGGCGGCGTCACGCTGTACCGCAGCTTCCTGCAGAAGACCGGCCCCATCTACGAGCCCCAGGGCAGCTACCGCTTCCAGACTCCCGAGGTCGCGACCTCGCCGCCCGACACCACACCGTCTACCGACCCTCCCGCCCCCGAATCCGCCCCCCCACAGGAGCCATCATGAGCAAGGACAACCCCAAAGAGATCACCGCCGCCCCCAACGACAGCAAGGAGCGCGCCAAGGCCATCGAGACGGCCATGAGCCAGATCGAGAAGGCCTTCGGCAAGGGCTCGATCATGAAGCTGGGCGCCGAGAGCAAGCTCGACGTGCAGGTCGTCTCCACCGGCAGCCTGAGCCTGGATCTGGCGCTGGGCGTGGGCGGCATCCCGCGCGGCCGCGTGACCGAGATCTACGGCCCGGAAGCCGGCGGCAAGACCACCCTGGCCCTGGCCATCGTCGCGCAGGCCCAGAAGGCCGGGGGCACGTGCGCCTTCATCGACGCCGAGCACGCCCTCGACCCGGTGTACGCCCGCAACCTGGGCGTGAACACCGACGAACTGCTGGTCTCGCAGCCCGACAACGGCGAGCAGGCCCTGGAGATCATGGAGCTGCTGGTACGCTCGGGCGCCATCGACGTGGTCGTGGTGGACTCGGTGGCCGCGCTCACCCCGCGCGCCGAGATTGAGGGCGAGATGGGCGACTCGCTGCCCGGCCTGCAGGCCCGGCTCATGAGCCAGGCGCTGCGCAAGCTGACCGCGATCCTGAGCAAGACCGGCACCGCCGCCATCTTCATCAACCAGGTGCGCGAGAAGATCGGCGTGATGTACGGCAACCCCGAGACCACCACGGGCGGCCGCGCGCTCAAGTTCTACGCCTCGGTCAGGTTGGATGTGCGCAAGATCGGCCAGCCGGTCAAGCTGGGCAACGACGCCGTGGGCAACATCGTCAAGGTCAAGACCGTGAAGAACAAGGTCGCCCCGCCCTTCAAGGAAGTCGAGCTGACCCTGATGTACGGCAAGGGCTTCGATCAGATGAGCGACCTCGTGACCCTGGCCTCCGACATGGACATCGTGAAGAAGGCGGGCTCGTTCTACTCCTACAACGACGAGCGCATCGGCCAGGGCAAGGAGAAGGCGATCGCCTACATCGCCGAGCGCCCTGAGCTGGCCGAGGAGATCCGCCAGAAGGTCACCAATGCCATCCGCACCGGCAACGCCCCGGAACTGCCTACGGTGCCCGCCCTGGCCGAGTAAACCAGCTCACCGGCCCAGGCCCGCGTCTCCCACCAGGGACGCGGGCCTGCTGCGTGCTGTCCTGCCGGGCCGTGTCCAGGGTGCAGGTCAGGCCCTCCTATTGAGACCGGCGCAGCACGAATCCTCACTCTCTCTGTGAATTCTTCGACATCGCGGTGATTCTCAAACGACTGTGAACTAATCGTTAAATTAACTAATGGTTTAACTGTCCTTCAGTTCATTTCCAGAGTAAGAGGCGAGCAATACAGCGAAAATTAGGCTTCCCCTCAAGCCTGATAGGCCGCGCGCTCTCGCGAGTCGTTGCCCAGCTTCAGTGGAGACCGTATGACCCAGAAGAACGCCATTCCATCCATTGGCCCAGATGGGGCCCCCGGCGCCCACGCAGCGGTCGGGTGCCCGCTGATCGGCGGCACTCTCGCTACCCGCCGGCGTCGGGAGTCTCGGCCCGGTGGAGGCTGGGCTCAGGGATTCACACTTCTGGAACTGCTCATCGGCATGGTCGTGCTGGGCATCCTGATGAGCATCGGGGTCAGCAGCATGGCCCGCTGGCGCCAGAGCCTGGACGCCGATAACTTCCTGGCCGGCCTGGCCAGCGACTTCAACGTGTCGCGCACCCGTACCCAGGCGACCGGACAGGAGCGGCGGATCCGGCTGGTCGATGCCAGCACCTACATCGTGGAGAACCGGGCTACCCCGACTGCCGCCTGGAGCGCTGTGCGGACGGCGACCTTTCCCAAGCCGATGTTCGATATGGGCGCAACCGTGGCGCGCCGGTACGACTTCAACACCAAGGGTTACGTGAACACCTACAACCAGTCGGGCCAGCTCACGACCAGCACGGACATCCGGGTGCTGGCCGGCAGCGGCCTGAAGACGCTGAGTGTCAGCGCCCTGGGTATCGCGAGGCGCATGTGAAGATCCCCCTGGGCGCGGCACGACGCCAGCAGCAGCAGGCGGGCTTTTCCATCGTGGAGGTGCTGGTGGCCCTGAGCGTCAGCGCGATCCTGATCACCTCGCTCAGTAGCCTGCTGCTGACCTCTATCCGCTCAGACGGCGCCTCGCGTGCGCGGACGACCGTGGACAGCGTGACCGAAAGCTGGCTGGATCGCTACCGCGCCCGTCAGGAACCGTTGGGTTCGGCTGGCAGTGTCTGCAGCGGCAACAGCAGCAGCTTCACCTGTACCTACCCGGTCGGCCACAACTACAGCCTGGACGGTATCTATTCGCACTCGGCCAGCGCCAGCAGTATGAGCAGCCGCTTCGGAGGGTACCGGAACGTCATCACCGGCACGCGTCTGCAGGCCGGCACCAGCCAGGAACTCTGGCAGATCACCGTGCAGGTTCGTGACGACGCGCGCAAACAGACCATGGAGGTTTCGACCTATGTCCTGCAATAACGTCCAGGGCCCGCCCGCCGCCCTCGCCCGCCAGGCGGGGCTCACGCTCATCGAAATGCTGGTGGCGGCGGCCGTCTCGCTGATCATCTTCGGGGTGCTGCTGAGTATGCTCGTGAGCACCGGCAACGTGCAGGCCCGGAGCCAGCTGCAACTCGGAGTGGACGAAAGTATGCGGGCCGCCCTGGAACTGATCTCCATGGATCTGCGGGAGTCGGTGGGGCCACGCGTGGTGGCTGGGCCTGCCAGTGCCCTGCCTCCCGGTCTGGGCACCTACAGTTCCAGCGGCTCGTCGCTGACCGTGACCCTGATGGACTCGACGAATATCCTGGCCGTGCGTGAACCGCCGGGCTACCCGGGGAGCCAGTCGTACACCAGCAGTGGCAGCACGCGCGTGGCCTCAACGAACGCCGCCAACAAGAGTTGCGCCGACATCTTCAGCGGCGGCGCCTACGCCCTGGTCACCGACGGCGCCCAGTCGACCTGGCTGAAACTGCACGACACCGCTCCCTGCGGCACCGACAGCAGCGGCCCGACCGTGGTGCATCCCGGCACTGTGGTGACCTTTCCCTACTCGCCCCAGACCACGGTCGGGCGTGTGGACGCCGTACAGTACGCTATCCGCACGATCAATGGAATCAGCACCCTGACGCGGCAGGCGGTGGGAAGCGGCCTTCAGGTGGTGGCCCTGGACATCACTGGCCTTCAGGTCGAGTACTCGGCCGATGGCGCCACGTTCAGCGCGACCCCCCAGAAACCGCGCGCCCTGCGGGTGACCCTGACCGGTCAGGGCGTGCGGGGGCAGCGCCGGTCGAACCTGACCCTGTCTACCACGGTCTTCATGCGCGATATCACCGTGCCCGCTCCGGTGGCCGGAATATGAGCACGCGTCCTTTCCCCGCGCAGCGCCCGGCGCACCAGACCGGCGGCTACATCCTGGTCACCGCCCTGGGCTTTCTGGTCGTTCTGATGCTCATGGCCTCGGTCGTGCTGACTGGCAGCGTGTCTGGCGTCCAGCAGGCCGGCAGTCACTCCGGACTGGTGCGTGCCCGCGCCGCCGCCGAGGCTGGGCAGGCGAACGCCGCCTTCACCCTGAGCCAGACCATCCTGACGGGACTCAACGCCACGCTCAACACCTACGCCACCCAGTTTGCCCAGTCCAACAAGGACTCTGCCAAAAATCCCATCGTTCCGCCCGGCGAATACTCCAACGTGATCGCCAGCCTGAACGGGCTCGGCACGCTGCATACCGGCACCGTGGGTGGGGCGAACTACACCGACCGCATCATCTTCTCCAACTTCCGCGCCGATCCGGCTTCGTTCAATTCCAAGGGCCAGCGCTATTTCGTGGACTACCGGGTCGAGAGCACCGGTCAGGTGGGGTCGTTCAGCCGCAACGTGAACGTCGAGGGCACCCTGGGGATTTCGATGGGCCGTCAGTATCTCAACCAGTTCCTGCTGCTCTCCGACGACGGGGGCAGCAAGGAGGGCAACTTCTACGCCACCGGGATGAACTACGACGGCCCGGTGCATGTGAACCGCAACTGGCGCTTCGCGGGCACGCCGAATTTCAGCCGTGGCGCCACCACCGCCAGCAAAGACGTCGAGATGTACAACTGCTCCAGCAAGAAGTACGTCAAGGTCAGTACCTCCACGCACAGCTGTACCCAGCCGAACTGGGGCGGCTTTGGCCTGCAGTACGACGTGCCTGAGATCGCCCTGCCGGCCAACAGCTTTTCCCAGGCCCGCGCCGCCCTGGGTCTCGACCCCAGCGATCTGTCGTCTCCCAGCAAATCCGAGCGCTGCGCCGCGCTGCAGATCACCTCAAACAACTGCAACGGCAACGGCAGCGGCAGTGGCAGCGGCAATGGGAACAGCGGCGTGCCGGATGGCGTGTACCTCCCCACGACCGGCGGCATCTACATCCAGGGTGACGCCGAGATCGTCCTGTCGGTGGTCAGTAACAATCAGGTATACGCCGTCAAGCAGGGCAACCAGACCACGACCATCACCGTGACCGCTCCCAACGGGCCGACGGTGACCAGGTGGCCCAACGGCAGCACCACCACCGTGAACCGGGTACCCAACGGACAGCTGTACGTCGAGGGGAAGGTCAGCAGCCTCAAAGGGCCGCCCCGCACCGGCACGTTGCCCAACCCCCTGCCGAGCGACAACTCCGTGCCGCCTCAGATTCCACCGGCCATCGCCTCGACCACCAAACTCAATGTCGCGGCCTCCAGCGACGTGGTCGTGCAGGGCGACCTGACCTACCAGGACAACCCGATCAGCAAGCCAGCCGCCCAGAATGTCCTCGGCCTGATTGCCGGGAGCGGTGATATCCAGATCGGCACCTCGGCCCCGGCAGATATCTATATGCACGGCGCCGTTCTGGCCGGTGCCAAGGGCAAAGGCTTTTCAGTCGAGAACTACAATATCGGTTTGTCCAAAGGCAGCATCCACCTCCTGGGCAGTCTGGCCGAGGACAAGGATCCGCCACGTGGGCTGGCGAACATCGCCGCCAACGGCCAGATCAGTATCGCCGCCGGGTACGGGGACGCCTTCAACTTCGACCCGCGCTTCCTGAACGGTGCGGTGGCGCCGCCTTTCTTCCCTGCCACCACCTTGTTCGTGGCCCAGGGCGCCCTGCCCGCCCAGCGCACCTGGGCCGAGAAGTAGGCCCGGCGCCACGGAAAGCCAGAAACGGCGTCTCAGGCTGCGCGAAACTGGAGTGTTCCGCCTCAACACAACGGGGTCAGCCCCGCCATCATGCCTACCCTCCCCCTCCTCCTTTCGGCGGATGCTCCGGCGCCCGCGCTGGCACACACTGGAAGGAGCGACGGGCGGGGCAACCACACCGGGGGCATCGACAACCCACCCAGCGCGAGACCCCCACCCGAGTGAAGGTGGGGGTCTTTTACGGGAGCCGCTCACTGGGACTAGGGACGTCCGCTGCGGTGTGGACACGGCCTCGGCGCGAGTCCGTCGAGATGCCGCTTCCGCCCCGTGCCGACCCTAGAGCAGGCCGGGCCTTCCATCCTCGGAAGGCCCGGCTCTCTCTCCCTTCCTTCAGCGGGTGCGAACCCACGTCCAGGCGGCGGGGAGGAGCAGGGCGGCCAGCGCCAGCTTCAGCAGGTCACCCACGATGAACGGGGTCAGGCCGGCCGCCAGCAGGGCGCTGCCCTTCATGCCGGTCAGCGCGCCCAGTACGGGCAGCCCGAAGGCGTAGATCACCACGCTGCCCGCCAGCATGGCCAGGCAGGTGCCCAGGAACTTGCGATCCAGGCCGTAGCGCTGCACCAGAAAGCCCACCAGCGCGGCGGCGAAGGGATAGCTCGCCAGGTAGCCGACGCTGGCGCGCAGGCCCCCGCCGCTGCTCATCAGGCCGGCGCTGCCGCCCGCGAACATGGGCAGACCGGCGGCTCCGGCGGCCACGTAGAGGGCCAGGGCGGCAAAAGCGCGTTTCCAGCCCAGCGCGGCGCCGACCAGCAGCACGCCCAGGGTCTGCAGGGTCAGCGGAATCGGCTTCAGGGGAATCTCGACCTGGGCCAGCAGGCCGACCAGCGCGGCGGCGCCGACCACCAGCAGAACGTCGCGCAGGCGGCTGGGGGTGGGGGCCAGGGTACGGGCCAGGGTGGGGTAGCTGAGTGACATGGAACTCCTTGTGAAACCTGAGATGGGGGAGAGGGGGTGGGGAACAGGGGGCCGGGCGGAGGAGTGGGACTCAGGGCGACGGGCCGCCTGCCCCCTTCAGGGCGCCGACCAGCTGCACGTCCCCGGCACTGACCGTGCGCGGCCCCTGCGCGGTGTCCACGATCAGGCTGCCGTGGGCATCGAGGTCGCGGGCGGTGCCCTCCAGTGGGCCCTGGGGGGTGTCCACGCGCACGCGGCGGCCCAGCGTGACGTTGGCCGCCCGCCAGGCATCCAGCACCTGCTCCGGCGAGGCCAGCAGCCAGGGGTGGAGGCTCTGCAACACGGCGCTCAGCACCCCGGCGCGGGTCAGGCCGGGACGGAACTCGCCCAGATGGGCGGCGCCCTCGGGCGCCCCGCTCACGTTGATCCCGATGCCCAGCACCGCCCGCCGGGCTTCCTCGCCGCGCAGGTCGGCTTCCAGCAGCAGGCCGGCCAGCTTGCGGCCGTCCGGGGCCAGCAGGTCGTTGGGCCATTTCAGGCCGCCGACCCCACACGCCTCGTGCAGCGCCACGCCCGCCGCCAGGGGCAGGCGGGCCAGATCGGGCACGGTCAAGGGCGCGCCGCCTGGCCCGGAGCGCAGCAGCACGGAGAACACCAGCGTGCCGGGGGTGGTCGTCCAGGCGCGCCCGCGTCGGCCCCGGCCCTGGGTCTGGCGCTCGGCCACCACCACCGCGCCGTGTGGGGCCGGGCCGCGTGAGTCGGAGGCGTGCGGGTCGTCGGCCCAGGCGCGAACCTCGTCCTGGGTACTGCCCACGGTGCCGGCATAGTGCATGGCCACGCCCAGCGGCCCCGGTCTGTGGGTCAGGGCGGGGGCGGGCGTGCCGGGGGGCAGGCTGTAGCCGGCGCGGCCCACCTGCACGGGCACGCCGTCCTCGGCCAGCCTGCGGGCCAGGGTGTGCACGCTCACGCGGCCCAGGCCCAGCCGGGCGCCCAGCGCGTCCCCGGTCTGGGGCACGTCGCTGAGCAGGGAGAGCAGGCGGTCGGGCATTCGTTCAGTGTTTTATCCGGAATGCCGAACGAAGGCAATGAACCCGGTACAACGGGAGCACGGGGGAGAGGGCGGGGCCGCTGCGGAGATCTCTTCGGTGCGAGTTCCCGTCTCTGTGGTCAGTGCGAGTCAGGGGGAGAACGGAAGGACGGATCAACCGAGATTTTCCCGACTGCTGCCCGGAGGGAAGGGGAGGAGTACCCGGTAGGCCGACCGCCCAGCCCCCTCGCCCAGCCCCCTGTTCGGCGCCTCCGCCCACCGTTACCGTCTCCACACCCGCCCTTTGCTAGACTTCCCCCATGACGATGCTGCGGCAGACCAAGCAGCGCGTGGCCGTAATCGAGGTGCTGCGCGGCGCGCGCTCCCACCCCGACGCGGCGTGGATTCACGCCCAGGTGCGCGAGCGGCTGCCCAGCGTGAGCCTGGGCACGGTGTACCGCACCCTGGACGCCCTGGTGCGCGACGGCGTGGTCGTGACCCTGGAGCGCGCCGGTCAGGCCACCCGCTACGACTACAAGCGAGACGGCGAGGCCCACCACCACGCGGTCTGCCGGGGCTGCGGGATGATCTTCGACATCGACGCCTCCGCCCTGCCCAATGTGCCCCAGCCGGCCTTCCCGGCGGGCTTCCAGGTCACCGACGTGCGGCTGGAATTCCTGGGCGTGTGCGCAGACTGCGCGGCCAGCAGCGCGGAACGCCTGAACTGAGCTGAGGCGGCCCGAACCCCTGGCGTCCGGAACGGGCGTATCCAGCTCACCTGCACTCTGAAAAGTAGCTTGCATCCCAAAGCGGCCGCTCTGCCGGGCGGCGCGGCGTACCATCGGGCATGACGCAGCTGCTGGTGTTTCTGGCGTTCGTGCTGGCCCTCGTCGCCCTGCAACGTGCCCGCAGCGCGGATCGCCGGGTGGCGGAGGTCATGGAGCGGCTGCGGCGGCTGGAGGCGCAACTGGCGGAGAGATCCGCTCTCCCCGCTGAAGGGGCCACGCCGGTCGCGGCGCAGGCTGCGGCGACGCGGCCGCCCAGTCCGGCCGGTGTGCCGGTGCCCCCACCCGTCTGGCCGGAGGATGTCCAGGCCGCGCCGCTCGATCTGAGACCCGCCGCGCCTGCGCCGCCCGCTCGTCCGCGGGGGCCCTCGATCTGGGGGCCGGAATTCAGCCGGGCGCGGATCAGCGTGATCGGCGGGGCGCTGGTGCTCTTTGGTCTGGCCTTCACCCTGCGGGCGCTGGGGCTGCCCGCCTGGACGCTGCTGCTGGCGGTCTTCGCCTTCGGGGGCCTGCTGTACGCGGTGGCCCGGCATACGCCGCAACCGGTCTCCGGCGCGCTGCGCGGCCTGGGCTACGGCGTGGCCGCGCTGGGCGTGGGCAGCCTGGCCCAGCGCCTGCCGGACGACTGGGGGCCGGGCGCAGTCATGCTGGGGCTGCTCGGGCTCAGCGCCGCGCTGGCCTGGGATGGACAGCGCCGCCGCCAGCCGCTGCTGGGCGCCCTGGCCGTGGGTGGCTCGGCGCTGAGCGTGTGGCTGCTGGCCGACGACCTGGGCCGCGTGTCGATCCTGGCGGCGGGCGCGGTGATGGGGCTGGCCGGGCTGGCGGTGGCGGGAGCGCGCGTGGCGCTGGCCGCCGCCCCGGAGCTGGACGCCCCCGAACTGGACGCCTCCGAGCTGGACGTTCCGGGACTGGCTGGACGCCGGGCTGGTCAGCTCCCGTCCGCCGAGGACTGGCGCGTGGCCCTGGCCCTCACGCTGGGCGCGGCCGGCGTGGTGCCGCTGGGCTGGCTGGTCGCGTCGGCGAACCACCAGTCGGCGTGGTGGAACGCGAATCCGGACGACACCAGCGGGCTGCTGACCCGGGCGCTGCTGCTGGACGGCGCGGCCGCACCCGGACAGCCGGCCGGGCTGCTGGTCTGGGCCGCGTTCGGCGTGCTGGCCCTGGCCCCCACGCTGGCCCTGCTGCGTGGCCCGGCCCTGCCCGACCGCTCGCGCACGGACACCCGCCTGCGACTGGCGGGCGTGTGGGCCGGGCTGGCGCCGTACCTGCCGGTCATGCTGGCCGTGGGCGTCGGCCTGAACGGAGAGGGCCGAAGCGTGGCCGGCGCGCTGCCGGTGCTGGGGCTGCTGCTGGCCCTGCTGGCGGCGGCGGCGTGGGCGTGGCGGCTGGTCGGGCCCCCTGGCCGCGTCTCTGAAGAGGGTGGGGAGACGGGTGCCCCGGAATCCGGTCTGCCCGGCGCCCTGGCCGGCGCCCTGACCGCCGCCACCACGGGCGTGCTGGGCGCGGCGCTGGTGGCGCTGCTGGGCCTGCGGAGCCAGCCCTCGGCGCTCGCTGGCGTGGCGCTGGCGCTGCTGCTGCTGGGGCTGCACGGCCGCAGCCGGGTCTGGCTGCGGCTGGGCGCGCTGGGACTGGCGCTGGTCGCCGCCTGGAGCGTGCTGGTGGGCCTGGGCGGGCCGTCGGGGAGCCTTGTCCTGGGCCTCCTGCCGCCCCTGATCGGTCTGGCGGGGGCCCTGCGCCTGGCCGCCGACCGCTGGGCGACGATGCCTGCGGCGGCGCCGCCCGCCGCCCCGGAGCCCGGATCGCCCGCCGCCCCTTCTGGTGCGCCGCGCCGCGCCGCCTCCTGGCTCGCCACGGCCAGCAGCCTGATCCTGGTGCTGGCCGTGGGCGACCGCCTGTGGCCGATGCTGGCCGTAACGGTCACGCTGGCGGTGGCGCTGTGGCTCAGCCAGGCACCGTCCCTGGGCCGGCGCCGGATCACGGGCAGCGCGTTGGCCGGCACCCTGCGCGCCGCGGCGCTGCCGGGCCTCGCGCTGGGCGGGCTGTGGCTGCTGGCCATGTTCGAGGACGGCCCCCATCCGCTGGCCGCGCTGCTGGGCGCCCTGCTGGCGGGTGGGGGTCTGCTGTGGTACGCCCGCCACCGCCTGACCGAGGGGCTGGCCCTGGCCCTGCTCACCGGCGCGCTGGCCCTGGGCCTGGGGGGCGAGGAACTGGAGTCCAGCGTGCCCGCCGCGGCCGCTGTGGTGGCGCTGCTCTCGGCGCTGGTGCCGCGTGCCCTGCCCCCGGTCAGGGTGGACATGCTGCTGGGGCTGGGGCTGCTGGGCGGCTGGCTGGGCACGCTGGCCGGCACGGCGGGGCGCCCCGGCCTGAATCTGTGGCTGGAGGCCGGCACCCTGCTCGTGCTGGCCGTCTGGCTGCTCACCCGCACTCCGGCCGGTCAGGCGTGGCTGCGGGCGGCGTTCCCACCCTCTGCCCACGGCCTGGAGGCTCTGCCGCCCGTGCCGGCGAACAGGTTCGCGCTGTGGCTGGCTGCGCTGGTCGCCCCGCCGATCCTGGGCCTCAGCCTGTTCTCGCCCACTGCGGGCGGTTCGTGGTACTCGCTGGCCAGCCTCGCCATGCTGCTGGTCGGTCTGCAGACCTGTGTCCAGGCCTTCCGCGAGGCCCACTCGCCCGACGCCCGGGCCCGCTGGACGGCGGGTGTGGTGGTCATGATCGCCGCCGGTCTGAAGGGCGCCACGCTGGACGCGCTGGTCTACCGTACCCCTGGCGTGGCGGCGGGGCTGGCGGTGCTCGTCTCTGGCCTGAGCCTGCTGCTGCTGGCGGTGCTGGCGCCCCGGCCCCCGGCGGCGCCCACCACCGCGGCGGAGGCGTCCGGGCCGGCGGAGCCCGCCTCGCTGGGCTGACCCGGCGTCTCAGCCCAGGTCGGCCTGCACGAAGCGCTCGCGGCCGCTCAGATCGGGGTGAACCGTGGCCTGCCAGCCGGCGGCGCGCAGCTCGGCGGCGAACAGGGCGGCGTTGCGCGGGTCGAGTTCCAGCAGCAGCGGGCCGCCCGGAGCCAGGGCCGAGCGGGCCTGCGCGGCCAGGGCACGGGCCACCTCCAGGCCGTCCGGGCCGGCGTACAGGGCCATGTCCGGGTCGTGGCGGACTTCGGGCTGGGCGCCGTCGCGGTCGTGATCCGGCAGGTAGGGCGGGTTGCTCAGGATCAGGTCGAAGTGGCCGTCCAGGCCGCTCAGCAGGTCGGTGTGCACGAAGGCGACCTCCAGCCCATTCAGGGCCGCGTTCTCACGGGCCAGGGCCAGGGCCTGCGGGCTGAGGTCGGTGGCCGTGACCCGGGCGTCCGGGCGAGCGGCCTTCACGCCCAGCGCCAGCGCGCCCGTGCCGGTGCCCACGTCCAGCACGCGGGGCGCCGCTCCGGGCGCGAGTCCCTGCAGCGCCAGGTGCAGCAGCCACTCGGTCTCGGGGCGCGGCACCAGGGCGCGGGCGTCCACGCGCAGGCGCACGCCGCCCCACTCCAGCTCGCCCAGCAGGTACTGCAGCGGTTCGCGGGCGGCGCGGCGGCTCAGCAGCCCCTCCAGAAGGCCGGCCTGCCGGGGATCGACGGTCTCGGCCCCGCGCAGCAGCAGCGCGGCCGGCGAGAGCCCCAGGGCGCGCTCCAGCAGGGCGCGGGCGTCCACCTCCGGCGAGGGGACGCCCGCGTTGCGCAGGGTGATCACGGCCGCGCGCAGCGCCGCGCGGATGGTCTGCGGCGCCGCGCCGGGCTTTCCCGTCACGTGGCCCGCCTAGCCGTGGCGGGGCTTGATGATCAGGCGGCGGCTGGCCCCCTCGCCCACGGACTCGCTCATCACGTCCGGGTGCTCTTTCAGGGCGATGTGGATGACGCGGCGTTCGGCGGCCGGCATGGGCTGCATCTCGTGCACCTCGCCGCTCTTGGCGACCTGCACGGCCAGGCGTTCGGCCAGTTTGGTCAGGGTGTCGGCCTGACGCTTGCGGAAGCCGCCGATGTCCACCCGCACGCGCAGCTCGCTGCGGCCCTCCTGCTTGGCCAGCACGGTGTAGGCCAGCACCTCGATGGCGCCCAGCGTGCGCCCGTCGCGGCCCGCCAGCTTCGCGGCGTTCTCGCCGGTGATCTCGGCCTCCAGCGCGTCCTCCGTTTCCTGCACGCTGACGCTCAGCTCGGGGTCGATGCGGGCGATCAGGCCGCGCAGGAAGCGCTCCAGCACCACCACCGGCGCCTCGTGGGCCGCTTCCAGGGCGGGTGGGGCGCTGGGAGCGGCGTCCGGGGCAGGCGGCGGCAGCTCGCTCTCATCGGCGCCGGCAATCCCCAGCCCCGCGAGGTAGTCGTCGAGGTTCGTCCGGTTGTCCATACCGTCCAGTCTAGCGTCCGTGCCGGGCTCCGTTCTCACGACCTTCCCATGCGCCCGCCCATCCTCCCGCCCGTGCCGGATGGTCACGGTGCCGAACGCTGCGCCGCCACTGCCTGCGCGAAGCTCCGGGCGCTGCGCTCCAGCATCCCGTAGACCTCCTCGAAGCCCCCCAGGCCGCCGGTATACGGATCGGGCACGTCGGCGCCGGGGGCCAGCGGGTCGAAGTCGCGCATCAGGATCACGCGGGCGTGGGCGGCCGGGGGACTCAAGCGGCGGGCCTCGGCGGCGTTCTGCGCGTCCATGGCCAGGATGACGTCCTGGCGCTCGAAGTCGGCCCTGGAGAGCTGTCTGGCCCGGCCCTCCAGTTCCAGCCCGTGCCGGTGGGCGACCTCGCGGCTGCGCGGGTCGGCTGGGCGACCGACGTGCCACTCGCCCGTGCCGGCGCTGTCGACCACGGCGTCCACCCCGGCGGCGGCCAGTTCCCGGCGCAGCAGCGCCTCGGCCAGCGGGCTGCGGCAGATGTTGCCCAGGCACAGCGCCAGCACGCGCAGGGGCAGTTCTGTCCGGGGCAGCTCAGTCACGGGGAGCCCTCCTGGGCAGGCCGTACACCAGCGCCCGCAGCAGCCATTCCAGCGGCCCCGTGCCGAAGCGGCGCAGCCACCACGCGCTGATCGGCAGCTGCAGCAGGCCCACGCCCAGCGCCAGCGCCAGACAGGCGGCGGCGCCCCAGCGGCCCCACTGCGCCCCGGCGTAGGGGTAGAACACGGTGGTCATGACCAGGCTCTGGGCCAGGTAGTTGCTCAGCGCCACCCGCCCGCTGGCCGCGAAGGCCCGCAGCGGCCCCAGGCGGCCCCGCACGGTGAGCAGGCCGACTACGCCCACGTAGCCCAGCGCCGAGGCCAGCCCGCCGCTCATACGCACCGGGATCGCCAGCAGCCCGGCCGTCAGGTCGGAGCGGGTGTTGAGCCAGGCCAGCAGCACGCCCAGCGGCAGGCCCAGGCTCAGGCCGCCCACCGCCAGCCGCCGCAGCAGGGGCCGGTGCTCGTGCGGGCGCAGCAGCAGCCCCGTGCGCCCCGCCGCCGCGCCCAGGCAGAACAGCGCGAGCAGCCAGGGGCCGTTGTACACGCTGCCGCCCAACAGGGTCGAGGAGAAGTCCGAGGCCCGCTCGCCCAGGAGCTGGGCATAGCTCTCGCCGGGCAGCAGGGTCGGCAGCCCGGTAAAGCGGCTCTCTGGGCCGTCGCCCACGCTTCCGGCGGCGGCCAGCAGCCCCAGGCCCAGCCACCACACCCCCAGCGCGCCCGCCAGGGTCACCAGCGAGCGGGCGCCCAGGCGGGCCGTGAAGAGCAGCAGCACGCCCAGCAGCGCGTAGTTGCTGATGATGTCGCCGTGCCACACCAGCACGTAATGCGCCGCGCCCACCGCCAGCAGTACCCCGTGCCTGAGCAGAAAGGTGCCCACCCCCTGCCGCGCGAGCAGCCCCGCCGCGCCCCAGCCGAACAGCATGGCGAAGATGGAGATGAAGCGCCCGTTGGCGAACACGTCGGTGAGCACCTGCACCACGCGGTCGGCGCCGAGCTGCTGCCACTCGCGGAAGCCCGCGAAGTCCTGCATGTTCACGACCAGGATGCCCAGCAGCGCCATCCCGCGCAGCACGTCCGGCAGCGGCGAGCGCTCCTTCACCGGGCCGCGCTCGGCCGGAACGGCCTCCAGGGCCTCGGCGGAAGGCCGGACGTCCTGGGGCACAGCATTCAAAGGTGCAGCCTCCAGGAGTCCAGCGTCCGGCAGCGGGGTGGGCGCGGTCATGGCTGCAGGCTAGCGTCTGGGTGCGGCGCCGGAGCTGAGGCCGGGTTGAGGATCATGCGCCTCAGGAAGCCCTCGTCCACCCTCACTCCTCATCCCTCATCCCTGTCCGCACCCCGCCCAGCATCAGCCCGCCCGCCACGCCGCCCAGCACGCCCAGCGCCCCGCAGGCCAGCGCCACCGTGCGGAAGGCGTCCCCGAAGGCGGCGTTCACGGCCTCCCGGGCCTGGGCGGGGGCGCCCGGGGGCAGCTTCAGGTCGGTCAGGCGGGTGGCCTGGGAGACCGCCACCCGGCGCAGTTCCGCTGAGGCGCCGGCCGCGCGCAGGCGGGTGTCCAGCGCGCCCCGGTAGCTGCCGACCAGCAGCAGGCCCAGGGTGGCCACGGCCAGCAGGCTGGCGGCGCGGGCCACGGCGTTGTTCACGCCGCTGGCCACGCCGCTCTGCTCGCGGGGCACGCTGCCCATGACCGTGCTCGACAGCGGCGCCACGGTCAGCGCCATGCCCAGCCCCAGCACCAGCGCGCCCGGCAGGATGGCCGTGAGGTAGGAGCCCTGCCCCAGCCCCAGCAGCGCGAAGCCCACCCCGGCCAGCGCCGGCCCCAGCGTCAGGAACAGCCGCGGGCCGTGGCGGTCGGAGAGGCTGCCGAAGAGGCCCGAGAGCCCCGCCAGCAGCAGCGAGAGCGGCAGCAGCGCCGCGCCGGCCTCGGTGGCGCTGAAGCCCCGCGAGCCGATCAGGGCCAGCGGCAGGTACAGGCCCACCGCGCCCAGCGCGCCGTACAGCAGCAGGGTGAGCAGGTTGGTGCCCACGAAGACCCTGTTTCTGAAGAGGCCCAGCGGCAGCATGGGCTTGTCGCTGCGCGACTCCTGCCACGCGAAGGCCAGGAAGCCCAGGGCGGCCACCGCCAGCGATCCCAGCGCCACCGCGTCCCAGCCGCCCTCGCCGGCGCGCGTGAAGGCGTAGGCCAGCCCGCCCAGCCCGGCCGTGATGCTCACGGCGCCCGGCCAGTCGGGCCGCGCCCCCGGCGCGCTGGTTTCGGGCACGCGCGGCAGCAGCGCCAGCACCCCCACCGCCAGCGGCAGGTTGATGAAAAAGACCCACCGCCACGAGCCCAGGTCGACCAGCACACCGCCCAGCACCGGCCCCAGCAGGGTCATGACCGAGCTGGCCGCGCTCCACAGGCCCACGCCGCGCCCCCGGCGCGACTCGTCGAACACCGCGCCGATCATCGCCAGGCTGCCCGGCACCAGCAGCGCCGCGCCGACGCCCTGCACGGCGCGCGCCACGATCAGGGTGCCCAGGTTCGGGGCCAGCCCGCAGGCCAGCGAGGCCAGCGCGAAGAGGCCCACGCCCCAGGCGTAGACCCGTCGCCGCCCGTAGGCGTCGCCCAGCGCCCCGCCGGCCAGGGTCAGCGCCGCCAGCATCAGCGCGTAGGCGTTCACCACCCACTGCACCCCGCCCGCCGTGGCGTTCAGGTCGCGCTGCACGGCGCTCAGGGCCACGTTGACCACCGTGCCGTCCAGGAAGGCCAAGCTGGAGCCCAGCACGGTCGCCGCCAGCGTCCAGCGTTCAGGGGGGCTCAGGGGGGCGGGTCGGGCGGCGGTGGCCATGCTCCAGCGTAGGCGACCCGGCTCAGGGGTGGGGGGCGGGATGCTACCGAATCCGGCCGGGTCATACGGGATTAAGATGAGTTGCAAGCATGGACACGCTGCCACTGCACCCGTACCGAACCGTCACGGAACTTGAAGCGTCGTATCGATCGGCCCACCGTCCGGTCGAACGCTCCCGCTGGCACATCCTGTGGCTTAAAGCCAAAGGGTATCCCCCGCGCCAGATCGCTGATGCCACGGGGTACAACCGCAACACCATCAGCACCCTGGTGCGCCGATACAACCAGCACGGCCCTGAGGCGGTGCGCGACAAACGTCAGGACAACCACTCCGACCCCGCCCTGACCCCCGATCAGCAGCGGCAGCTCTCGGAGGCGCTGATGGAGACCCCGCCCAGGGGCGGGGTGTGGACGAGCGGCACCGCCCAGGCGTACATCTACGAGCACTTTGCGGTGGCGATCACCGAGGTGTGTGCGTGGGGGTATCTCAAACGCCTGGGGTTCAGTGTGCAGCTGCCACGTCCCCGTCACCATCTGGCGGCCGATCCAGACGTGCAGGCGGCGTTCAAAAAAAAGTAGCCCAAACATTGCGCACGGCGCAGGCAGCGTACCCGCACCAGCGGGTACGCCTGTTTGTTCAGGACGAAGGCCGCGCTGGGCTCAAACCTGTGCTCATGCGGGTGTGGGCCAAGGTCGGCCAGCGACCCATCGCGGTGCAGCATCGGGGGTTCCAGTGGCTCTACGTCTATGTCTTCGTGGAACCGGTCACCGGCACGAGTGACTTCTTGATCCTGCCGACAGTGAGCACGGCGGTCATGCAGGTGGCCCTGGCGGCCTTCAACGATGCGGTGAATCCGACTGGGCGGGACATCATCGTGCTGTTGCTGGATGGTGCGGGCTGGCACACCAGCCCGCAGCTGACCGTGCCCCCCACGATGCTGCTGGTCACGTTTCCCCCCTACACCCCGGAGCTGTCCCCAGCAGAACCGCTGGTCGGTCGAGTCAAGCGTCCCCTGGCGAACCGAACCTTCACGACCCTGGATGACGTGCAAGACGTCTTGAGCCACGAGTGCCAGCGCTTGATGGCGTCACCGTCCGAAGTGCAGTCGCTGACCGCTTTCCCCTGGATACGCCATGCCCTGAATTCATGTTAGTCCGGTATCAGTCCTCCGCGCCAGCTGCGGAAAGTGAGGTGGCTTGCACCCGGCCTCTATCTATCGGAGTACGATAAAGTCAACCGATAGTAAGTGGTCGGCCGCGCTGGCCGCCAGGAGGCCGCATGGACGCGAACCTGCTCAAAGGACACCTCGACCTGATCCTGCTCGCCATCATCGAGGGGGAGCCCAAGTACGGCCTGGAGATCATCAAGGAGGCGCAGCTCCGCACCGACGGCTACTTCGACCTGAAGGTGGGCAGCCTGTACCCGGCCCTGCACCGGCTGGAGCAGGCCGGCTGGCTGAGCGGCGACTTCCAGCCCGCCCCGCGCGGCGGCGCCCCGGTCAAGTACTACCGCCTGACCGAGAGCGGCGGCCGCGCCCTGCGCGACAAGCGCGAGCAGTTCAGTACCTTCAGCCGGCAGGTGGGGCGGCTGACCTCCGGCATCTGAATCCTCGGCGCGCCTCCACACCTGCATCTCCCCGTTCACCCGCTTCGAGTGCTCCCTGGAGGACACCATGAGTGAGGACGATGACCTGAGGACGTACCTGAACCGCGCGACCCGGCGTCTGCAGCGCCACCGGGCGCAGGAGATCCGCAGCGAACTGCTCGGCCACATCGGGGCCCGCGTGGAGGACTTCCGGCTCGCCGGCTTCAGCGACGCCGAGGCCCTGCGACGAACCCTGCGGGAACTGGGGGAGCCGGGCTTCGTCCAGGGCGGGATGCAGCGCGTGTACCTGTGGCCCGGCGCCCTGCGCCTGAGCCTGCTGGGCGCGCTGGCCTGCGGCGCGCTGGTGACCCTGCTGAACATCTCGGCGCTGGCGCAGGTGCAGGGCTACCACCCCGCCTTCACGCCGCTGCCCGGCCCCTACACCTACGTGGACACCGGCAGCCTGCGCCAGGAGCTGGAAAAAGCGGGCGTGCAGGTGCAGGGGCCCCCCGACGCCCCGGTCTTCAGCCTGCCGGGGCAGGGCGGCGCCGTTCTGATCGACACCGGGCAGGGTGCAATCGGGCAGACCGACCCCTCTTCGACGGAGGCCGGCGCCGAGAAGACGGCCTTCGTGAGCCGCACGCTGATCCGCGATTACCTCAGCGGGCGCACCTTCATCGACCTGAACGCCGTGGTGGCGGCCGCCGTGCGCGCGGGCCTGGACGCGCGGGTGGAGGGCTGGCTCAACCCCCGCCTGCACCTGGGCACGGTGACCCTGGCGCTGGGCACGCCCGAGCAGCCAGTGGACGCCTCGTCCCTCTACCCGGTCGCGCTGGCCCCGCTGGCCCGCACCCTGGGCCTGGCCGAAGCGCGCAGCGCCCGCCTGGACGACGTGAACGTGTTCAGCTACCACACCCTGAAGGTGGACGCGCCCGCCGGCACCCTGTACGCGCTGGTCACGCCCCGCCGGCTCTCGCGGGGGCTGGGGCGCGGCGACGTCCGGGTGCTGGCCTACGATCTGGCGCCGGTCGGCCCCGGCGGCGCGCTGGAATTCCGCCTGCCCTACGAGCTGCCATACCTGGAACTGGGCGATGACCCCGCCGCGCTGCGGGCCGCGGCCGCCTGGCTGGGCGAGCAGGCCGACATCACGGCCTATGCCAGCGCCGAGCGTCCTGCGCCGGCCCTGCTGCTGCGCCTGAACGGGCAGCTCAGTGGTCAGACCTACGCGGTGGCCTCCCAGCGCGGCCCCAGCGTCGGCGAGCAGCGCTGAGGCTGGGGCCGACGCGGCGGGCCCGCTCTGACCCTGCCGCGCCCAGACGGCGTCTGCCGTCAGGGGCGGAGATCAGGAGACCCGCCGGGCTGCCCCGAGCGAAGCCGGCGTTCCTGCTCCAGCCCCTGCGCGTCGGTATGCGTGACCGGCACGGCGATGGTGATCAGGATGGCGCTGTTCTCCAGGGCCACGACCTCGTGGGGAACGCGGGCCGGCAGCGTGACCAGTCCGTGGGGGCCGAGTTCCAGCCGCTGGCCCTGCGAGCTGAACGCCACCCGGCCGTCGAGCACCAGCACGCTGATGGGGCCGGGGGCGGTGTGCTCCGGCAGCCCCTGACCCGTCACCAGCACCATCAGCAGCAGGGTGAAGTCGGCGTCGCGCACCAGGGTGAGCGAGTCGCGCCCGTGCTCCCGCAGGGGAGCCTCGCTTCGCAGGCGGGCCAGCTGGGCGGCCAGGTCGTAGCGGTGAAGGGCGATGGGGTGCGGCCGGTCGGGTCTGCTCTCGGACATCCAGTCCTCCCTGTGGGGTGCCTCCCAAGTCTGGGCCGTGCGGCCTTTGTCCGTCCTGTGGTGTCTCTAGCGTACCGCTTCGGCCTCCTGAGTGGAGGGTTGGCCCCTGGCCCCTCTCCGGCCGTGCGCACCGGGTTCCTGCTGGCTTCCTCAGTCCCGCCGCACCACCAGCGGCCCGCGCGGCCCCAGCGTGATGCCCGGCTGCGGCGTGGCGTCGCCCCGCACGGCCCGCAGCGGCGGCAGTGCGCCCAGAACGTCGTGAATCAGCATCTGCGCGAGGTGCATTCCCAGGCACAGCCGCTCGCCGCCGCCGAAGGGCAGGTAGGCCCAGGCGGGCGGCTTGTCGGCCCAGCGCTCTGGGCGGAACTCGCCGGGGGCGTCCCACAGACCCGGGTCGCGGCCCGTCAGGTAGGGCGAATACAGGGCCAGCGCGCCGCGCGGCACCCGCACGCCGTCCCACACCAGGTCGCGGCCCAGACGGCGGCTGCCCATCCAGCCCGGCGCGTACAGGCGCAGCGTCTCCTTGAGCACGGCCCCGTGGTGCTCGGGGGCGTGCCACTGCGGATAGCGGGCCAGATGCCAGAGGGCGTAGGCGAGCGCGTGCGTGGTCGTGTCGTGCGCCGCCGCGAGGCTCACGCGCGTTTCCTCCAGGCCGCCGGGCAGCGGCGCCAGCACGGCCAGCAGGTCGTCGCCGCCGGCCGTCAGGCGCTGGTGGGCCAGCCGACGCAACTCGGCGTTCACCCGCAGGAACAGCCCCGGCCTCGGCAGGGCCGGCACCGGGAAGGGCTGCCGGAGCGGGGCCAGGAAGGCGTGCAGCAGGCGCGGGCTGAACTCACCGCTGAAATAGGCCGCGTTCAGCAGCGCCAGCACGGCGCGGTCGGCCCAGGCCAGGGCGTCGAACTCGCCCTGGGGCACCCCCGGCAGCGCGGCCTGGGTGCGCTCCCGCAGCACCTCCAGATGGCGCTTGCCGAAGCCCGGATTCATGGTCTGGCGGCGCGGCCCGTGTCCCGGCGCGTCGCTCAGGATCACGCCGCCCGACAGGTAGGGCACCACCGCTGAAAAGCTGCCCGCGCTGCGGAAGGTGCCCAGGTCGGTCAGGAAGCGCCGGTTCCAGGCGGGCGAGAAGCCCACCACCGCCGGCAGGCCCAGGCGCAGGCGGAAGACGTCCTTCCCGGCGGCGCGGGCACGGGCGGCGCCCTCCTCGATCAGCCCCAGCGGCGCCAGGGCCCAGTCCTGCAGGTGGCCATTGCCGGGGCGGGTGGGCGGCTCGGGCAGGGAAGCTAGTGAATGCCGAATGGCCACACCTCACCCCTGCCGGGCGTCTCGCGGCCGTCCAGATCGTCGTACTTGAGGCCCAGCAGCGAGCCCGCGCCGTTCCAGCCCGAGAGCATCGACAGAGGCACCCCGCCGCCCGGATGCACCGTGCCGCCGACCTGCAGCAGGTTGCGCAGCGGCGGGATCGACCAGCCGGGGCGCAGGCTGCCGCCCAGGCCATGCGGCGCCCGGCCGTACAGCGCGCCCCCCTGCGCCGTGCGGGCGTAGTCGGCGGGCGAGAGGGCCTGCCAGTCGTCGATGTCCAGCGGGAAGCGGGCCTGGAGGGACCTCAGCAGCCCCTCGGCATACGGGCGCGGGTCGCCCACCACCTCGGGGCGGGGCGGGGCGTTCACCAGCAGGAAGGCGCGCTCGCCGTCCAGGTGCAGGTAGAGGGTCGGGTCGCCCGGCAGCCGACCGGCCCGGATGTCGCGCCACTCGCGGGCGTAGTCGGCCGGCCAGAAGAGGTGGTGGGCGCGGCCCATGTCCTCTGTCAGGCGCAGCTGCACGGCGAAGCCGCTCACGCCGCGCGGGGTGGCCCGCTCGTTCAGGCCCAGCCACCCCAGGGTCAGGGCGCGGTCGGCGGCGCTGATCCAGGCGTCGGCGGCGAAGGAACCCCGGCTGGTGTGGGCGCCCAGCACGCGGCTGCCGTGCACGCTCAGGTGCTCGACCTGCGTGCCGAACTCGAAGCGCACGCCCAGCGCCTCGGCCTGCGCGTGGAGGCGCCGGGCCAGTCCCAGCAGGCCGCCCTGCAGGTGCCACACGCCGTAGCCCAGCTCCACCCAGGCGATGTTGTGCAGCACGGCCGGGGCGCGGTACGGGTTGGCCCCCAGGTAGGTGGCGAAGCGCAGCCAGAAGGGGGTCAGGAACGGGCCGGAGCGCACGTAGCGCCTCAGGGGGGTGCCGGGGGCAGCGGCCCGGCCTCTGGTCAGGGCGTAGCGCGCCAGGGCCACGCGCCCCGGCGGGGGCCGGAACAGGAAGGTCGGCGCGGCGTCCTCGTACATGCGCCGCGAGGCCGCCAGCAGCTGCGTGTAGCGCTGGCCTTCCTGCCGGGAGAGCTGCGAGAGCGTCGGCTCCAGGCTGCCCGCCACGCGCAGGGCCTGGGGGGCGAACGTGCGGCCGCCCAGAGCGTGGTAGGTGGTGGTGGGGGTGGCCGCCTCCAGTTCGGGCGCTTCCCAGCCCAGGCGGGCGTGCAGGGCGCGGAAGATCTGCGGCATGGTCACCACGGTCGGGCCGCTGGAGAAATCGCTGAAGCCCAGCGCCGCCTTGCCGCCCGGCCCCTCCAGGGAGTCCAGCACGGTCACCCGCGCGCCCGCCTGGGCCAGCCGCAGCGCCGCCGCCAGCCCCGCGAAGCCCGCGCCGATCACGGCGACGTGCTGTGGCGTGCGTTTGTTCACCCGCAGAGGATAGGCCATGTGGAAGCCGGCGCAAGGGCGCCGTGTCCCCTGGCCGGCCCGTGCTCATCCGGCCTGGTCTGCCTCCCTACTTCGGCAGGCTCAGGGTGTAGGCGAGCAGGGGCCAGGAACTCAGCCGCCGATCTCCCCGCCAGACGTTCAGGACGCCGCCGGCGCGGGCTCCCGCGTCCGGGTTGCCGACCTCCAGCTCGTAGCGGTACCCCGCCCGCGTCCAGACATAGCGCTCCCGGCCCTGGGCGGTGGTCGTGTGCACGCCGCCGGTGAGGAATACGCCCGGCGTGCCGCCCCGGTTGCGGCTGGCGTAGGTCACGCGCCTACCGGCCTCCCAGACCGTGATGGAGTGCTTCGCGGTGGCCGCCAGCACCGCCGCCTGCGGCACATACCGGCAGCGGAACGTCCCGGCAGGCACGCGGAATTCGTTGATCCGGCTCAGGCGGTAGGCCGGGTCGCTGACATTCTCGATGTTCGAGCGGTGCACGAAGAAGCGCGGCGTCTGTGCGGCGGGCTGGCCGGCCGGGGTCAGGGGCGTGTAGACGTTGCCCGCGCCGGCGTCGTCCCGCTCCATACGGAAGGGGGAGGTGCGGCGCTGGTTCCCGATCCATTCAGACAGGGTCGCCGGCCCCGGCACGCGGGCAGGCGAGGTCACGGCCAGCACCCGCGCCGGCGTGTCGCACCAGAAGCGCACCTGTTGCCAGGTGCCGATGTCCGCGTAAGACCCCTCGCGCCAGCCGGCCGCCCCGGTGCCCGGAACCAGCGTCAGAACCCCCAGCAGCGCCCCGCATCTCCACTTGTGGTCGGTCATGCCCTGAGCCTGGGTTCCGTTGCTGATGAGGGTCTGAGACGAGGCCGGGCCTTCCCCCTCACTGCCGGTACTCGCGCCCCTTCCAGCTCACGCGGCCCCGCAGCGCGCGGCGGTAGACCGGCCACGCCAGCAGCGGCGTGACCGGCCCCAGCAGCCCCTCGGCCAGATCGCGGCCCCGGCGGCGGCCGGTGATCAGGTTCACCAGCGGCCGCTCCAGCAGCGAGGCCACGCGCAGCGCCCGCCAGCCGGGCACGCGCAGAAGCCAGGGCAGCGTGTACACCGCCAGGTGCGCCAGCGCGCTGAGCACCAGCAGGGGGCGCGAGCGCAGGTGCAGCGGCAGCACGTTCTTGGAAAAGCCCGTCACCGACGCCGGGTACGAGCGGTACATCCGCACGCCGATGGCGTCCTGGCCCAGCGCCACCGCCAGCCGCCCGCCACAGGCTTTCAGGTGCCGGGCGAAGCAGGTGTCGTCCAGCACCTCCTGGCGCACGGCCGTGAAGCCGCCTACCGGGTCCAGCGCCGCGCGCCGCAGCGCCATGACCTGCCCGTTCGCCATGCTCGCGGCCGGCTGCGGCAGCCCGATCAGGGGGTAGGGGAAATACGACAGCACGGCGCTGTCGACCAGGGGGGTCAGCAGCCGCTCGCCCAGGGTCTGGTTGGCCTGGCGGGGCTGCACGCTCAGCAGGTCGGCCCCCGTGCGGGAAAGCTCATGCAGGACGGCGCCCAGCGCGCCCGCGTGCCAGGTCACGTCGGCGTCGGTGAAGATCAGCACGTCGCCCGTGGCCGCGAGGAAGAGCTGCTGACAGGCCCAGGGTTTGCCGTACCAGCCGTCCGGGCGGGGCGATCCCGACACCACCCGCGCGCCCAGGCGCCGGGCGACCTGCGCCGTGTCGTCAGAGGAACCGTCGTCCAGCACGATCACCTCGTCCGCCCCCTGGGCCAGCAGGGCGGGCAGGGTCACCGCGAGGTTGGTCGCCTCGTCGCGCGCCGGTACCAGCAGCGAGACACGGGGGCGGGGCGTGGGCAGAGGAAGGGGCGTGAGCCGGGGAAAGGTCACGGCGTTCACCAGCAGCACGGCCGCCTTGGTCGCCAGCCACCCGAAGGCCAGCGAGCGGTAGAGGGAAGTCGCCCAGCCCGCCCGCCTCCTCCTCACCGGTCTCCTGTGACCAGCGTAAGCAGTCTGGAGGCCCAGTCCGGGCGAGTGTCCGGGCCGCCCTGCGCGGGCTTCCCGCTGACCCGCAGGTAGCCGGCCAGCGGCTGCTCGGGATCGCTGGCGGCCAGCTCGGCGTCCAGGGCGCGCAGCTCGGCTTCGATGCCCTGGGCCAGCTCGCCGGGCCGGGCGGCAGGGCCCACGCGCAGGTACGCCTCGGGTTTCCGGGCGCCGCGCATGACCACCCGGATGCCCACGGGCACGAGGGGCACCCCCGATTGCCGCGCGATCCAGGCGGCGCCGGGCTGCAGGGTGTCCAGCGCGCCGGCCGGCCGGATCATCCCCTCGGGAAACACGGCCACCCAGGCCCCCGCCTGCGCAGCCCGGATCGCTGGCCGCACCTCGGCCGGATACAGCGCCCCCAGCCGCCGCAGGAAGGGAAAGCGCGACAGCTGCCGCCCGGTCATCAGCACCCGGAAGTCCGCGCCTGCCCACCACGCCACCTCGCGCAGCAGGTAGCCGTCCCACCAGGAATTGTGGTTGGGCGCGAGCACGGCCCCGCCCCCAGGCCCACTGCCGGGCAGCGGCCCGCGCAGCCAGACGCCGGCCAGCTCACGGCGCACGCTGCCGCGCACGCTGGCCCGCAGCAGCGCGGTCGCCCAGGGGTGACTCGCAGACTCAGCCACGCCGCACCCGCCGGGCCAGCGCCAGCCCCCCCAGCATGGCGACCAGCGTCACCCCGGCCTCCAGATACCGCCCGACCAGCACCAGCCCGCCCGGCAGGAAGAAGGTCTCGACCGGATAGGCGACCTCGAAGCCCAGCGCCGCTCCCCTGCGCGACAGGGCCGGGCGCGGCAGCAGGCTCAGGCTCGGCCCGGCCGCCTCCGGGAAGCCCCGCGCGAACCAGGGCAGCGCCCAGGCCCACTCCGGCTGCCTGAGGCCGAACAGGTGCGGCGCCAGTCCCGTGAACAGCCACGCCAGGAAGGTGCCCACCGCCCACCAGCCCAGGAAATTCTGCAGCGGTGCCCCGGCCCACAGCCCCAGCGGGTCGCTCCATGTCCAGTAGCCCTGCGCGGTCATCAGCGGTTCCAGGCCCACGTCCCACAGCATCATCAGCAATCCCGCCAGCCAGGGCCGCCCGCCCGAGAGGCAGCTGGCGGTCAGGGTCAGCGCGAACCAGCCCAGCGGCACGATCAGCGGCACGCCCAGCAGCGTGGGGGCCGGCGCCCCGGCGTAGGTGTACTGGCCGAAGGGGACGCCCGTGCGGCTGCCCAGCACCTCGACCCCCAGGCCCACCAGAAAAGCGAGCGCCGCCATGATCAGCGCCTTGCTCAGGTTCTCGCGCTCCCACACGAACAGCAGCGCCGCCACGAACAGCGCCCCGGTGCTCGCCAGCCCCAGGATCGGAAAGCCTTCAGGCCACAGCGGAACGGGAATCTTCAGGGCCACGTACAGCGCGACCAGCCACATCCAGGGTCGGGTCTGGGCCACCAGCGTCCGGACTCTCTGGCTCAGGGTGGGCGCGAAGTTCCGTCCCAGTGAATCGCCTGCCAGTGCCAGCAGGCCGGAGAGGGGCAGCCCGAGGGCGATCAGGGCCCAGCCGGCGCGCTGGTCGGCCAGCACCAGCAGCGCCCCCAGAAAGGCCACCCCCAGCGCCGCGAAGGCCAGGCCGAAGCGGAGCAGGGTGGGGGAGAGGCGAATCATGCGGGGGATGGGCAGTGGCGATGGTCACACGCCCCCTCACCCCCAACCCCTCTCCCACGAGGGGAGAGGGGAGCACAGATTTTTTCTCCCTCTCCCCTCGTGGGAGAGGGCCGGGGTGAGGGGGCGTGTGACCCACTCAAGCTGCTTGGCACTTCTACGCTCACCTCCACCGCCCCGTCAGATCCTTCACCAGCACCCGCGCGGCGTTGCGGCCCGAGGCGCCCATGATGCCGCCGCCGGGGTGCGTGCTCGCGCCCGTCAGGTACAGCCCTTTCACGCCCGGCCAGCGGTACTGGCTGGCCTTCATCCAGGGGCGGAAGGAGAACATCTGGTCGAAGCTCATCTCCAGGTGCATCACGTTGCCCCGGTGCAGGCCGAGGTTGCTCTCCAGCCACTGCGGCGTCTGCACGAGCTCGCCCACGATGGTGTCGCGGGTGCCCGGCGCGTAGTGCTCGAAGGCATTCAGGATGCTCTCGCGGGCCTCGGCGGTGCGCGTTTCCCAGCTGCCGCTGCTCAGCTCGTAGGGGTAGTACTGCGCCCACAGCCACAGGGCCTCGCCGCCGGGGGGAGCCAGCGAGTCGTCCACGGCGGAGAAGCTCATGGCGATCAGCGGTGGGTCACTGGTCGGCTCGCCTGCCAGATACTGCCCGTAGGCCTTCATGAGCTGCTGCTCGTTCTTGATCAGCAGGCCCAGGCCCACGCGGCTGTCGGGCTCGGTGTGGTGGCGGTACTTGACCTTCTCGCTCAGGGCGAGGCGCAGCACCATGCCGAAGCCGTTGCCGACCCGCACCTGCTTTGCGGCATCCGGCACGAACTCGTCCGGCAGCGCGCCCGCCGTGGTCAGGATGTGGGCGCCCGACACGACCGCGCGGGCCGTGTAGGTCTCACCGTTTTCCAGCCGGATGCCCTGGGCCTTGCCCTCTTTCACCAGGATGTCCTTCACCGGGGCGTTCACGAAAACCTGTCCGCCGTCCGACTCGATGGCCCGCTTCAGCGCCTGGGTCAGCCCGCCGGAGCCGCCCTTGGGCCGCGCCACGCCGCCTTCGTGGTACAGCGGGTGCCAGAGTAGAAAAGGCGCGCTCAGCGGGTCGCTGGGGGGTGGGCCGCTCTGGGCCGCCATCCACACCAGGGGGGCGCGCACGCGCTCGTCGGTGAAGTACTCCTTCGCCACCTCGCCGTAGGGCTTCAGAATCCGTGGCAGCTGTTCCATCCAGTCCTTGCCCTTGCCGGAGCTGACCACCATCTTGCCCATGTCGAGCGGGCCGGGCGCTGAATTGAAGAGGTCGGCCACCGAGCGCGCGAACGGCGTCCAGTCGTCCAGAAAGCGCAGGTACGCCTCCCCCTGGCCGGGAAACAGGGCGTCGAGTTCGCGCGCCGTGCGCCCGGCGTCGCGGTGGATGAACCAGGGCGTCTCGCCGTCGTAGGCGTGGAACATCGGGTCGACCTCCAGGTAGTGCAGGCCGTGGCGGGTCAGCTCCAGCTCTTTCACCACCGGCGTCATGCGGATCAGGATGTGGGCGCTGCCGCCGTAGTCGAAGCGGTAGCCCGGCACCAGTTCCTCGGTGCTCACGGCGCCGCCGACCAGGTGCCGCCGCTCGAACACGCCGACCTTCAGGCCCGCCTTGGCCGCGTAGGCGGCGGTCACCAGCGCGTTGTGGCCCGCGCCCATCACGATCACGTCAAAATCCGGCATCTGTGGTCAGGATGGCATGGGCCGGGGAGGCGGAATTGGATGCCTCCCTCAGTTCGGCGGGGTTGCGGGCGTGTTCAGGGCAGCGAGACCGTTCGGCCCGAGGTGAAGTCCACAGTGAGCAGGAGGTCGTCGGTCGTGGTCGTCTCCACGGTGCAGCGTTCGATGGTGGCCCGCTGGTCGGGACTCAGGGTCTCCAGCGGGCAGGAACCGTTCGCCAGGGTGCCGCCCAGCTGCGCCACGGCGGCCTGCACCTGGATCCGGCGGGCGACCGCCTGCTCGCTGGCCCGGACGGCTTTCGTCCGCGCTGCCAGCAGGTTCGGGATCAGGACGGCGGCCAGGATGCCGGTCAGCATGAAGCCCAGGAAGGCGTGCCCCAGGATCAGTGCGAGCTTGATGGGCCGTTCCAGCTGGGGGCGGAAGTGCCGATCCTGACCCTCCGCATAGACCCGCCCGAAGTGCACCAGCATGACCACGAAGCCGATCAGCGGCAGGATCAGTGGGATCGGCGTCCCGGTCGCCGCCGCAAGAATCCCCGCCACGACGTTCAGGCCGCACAGCACGGCGAACCAGCCCAGGTGCCAGCCCCAGCGCCCGATATAAGTGAAGCCGGCGCCGGGCAGGACGATGTTCAGCAGGTACCCCAGAGCCGCGTTCGGGGCGGTGGCTATCCGGGCCGGGGCAGCGAGCATGTCTTCGGGAAAGGTCACGCCTCAGCGTAGGCGAAATATGAAGGTGGCATGAAGGCAGCTGCGGCAGCCCCCGCCGGGTGATGCGCCACAACGCTGATGCCTGGGCCGCCTTCGGGGGCGCACCCTGGAGCCATGTCCGCCTTTACCGTCCGCCGCCTGCGCCCTGGCGACGAGGGGGCGCTGGAGTACGTCGCCCGCGAGGAAACCGACTTCACGGACGAGGCCCCCAGCCCGCCACTCGCCCCTGCGGACGCCCGCGCCTATCTCTCCGACCCCCACGTCTGGCACTGGCACGCCGAGGACGACTCCGGGCAGCCGGTGGGCTTCCTGATGGCGTATGTCCACCGGCAGCGGCACGGTTCCGCCCTGCACGTGATGTTCGACGAGATCGGCGTGCGGGAGGCATGGCGGCGCCGGGGCGTGGGGCGGGCGCTGCTGGCCGCCCTGCATGGCCAGATGCGTGAAGCGGGCATCGGGGAGGTCTGGGTGCTGGCGGACAATCCGGAGGCGCAGGCGTTCTATGAGGCCTGCGGCTACGAGGTCGATGAGCTGCAGGGCGTGATGCTGACCCGCGAGGTGTCCGACAGAAGCGAGTAAGAAACGGGGGGCTACGCTGCCCCCATGTTCGGACGCCGCGTGCCCCCCCAGATCGTGTTCATGTTCAGCGTGGTGCTGGCGCTGCTGTGTGCCATCGGGGCGGTTGCGACGCTGCGTGCTGGAAATTGGGTCTGGTTCGCCATTCTGGGCGGATTGACCGTGTGGTTCACCGTGGACGCCGTGCGCTCCTACGGCTGGGCCCGGAACAAGAAACGCCTGGACGCCGAGAAGGCGGCCCAGAACGCCCGGCACCATCCCCAGCGCTGAGCGGCAGGATCAGCCCCGCCTGACCCAGAACCGCATCGGCTTGGGCGTGTCGTGGTCTTCCCCCACGTCCTGCCAGCTCAGGGTGGTGTGCAGATCCGGGCGCTCGGTGTAGCCACGCGCGGCCCAGAAGGCGTGCAACGAGCGGTAGGGCGTGGGCCGGGCCGGGTGATCCTCGGGGCGCTGCACGGCGCAGAAGGCCGTGGTGCCCAGGCCCAGGCGCCGGGCGTGCGCCTCGCGCTGGTCGAAGAAGGCGTGCCCCAGGCCGCGGCCCCGGTACTCGGCCCTCAGCACGCTCTCGCCCAGATACAGGATGTCGGCCGGGTCGAACTCGGGCGGGCCGATGGGTGTGCGGATCTGCGGCGTCTCCTGGATCAGCGGCAGGGCGCTGCTCGCCCCGACCACCTCCGCGCCGTCGCGGGCCAGCACGATCAGGGCGTCGGGGGCGTCCAGGTAGGTCTGCAAGTAGCGCTCCTCGTATTCGGCGCTGCCGTCGTAGAGGTAGGGAAAGGCCCGGAAGACCAGGATCCGCAGGCGGGCCAGATCGGGCAGGAAGGGGCTCAGTTCGGGGCCGCTGAGGGCCGTGACGCTCAGGCTCAAGCGCCGGCCACCTGCCGTGTCCAGTCGGCCAGGTTGTAGTAGTTGGTCACGCGGGCGATCTTTCCGTCGCGGATCTCGAAGAAGGCACCCACCGGCAGCACGTAACGCTGTCCCCGCGCCTCGGGCAGCCCCTCGTCGGTCTCCAGGTACTCGCCGTGGATCACGAACTCGGCGGCGGCGCGCGTGCCGTCCTCGCTGACCAGCACGACCAGATCCTCGGCGCGCTCGCGGTAGTGGACGTCCATCCTGGCCAGGAAGGCGCGGAAAGCGTCCAGGCCGGTCTGCGCCCTGCCCTCGTTGATGTCGTGGCGGACATCGTCGGTCAGCAGGGCCAGCATGTCCGGGGCCGAGCCTTCGTTGAAGGCGGCGTAATAGCGTTGCACGAGGGTCTGGGAGGAGGCGGGGCTCATGCCCCCAGGATAAAGCGGGCCCGGCCTTTGGATTTCGGCCACCCTTCCCTCAGGTCAAGGTAGGCTCAGTGACCATTCATGATCCAGAGGATGATGGGAGACAGAGTCCTGACAAAGGGGGGGCCACGGCCGCGCGCTGGGGGATTGCAGCGCCCACACGGCCTGAGTTCTGCTACTTTAAGAGCAAATTAAAAGTCTTAACGCGTCCGGTGTCGTCACCAGGGCGCTGACCAACGGAGGAACGCCCGCGTGAAATCAATGCGTTACATCATCACCCGCCCCTGCCTGCAGGAAGGCAGCCTCCGCCTCCTCAAGTACCTGGAATCCACCTTCCCCACCAGCGGCCCGGCGGTGTTCCTGGATGACAAGGGTGATGAGCACGCCGTACAGGTCGACCGCGAACGGGGCCGGGTCTGGGGACTGGGGGCCGTGTACCACGCGCAGCACCTCAACGTGAACGATGTCCTGATGATCACCTCGCTGGCCCCGGCCCGTTATCAGGTCGAGGCCATCGTCAAGCCCCACGCGGTGCCGCCCGCTCCGCGCCGTGAGTACCAGACCCCCACCGAAACGCGCCGGGTGGTGATCTCTTCGACCCCCCACGTCCGCGAAGTGCGGATGCAGGAGGTGCGCCCCGTGCCGCCCACGCCGAGCGAGCTGAACGGCGAGCCGCGCCCGGCCGATGCCCGCCCAGCTGACGCCCGCGTGCCGGCGGAGGCCCGCGCCGAGTCCCCACGGAACGAGTCGGCCCGCGGTGAGTCGGCCCGTCCCGCCGCCGAGACGGCTCGTGGCCCGGCCCCGGCTCCCGCGCCCGCCCCGTCCCGCTCGGTGGATGTGCGCTTCCCGGAGGGAGGGCCGGCGTCCGGCCGGATCGAGAGCGCGCTGGGGGCCGGGCCCGCCCTGCGGCCCACTCCGGCGCCCCGCCCCATTCCCGCCGAGGCCGAGGCGCAGCTGGGTGAACTCGCCCGCCTGACCGGCTACCGGCTGGAAGAACTCGGCGGCGGGGTGATCCAGCTGCGGGCCGAACTGGGCACGCACGCCTACACCGTGCTGGTGGCCCGCGACGACGCCGCGCGCCGCAGTCCGGCCTGGAGCGAGCCGGCCGATTACCGCGTGCAGATTACGTCCGAGCTGGAGCGCCCCGAAGCCGTGGCACGCCTGACCCGCGAGGCGCTGGTCGCGCTGATCGAACATGCCCGGCTGGCGCCGCTCTCGCCGGTCGATCTGCGGGGCTACTGGAAGGCCGGCGGCGTCGATCTGGAATCGGCCGCCAGCGTGGCCGAACTCGTCAGCTCTCACCTCGCGCAGCGTGGGGCCTTCTCGTTCGTGCTGCTCACCCTGGCGCAGCAGCCGGCCCACAGCGTGGTCAGCGTGCAGCGGCTGGCCGAGCGGCTGGGCAGCGGCGTGAACTTCGCCGAACTGGGCAGCATCCTCGATACCCTGAGCCGCGCTCCCTTCCTGGCCCTGACGCCCCTGCCGGGCGGCCAGTACCTGCTGCGCGTGGGCGTGGGCGACCTGCTCACCGACATGGCCGAGTACGCCGACGGGGTGCGCCGCCGCGTGCGGACGCCGGTCAGGCGCGATCAGGTGCTGGTCTAAGCCCCGCCCGTCCCGGCGCCCACCCTCCACCGGGCCTTCGCCCACCTTCCCTCCGTCACCGCGCCCCTACACTGGCGCGGTGACGGACTTTGGCGCGCCAGGACAGACCACGGCTCCCCATGAGCTGCCGGCCCTGCGCCGGGCCCTGCTGGAGTGGTTCGACGCCTCGGGCCGCGAGCTGCCCTGGCGCGCGGGGCCGGAGGGGGGCCGCGACCCCTACCGCGTGTGGGTGGCGGAAATCCTGCTGCAGCAGACCCAGGTGGCGCGCGGGCTGGGCTACTACGAGCGCTTTCTGGACGCCTTCCCGGACGTGCACGCCCTGGCCGCCGCGCCCGAGGCCGAGGTGCTCAAGGCCTGGGAGGGCTGCGGCTACTACGCCCGCGCCCGCAACCTGCGCCGCGCCGCCCAGATCGTGGCCGCGCAGGGCTTTCCCGGCAGCTCCGAGGGCTGGCTGGCGCTGCCGGGGGTGGGGCCGTACACCGCCGCCGCGATCTCCAGTCTGGCCCACGGCGAGGCGAAGGCCGTGAACGACGGCAACGTGCGCCGGGTGCTCTCCCGCCTGTCGGCCCAGCCGGCGCCCACAGAGCGCTGGGTGCAGGCCCGCGCCGACGCCCTGCTCGACCCGGCCCGGCCCGGTGCCTGGAACGAGGCGCTCATGGATCTCGGGGCGACCGTCTGTACCCCCAGGGCGCCCCGCTGTGGCCTGTGCCCCCTGGCCGCCTTCTGCGCGGCGCGGGCCAGCGGCGATCCGGCGGCGTACCCCGCCCCGAAGGTGCGCGCCGCCGTGCAGGAACGGCGCGCGGTGGCCCTGCTGATCGGCGACGCGCAGGAGGCGGTGCTGGAGCGGCGCACGGGCAGGCTGCTGGGCGGCCTGATGGGCCTGCCGGCCGAGGAGGTCGGGGCGGGGGAGAGCCCACGGCAGGCCCTGGAGCGGCTGTGTGCCCGGCTGCACGTGCAGGCCGGCCCGCTTCTCGGGCAGGTCGTCCACACCATGACCCACCGGCGGATCGTGCTGGAGGTCGTCCGGGGCCATGCCCTGCCCGCTGCCCGGCTGTCGGCCCAGCCCGTGGCCAAAGCCGCCCTCTCGCGGCTCGATCAGAAGGCGCTGGCCCTGGTGGCGCAGCGTCAGGACTCGCTGTTCGTCCTGTGAGCCGCAGGGCGCTTGGGTGCCCAGGGGCGGCCGCGGGGGCCGCTCCCGGCGCCGCGCACCTTTGTGTGGACGCTGGACGCGCGGCCCAGGCGCTAGACTGACCCCGCTTATGAGTCGCAAGCCCGTGAAAGCCGCTGTCCGTACCCTCCAGAAAACACGGACGGCCGCGCGCGGCGCCCTGCTCTGGGGCTACGAGCAGCGTCTGGCACGCGAGGTCGGCTCGCACGGCAAGCTGCCCCGGCACCTGGGCCTGATCCTGGACGGCAACCGCCGCTTCGCGCGCGCCGCCGGGATGCAGCGCGAGGTCGGCCACTCCTTCGGGGCCGAGAAGGCCCACGAGGTCTTGCAGTGGTGCCTGGAACTGGGCATTCCCGCCGCGACCATCTGGGTGCTCTCCACCGACAACGCCAGCCGCGACCCCGAGGAAATCGCGCACATCCTGAAGCTGCTGGAGCAGGAGGCGCGCAAGCTGGCCACCGATCCGCGCATCCACTCCAACGGGGTGCGGGTGCGCGCCATCGGGCAGCACGATCAGTTTCCGCCCACGGTGCTCGACGCCCTGCGGGAGCTGGAGCAGAAGACGGCGCACTACCAGGGGATGCGCCTGAACATCGCGGTGGGCTACGGCGGGCGCGAGGAGATCGTGGACGCGGTCAAGGCCCACCTGCAGACCCAGGCGCAGGCCGGGGCCAGCCTGTCCGAGGTGGCGGCGGCCCTGCAGCCCGAGCACATCAGCGCGCACCTCTACACGGCCGACACCCCCGATCCGGACTTCATCATCCGCACCAGCGGCGAGATCCGCCTCTCGGGTTTCATGCTCTGGCAGAGCGTGTACTCCGAATACTACTTCTGCGACGTGTACTGGCCGGGATTCCGCCGGGTGGACTTCCTGCGGGCGCTGCGCGACTTCCAGGGCCGCGACCGCCGCTTCGGCAAATAGCGCGTTCTCCGTGGCACGAACAGGCATAGGTTTAGCCGAGAGCAACGGTTCAGACGCCACTACCCAGCCCGACTGCCCGCCCGGCTTCCAGACCTCCGGGTGGGGGGTCACTCCGGCTGCCCTGTCCCACCACAGGCCCCGGACAGTGTGAGAACGGCCGTGGATGAAGGGTCTGTCAGCTTGCCGCTCCAATTGCCTGTCAAGCCGAACTGAGACCCCACCCGTCGGGGGGAAAAATGAAGATGGCGCTCCGGCCCGAGGTGGCCTTGGGGCGGTACAGAAATGTCGAAAATTCGTGTTTAGGGGCGGATTCAGTGGGCGCGCCGGGGAGCGGACGCGGGCCTGGAACAGACCACGTGAAAACCGAAATTGATGCTGCTCGACGGCAGATGTAAGTGGAGCGTAAGACCGCCATCCTTAAGGTCTGCTTATGTGCGGCCCCCACGTTTTCTCACCTCGCTCTCAGGTCGACCCGTCGTCTACCCGCGCACTGAAGGACTTCTTATGAAAAGAAACGTAATGCTGTTCACCCTGCTCCTCGGGAGCGCCCTGGCGCAGAGCCCAAGCCCCATCAGCCTGAATCTGGTCATGTCGCTGGTCAAGAACGTCACGGTCGGCGGCAAGGTCACCGAGCAGGTCGTTGCCAGCCCCAAGAGCGTGTTCCCGGGCGACGTCATCAGCCAGACCGTCACGGTGCGCAACAACACGGGCAAGGCCATCCAGAACGTGCCCGTCAAGCTGCCGGTGCCCAAGAGCACGTCCTACTTGGCGGCCGAGCGTGGCCTGAACGTGGTGCGCGCCGAGTATTCCATCGACGGCGGCCAGACGTTCGCGGCGGCCCCGCTGAAAAAGACCGTGACCGTGGTCGAGAACGGCAAGAGCGTCCGCAAGGAAGTCGAGGTCAAGCCGAACGAATACACCGCTGTGCGCTGGGTCATCGGCGAACTCGCGGCCGGCCAGAGCCTGAAGCTCGGCTACCGCGTCCAGGTCAAGTAAGTCAAGGACTGCCGGCTGATCCAGGCCGGCCTGTCAACCCAGCTCAGCTCACCGCGCAGGCCGATATGGCCTGGGCCAGGAGGAACATACTGTGAACACCACCCCCCGAGTCCTCGCCCTGATGGCCGCGCTTGCCGCTGGTACGGCCGCTGCCGCGACGACCAACACCACCGCCGGCCAGATCATCACCAACCAGGCCACCGCCACCTTCACCGACCCCACCACCCTGGCCGCCGCCACGCCCATCGTCTCGAACACGGTTCAGACGGTCGTGCTGCCCAAGCCCGGCTTCGACATCCAGTACGCCGACGGCAGCGCCGACAACACCACCGCCACGGCGCCCGCGCCCAGCTTCGACAAGACCGGCGTGCTGCCGGGCACCACCGTGACCACCGGCTACGTGGTCGTGAACACCGGGAACGTGAACGGCTACGTGGTGAACCTCGCCGCCGACAGTACCGGCGGCAACGCCCCGCAGGACGTCAAGTACTACCTGGACGCCAACAACGACGGCGTGCCGGATTCCTCGACCCCGGTCACCTCGGTCACCCTGAACGCCGACAATCCCAACACGCCGGCCGATGAAGGCATCGTGCGTATCCTGCAGGTCATCACGGTGGCCAGCACGGCGGGCACCGGCGCGCAGTACTCGGCCAGCCCGGCCGGAACGGCGCCCAGCGGCAGCGTGTCGGCCACCGACACCTCGACCGGGATCACCACCGCGTATCCCTATGCTGCATTGACCGAAGCGCAGGCTAACCCGGCCAGCACCAACGGCGACCTGCAGTACACCCGGGTCACGGTCTTCACGCCCACGGTCACGAACGCCCCCGCCGACGGCGACCCGGCCACCGCCGGCCAGCAGACCCCCACCACCACGGTGGTCGTGCCGCCCTCGGCCTCCACGGTCATCGACCCGAACAACCCCACCTCGGCCCCCGGCACGCCCAGCAGCCCCAGCGATCCCACCCAGCCCGGCTACACCGATCCGCCCGTGGCCGGCAGCACCGGCGCCGTGGCCGTGACCGTGGTCGGCAACGTGCAGACCGCGTACCCGCCCGCCGACACCAACGCCGCCGCCGACGCCGTGAACTTCAAGAACACGGTCACCACGCCCGCCGGCTCGCCGGCCGACACCGTCAACCTGTTCCCGGTCAACCCGGCCCTGAACGTCGGCGACGCTGGCTACGGCGCGCCGTACGGTACCAACAACGGCGACGGCTCCTTCACCCTGCCCGACGGCACGGTCGTGCGGTTCCTGAACGCCGACGGCAGCGCGCCCACCCTGGTCACCTCGCCGGTCGACGGCAAGGCCTACCCGGTGGTCAGCGTGCCCGCCGGCGGCGCCACGGTGAGCTACATCACGCAGGTGGTCTACCCCGATTCCAACAGCCTGACCAATCCCACGCCCATCACGGTGGTCGTCGGCGCCGACTCCGGCAACGACTACAACCTGATCGCCGACGGCACGACCACCGACAAGGTGCTGCCGCCCGCCCTGCAGTTCGGGGACTCCAACGGCGTGCAGACCCCGCCCACCGCCGACGCCAGCGCCCAGCCCAGCGAGACCGTCACCCCCGGGGCGGCCGTGAGCACCGGCACGCCGACTCCCGGCATGACCACCGACAGCTCGGCCGTGTTCCCCATGGACATCGCCAACCCCGGCGAGTACGGCGATACCTACACCCTCTCGGGCAGCGTGCTGGTACCCCTCTCGAACGGCACGACCGCCACGGTGCCCGTGAAGTATGTGGACGCCAGCGGCACGGAACTGCCCAAGAACGCGGCCGGACAGTACATCACCCCGGTGGTGGACGCCAACGCCGAGTACAGGGTCTACGCCGTGGTCGACATCCCGTCCAACGCCCGCCTGACCCTGCCCGGCTCGCCCCTGAGCGTGCAGCAGACGGTGACCAGCAACTACAGCAACATCACCCTGCAGGACACCAACGACCTGATCCGGGTCGGGGCGATCGGCGGGATCACGGTCGACAAGTACCAGGCCGTGGGCGCCGCCCCCAGCCAGACCGCCGCGGGCAAGACCATCAAGACCGCGCTGCCCGGCGAGACCATCAACTACGCCATCGTGGCCCGCAACTCCTACAACGACGCGGTCAAGAACTTCGTGCTCAGCGACGTGAGCGGCGGCTCGACCAACGTCTACGCCTTCACGACCTTCCAGGGCGCGGGTGTGGTGCTCAGCGGCTTCGGCGCCTACCCCAGTGCCCAGGCGCTCTACCGCTTGAACGGCGGCGCCTCCTTCTCGGCCAGCGTTCCCGCCGCCGGCTCCGTGACCAGCGGCCTGGAAGTGGCCGTCGACTCGAACGGCGACGGCGTGTTCAACAGTGCGGACGTCTTCCCCTCGGGCGCCAGCATCACCCTGAACATCTCCGCTCAGGTCAAGTAAGCCTCCGGAGTGGCGCGCACTGTCTTCGGGCAGGGCGCGCCACTGCGGCCCAGGATTCCAGCCCACGACCACAACATGAGAACCCCCGTTTGATGCTCCGCCCCTTTGCTCCTGCCACCCTGCCCCCGCGCTGTTCCGCCTCCTTGCTCTGCCTTTCGCCTGAGCGCCTGAGACCGACCCCCTGACCTTTATCAAGGAGTTTCCTGTGAGCCTTCGTCCTCTGATCCTCAATGCCCTGCGCGTGGTCGCGGCCAGCCTGCTCCTGCCCACGGTGGCGGCGGCGGTCGGGACGCCGGCCGGCACGTCCATCGTGAACCAGGCCAGCGGCGCCTACACCGAACCCGCAAGCGGACTGAGCACGCAGGTCAGCAGCAACGTGGCGGTCACGACCGTGCAGGCGGTCTGCGCCCTGAGCGTGTCGCCGGACGGCACGCTGGCCCAGCCGGCCCGCAGCGTGGCCCTGCTCCCCGGCGAGGGCGCCGTGCTCCCCTACACCCTGGTCAACGCCGGCAACGCGCCGCACACCTTCGCCCTGGGTGCCCGACTCGAGCCCGGCAGCACCGCCAGCCCTGGCCTGAAAGTCGTGCTGGACAGCGACCAGGATGGCCAGGCGGGTGCGGGCGAGCCCCAGCTCAGCAGCCTGACCCTGGCCGCCGACGCCTCGGCGGCGCTGCTGCTGGTGGCCGACGCGGTGCAGGCCTCCGGTGACGCCTACGTCAATCTGGTGGCCGCCTGCCCCGGCGGCCAGAGCGCGGAGCCGGACACCGACCAGAACAACGTGTCGCAGCTGCGTTACGGCCCACCGCCCGAGTTCCGGCTCAGCAAGACCTTCACGCCCGCCCTGATCCGCCCCGGCAGCGAGACCGGCGTGACCATCAGCGCCAGCAACACGGGCGCCGGCGCCAGCCGCGAGGTCGTCCTGAGCGATCTGCTGGAGGCTCAGACCTCCGCCGGACTGAGCTTCGTGCCCGGCAGCGCGGTCGCCAGCGCCGGCAGCCTGGAGTACACCACCGACGGCGCCGTCTGGGTCGCTGCGGAGCCCAGCCCGGTGCGCGGGGTGCGGGTGCGCGTGGACAGCCTCGCTCCCGGCGCGGCGCTGCGGCTCAGCTTCCGGATGCTGGCCGTGGCGGCGGCCGAGAACCGGGTCATCGGCAACACGGCGACCCTGCTCAGCGGCGGCGCCGGGCTCAGCGCCACGGCCAGCGCGGACGTGCGCTATCTGCCGGCAGTCGCCATCGGGCCGCTCGGGAATCCCCAGGCGCCTGAGGGCAGCGCCGAGGACACCCAGACCCGGCCCTTCGCCGCCGTGAACCAGCCCGTGTGCTTCGACCACACCGTGAAGAACACGGGCGACGTGCAGGACGCCTTTACCCTGAGCGTGGCGGCCCCGCAGGCCAGCTCCACGCTGAGCGGCGCGGGCGGCGCCCCGCTGGCCCAGCCCCTGCTGCTGGAGCCCGGCCAGAGTGCCGAGGTGCGCGTGTGCTACCAGGCCCAGGCCGGAGCGCTGGGCGCCCTGGTGACCGTGACCGGCGCCCGGGGCACCAGCAACACCACCCGCGACCTGGTCGCGCAGGTCGCGGGCGGACTGCCCGAGCTGACCAAGTCGGCCGTGGTCAGCACCACCGGCCTGGACGGGCGGCCCGAGCCGGTGCCGGCGGGCGGCACGGTGGCCCAGGGAGACACGGTCGAGTACACCCTGAGCGTGCGTAACCCCTACCCCTTCCCCCTGACCAGCGTGGTGCTCACCGACGCGGTGCCGGCCCATCTGGACGTGGTGAGCAGCGCGCCCGGCGTGCGCTCCGGCGCGGCCGGGCAGGAGCAGGTGGTCTGGACACTGGGCACCCTGGCGCCCGGCGAGACCCGCGCCGTGAAGCTGCTGACCCGTGTCAGCCCGCGCGCCGTGGACGGCGAGAGCCTGAGCAACACCTTCAGCTTCAGCTCCTTCGAGGTGGCCGGGCCGCTCCTCAGCAACGAGGTGCTCACGCCCATCTGGTCGGCCAAGCTGGTCGTGTCCAAGGCGGTCGGCACGCGCGAGGTCACCTACGGCGACCGCCTGACCTACACCCTGCGGATCAGCAACACCTCGCTCACCACCGACGTGCTCAACGCCGTGGTCACCGACACGCCGATGCCGGGGCTGGACTACCTGGGCGGTACCAGCACCCTGGACGGCCAGCCGCTGGCCGATCCCGTCCTCAGCCCGGCCGCTGGCTCCGCCACCCAGCCGGCCCCCACCGCGACTGGCACGGCCATGCGCTGGAACGTGCCCAGTCTGAAGGCGGGCACCACCATCACCATCACCTACCAGCTGCGGGTGACGCCGCTCGCCAGCGGTGAACTGGACAACGTCGTGGAGGTCAGCGGCGTGGGCGCCGGGAAAGTGAACCGGATCGTCGCCAGCAACCGGGCCAGCGCCAAGGTCAGGTTCAATCCGCTGAAATTCTCCCCGACCTCGGACATCGTCGGCACGGTCTTCGTCGACCGCAACCGCAACGGTCTGTACGACGAGGGGCTGGACACGCCGCTGCCGCGCGCCCGCGTGCTGCTGGCCGGGGGCCGCCAGGCCATCACGGATCCCCGTGGCCGCTACAGCTTCCTGAACGTGCCTCAGGGCACCCAGGCCCTGCGCCTCGACCCGGGCACCAGTCCCTACGAGCCCCTGCACGTCGCGCGGGACGGCGGGCTGAGCGGCACCCAGACGGTGTTCGCCAACGGCCTGACCTCCGTGGATTTCCCGCTGGCCCCGCTGGGCGGCGATGTCACGGCCCTGCGCCGCACCACCCTGCTGCTCAGCGTGCCGGGCGGCGAGGTGCGGGTGGACAAGAGCGTCTACTCGGTGCCCGGCGGCTATCTGGTCACGCTGCGGATCACGTCTCCACAGGCCCTGGCGGGCGCGGAACTGACCGACCCCCTCCCGGAGGGCGCGCTGCTGAAAGACGGCCGCAATACCTGGGCAGGTACGTTCAGCCCAGGTGAACAGACCCTCACCTACCGCTTCACCTGGGACGGCGAGCCCCGACTCGCCACGACCGACCCCCTGCTGACCTGGAGACCCTGACCGTGAACGGAGCCATGAAACGCATGACCACCGCCCTGACCGCCCTGCTGGCGGTGGGCGCCTGGGCCCAGGCCCAGCAGGTCAGCAGCGATCTGCCCATCACCAGTGTGGGTCAGGAACTGCTCTGGTCCGTGGGCGACCAGGAACTGAACCTGGAGGTGCCGCTGGCGGGCCGGGTGCGGCTGGAACTGTACAGCCCCCGCTTCGACCCCGACGACTACCGCAGCGCGGCGTCCTACGGCGACGAGCGCTATGTCCCCGGCCAGACGGTCACCACGACCTTCACCCTGCGCGCCGCCGACGGCCAGGTGCTGCTCACGCGCAGCTACAGCTCGGGCGCCCAGGACTGGGACACGCTGCTGGATCAGGAGCTGCCGGCGGGCCGCTACCGGCTCACGGCCGTGACCCAGGGCTACGCCAAGAACACCTTCGCCGTGCGGCTGGCCGGCGTCAGTGCCGTGCTCAGCGCCGATACGCTCAGCGTGAACATCCACTCGCGCGAGTGGGTGCCGGCGCTGCAGATCAGCTCCGACGGCTCGGCGCACGCCCTGCGCATGTACGACGGCGACGGCCCGCTGGAACTCGAAGCCCGGCTGCGCGACGGCCAGGGCCGCCTCTACCCCCTGCAGGTCAGCGCCGATCTCGACCAGATCGACCTGCCCCTGCCGGCGCGGGCCGGCCAGTACACCCTGGAACTGCGTCAGCCCGCCGGGGCCGTGCAGTTCAGCAACACGGTGGGCTTCCGGCTGACCCACGCCGGGCAGATCACCCCGATCACCCTCAGCCGGGTCGACCAGACCGGGCTCCTGCGGGTCGCGGCCGAACTGCTGCTGCCGGGCGGCGCCCAGCCCACCGGGGCCGACGTGCTGGCCGGCCCGGTGCCGCTGCATGTCGACGGTCAGCTCGCGCAGCGGGTGCCCGCCGGGCGCTACGCGCTCACGGCCGCTCCGGTGGCCGGCGCCGAGGTCACGGTGACCCCCGCGGTCGAGGTGCCCCAGGGGGGTCGGGCCGAGGCGCGCGTGCAGGTACGCCCCCAGCTGGCCCTGACGCTGCAGGCCGACCGGCAGGAGGTCTGCCTGGGCGACGCGGTGACCCTGAGCCTGCGCGCCGACACCGCCTTCGCCGGCGAGCTGCCCTTCGCGCTCAGGCTGCTGGCGCCGGGCCTGAGCCTGGACGGTCCGGACGCCGCGCAGGGCAGCCTGAAGGCGGGCCAGCCCGGCGAACTGCGTGTCACCGGCACCGCCCGCCAGGCCGGCCCCCTGACGATCCGCGCCGAACTGGGCCCCTGGGGCCAGTCGCAGACCCTGAACCTCAGCGTGCGGCCGGACACCACCAGCCTGCGCCTGGAGCGCGCCCCGGTGCCGGCGGCCCGCGTCGGAGACGAGACCACCGTGGCCGTGAGCGTCACGAACACGGCCGCTCAGCCCGTGCCCTTCGTGCTGCGGGACGTGCCGGGCGCCGGCCTGCAGGCCCTGGAGAGCCCCGAGCTGAGCGGCACCCTGGCCCCCGGCGAGCGCCGCACCCTGAGCTACCGCGCCCGCGTGCTGCAGGCCGGGTCACTGCAGATGGAGGCCGCGCTGGTCTCCGAGGGCTGTGCCGCCACCCAGACCGCCCGCGCGGAAGTGCTGGCGACGGCGCAGGAAGCGCTGCCCGTCCCCCAGCCTCCCGTGGAGCCGGCGCCGGCCGCCCCGGCCCCCGCCCAGCGGCGCCTGAGCACCGTGTCCCTGCCCTTCGACGCTCCGGGTCAGGCCCGTGAGCTGGTCGTGGCGCAGACGCTTCCGGAAGGCGCCCTGCTGCAGCCCGGCAGCAGCCGCCTGGACGGCCGGCCCATTCCCGACCCCCTGCGCGGCCCCAGCGGCCGCTGGTACTGGACACTGCCGCAGCCGGCGCTGCAGGCCAAGAGCACCATCCGTGGCGTCATCAGCTACGACCTGCTGCACACGGCGGCCCTGGGCGAGCTCTCGGCCCCGGCCCTGCTGGCCCGCTTCGGCGGCGAGCGCAGCGAGGTGCTCGAAGGGCGGGTCGATGCCTCTGACCTGGCCAGCGCCACGCCCCTGCTCGCCGAGGGCCGCACGGAGAACGCCGGCGCCATCAAGCAGCCGCTGGCCGGCAGCCTGATCCGCGTGCGCGACCGTATCAGCGTGGTCGTCGAGCAGCCCCAGGGCCAGAGCAGCCCGCTGAGCGTCAACGGCCAGCCGGTCGGCGAGGAGCAGGTCGGCGAGCTGACCGAGGACGGCGTGCGCGGCCTGACCCGCCGGGTCTATGTGGGCGTGCCCCTGCGCCCCGGCCCCAACACCCTGCAGGTCGGCGCCGACACGGTGAGCGTGAATCTGGCCGGCGCCACCTCGCAGATCCGCGTGACTCCCGAGCAGCTGGTCGCCGACGGCAGCACGCCGCTGCGGCTGCGCGTCCGGACGCTGGACGCCTTCGGCAACAGCAGCGCCCAGAATGTCCTGACCCTGCGCAGCTCGCTGGAGATCCGCAGCCCCGACGCCCAGCCCGCCGAGAGCGGCCAGCAGCTGCGCCTGCAGGACGGCGAGGGCGTGCTGGAACTCCAGCCGCAGGGCTCGCCCACCACCCTGAGGCTGGACATCCTGAACGGCGCCCGCGTCGAGACCCACACCTTCGAAGTGCGGCCCAGCGCGGCGCGGGTCGGGGTGGGCGTGATCAGCGCCACCCTGGGCCTGGACGGCAGCCTGGGCGCGGACGACCTGAGCGTGCAGGCCCGCGCCTCCTACGAGGGGCCGCTGGCCGGCGGCAAACTGTACGTCGCCGCCGACAAGGACGGGCTGCCTACGGATCGCGACACCCTGCGGCGGTTCGCGGCCGCCGGCGACAGCAGCGCCGAGGACGTGCCGCTGCAGGGCATCGACCCGGTTGCCCTGACCTACGACCACCCCAGCTTCCGCGCCGATTACCGCCGCGCGGCCCTGCCCATCGAGGTGCTGCCGGTCGGGGAGCAGCTCACGGCCCTGAGCGTGCGCTCCAAGGCCAGCGCTCAGCGGCCCGGCACCCAGGTCTCCGGCTTCGCCGCGCTGGTGCCGGAGAGCCAGATCACGGGTCTGCGCCTGCGCCCCGAGGGCACCCGGCTGCTTCGCCTGCCCAGCGGCGGTATCGAGGACGGCAGCGAGAGCCTGACCCTGCTGACCCTGGAGGCCGGCACCGGCAAGGAACTGCGCCAGACGATGCTGGTGCGGAACGTCGACTACCTGCTCGATGGGCGCACCGGCATCATCACCCTGGCCCGCGCTCTGGAGCGGGTCGACGCCGACCTGCACGATCAGGTGGTGGTGGCCTCCTACCGCCTGAGCAGCTCGCTGGCGGGCCGCCGGCTGGCCTTCGGGGCGCAGGTCAAGCACAGCGGCGGGCAGTACAGCGTCGGGGCCGCGGTCGTGAGCCTGGACGACACCGTGACCTACGGCGCGCGCGCCGCCTACGACGACGGCAGCCTGCGCGCCGACGGCCTGCTGGCCTACTCCGGGGGCCTGCAGGCGAGCGCCGACTTCGGGGCCCGGTTCGGCGAGGCGGCCAGCGTGAGCGCCCGCGTGCGCTACCAGGACGCGGCCTACCACGGTCTGGCGCCCTTCACGCCGGGACTGAACTTCGGGGCCGAGTCCACGGTTCGCCTGAACTCACGGCTCAGCGCCGTGGCCCAGGCCGAGTATCACGACACCGGTTCCGGCCAGGCGCACGTGCAGGGCGGCAGCGTGAGCGCCCGCGCCGAGTACCGGGCGGCCCCCTTCACGGCCGGGGCCGGCCTGAAATACGCCTTCGGCGAGCAGTCCGGCCTGGGCGCCGTCGTCAGCGCCGGCTACCATAAAAAGCCCCTCGACATCGACGTCGTGCATACCCAGCCGCTCGGCGGCACCCTCGACCCCACCACCTCGGTGAGCGCGAAATACGCGCTGGACGAACACCTCAGCCTGGGGCTGAGCGACCAGATCAACTGGCGCACCGGCCAGACGGCCGCCCTGACGCTGGAGTCGCAGCTGGGCGACACCAACTACGCCCTGGCCTACGATCTGCCGGGCAGCGGTGGCCAGGGCAACCGCGCCCGCTTCGGGGTCAGCACCTCGCTGCCGCTGGGCGAGCGCCTGAACGCCGGCCTGCGCGGCTCGGCCTCCTACGACCTGAAGGCGGCGCAGGCCGAATTCGGCGCGGGGGTCGATCTGCGCTACAAGACCGATCGGCTGACCGCCACCAGCGGCACCGACCTGACCCTGAACGACCGGGGCTTCGGCGTGGTGCTGCGCGGCGGCGTGAGCGGCGCCCTGAGCGACCAGCTGACCCTGAGCGCCGACGGCCTGCTCGAATTCGGGGCGGGCAAGCAGGGCGCCCGCGCCGCGCTGGGCTACGCCTACCGGGGCCGCACCCTGAGCTCGCTGGGCACCGTGCGCTACGCCGCGGGCAGCCTGGGCGGCAGCCAGCCCGAACTGAGCAGCAACTTCGCCGCCGAGTACCGGCAGGCCAACTGGGCCGTGCGGGCCGGGCTGGACACCCGCACCCTGCTGAACGACCCGGGCAGCTTCACCCTGCAGGCGGCGGTGGGCGGCACCTACTACGTCACCGATTACTTCGGGATCGGCGCCTGGGGCCGCATGATCAGCCAGCCCAGCACCCGGCGGAGCCAGGCGGGCCTGGGCCTGGAGGCCAGCCTGCGGGCCCTGCCCGGCGCCTGGATCACGGCCGGCTACAACCCGCTGGGCTTCAGTGGCCTGGGCAACACCTACACCAAGCAGGGCGCCTACCTCAGGCTCGATCTGACGCTGGACGAACAAGGGAGCAAGTGAACGTGAGCCGCCTGATTCTTTTCCTCCGCAGGCTGCCGGATCAGGTTCGGCAGCTCCGCACCGCCCTCCTGCTCCTCGTCCTGGCGACCCTGGGCAGCGCCCTGGCGGCCCCCAGCTACTGCACGGCCACCTGGGCGATCACCAGCGCCACGACCAAGCAGATCGGCTATTTCAACTTCACCACCAACACCTACACGGCGATGTACACGGCGGCGGGCACCAACGTCAGCTCCAACTCGCTTTCGGAGAGCCCCAGCAACGGCCGCCTGTACTACATCGACCGGACGAACAACCAGTTGCGGTACGTCAATCCGGTCGACGGCAGCGACAATCTGGTGGCCTCCGTCGTGGCGCCGCCCGCCGCCTTCGTGGGCGGTACCTTCGATGCCTCCGGCAACTACTACGTGAACACCAGCAACGGCAAATTCGCCCAGATGGATGTGGCGACCGGGGCCATCATCGGGGCCTACAAGACCATGACCGCGCCTGCGGGCTACACGCTCAACGCCACCTCCAACGGCGACTTCGCCATCGACGGCACGGGTCAGATGTACGTCATCGTGGAGGCGACCGTGGCGTCCGTCAACAACCCCTACATCTGGAAACTCGACCTGAACAGCGGCGCCCTGACCAGCCCCCTGGCGATCAAGTCGAACGCCACGACCCAGTGGACAGGCACCGCGAACGGCCTGGCCATCGACCCGCCCACCGGCGCCCTGCTGCTGACCAGCGGGACGGGCGCCCTGGCCGGGGGCACCGCCGGCGGCATCTTCGCCGTCGACGCCGTCACCGGCATCGCCACCCTCAAGCAGGGCAGCACCGTCTTCACCGACCTGGGTTCGTGCGGCCTCAAACCGGATCTGCCCACCCTGAGCAAGAGCTTCTCGCCCACGCCCATCAGCGCCGCGCCCGGCATCAGTAAACTCACCATCACCATCGGCAACACCAACCTGGCGCCCATCTACACCTTCGCCGACCTGACCGACACCCTGCCCACCACGCCGGGCGCCATGAAGGTGGCGGCCACCCCGAACCTGACGGGCACCTGCCTGGCGGGCAACACCGTGACGGCGGCGGGCGGCGCGACCAGCATCAAGCTGAGCAGCGGAGCCCGGATTCCGGTGGGTGGCTGCACCATCACGGTGGATGTCACGGCGCCTTCCTACGGCACCTATGTCAATACCATCGCGGCCAGCTCGCTGGTCACGTCGGTGGGCACCCACGCCAGTGCGGCGAGCGCCACCCTGGAAAACCTGCAGCCCACCCTGATCCTCAACAAGACCATCGCTGCCCCTGGCCGCGCGAATACGGCCGACCAGTTCACGGTGCAGGTCAAGAGCGGAGCGACCGTCACGGCCAGCGCCAGCACCAGCGGCAGCGGCACCACGGCGGCCACGGCCACGACCAGCCTGAACGCCGGCACCGCGTATACCCTGACCGAGGTCATGGCGGCCGGCAGCGTCTCGGCCCTGAGCAACTACACCACGGCCGTGAGCTGCGCCAACAGCCGCACGACCTCATCCACCGTGCTTCCCAGCGGCGCCGGCCAGAGCTTCACGCTGACTCCCGCCGCGGGTGACGCCATCACCTGCACCCTGACCAACACGCCCACCCTGGCCGACCTGGCGGTCACCAAGACCGCCAGCAAGGCCAGCTACGCGGCCGGTGAGGACGTGGTGTACACGGTCACCCTGACCAACAATGGCCCGGCCGCCGCCGGGGGCGCCGTGCTCACCGACACCCTGCCCACCCAGATCATCGCGGCCAGCTGGACGTGTTCGGGCAGCGGCGGCGCCGTGTGCCCGGCGGCCAGCGGCAACGGGAACCTCAGCCAGACGGTCGCCACCCTGCCGAGCAGCGGCAGCGTGAGCTACACCATCACGGGGCTGGCCCGCACCTCGGGCACCGGCATCGTGAACACCGCCAGCGTGGCCCTGCCCAGCGGCGTGTCCGACCTGAGCCCGGCCAACAACAGCGCCAGCGCGACCATCGCCATCGTCAATCCCGCGGCCGCCTCCTACACCGGCCCCGGCGCCATGGCCCCCTACACCACCTGCCTGAACTTCAACGGGATGCCGGTGCTCACCCCCGGCAACTCCTGGACGAACACCGTGACCAGCCCCGACGGCGTGGCCCTGACTTACACCGTCAAGGTGCTCAGTGTCAGCATGGCGGGCACCAGCGGCACGCCCGCCGCCACCGACGGCCTGGAGCCCTACGTGCCCGGCACCTGGCAGGGCGACCGCTGGCAGCTGTATTTCGGAGCCAATCTCAAGAACGCCCTGTCGAACAACCCGGGCAGCCGCGACGTGACCTACTCGGTCAGCGCCTACGCCCTGATCGGCAGCCTGCCGGTGCCGCTGCAACTGGTGACCGGCAGCGCCGAGGAGGACGGGGCCAACGGCGGCGATCCGGCCCGGCCCATCGAATTCGTGCAGTCCACCACCAACGGCACCAGTTTCGGGCTGGCCGACGTGGTGACCACCGGCGGCCCCTTCCGGCGCGTGACGGTCTCCGGGGGCGGGAAGACCATCACGACCTCCGCCAGCTCGCTGGACGCCGCCGGGGCCAACACTCAGGTGAACATCGCGCTGTTCAGCACCCAGAAGCGCGCCACGGCCGCCGACCCGCTGGTGCTGACCAGCCGGATGCTGGGCTCGGGCAAGACCGCCCAGGGCTTCTGCGCCGAGTTCTATGCCGACCGGGGCGACGCCCCGACCAGCTACGGCGCCGCCGCGCACTACACCGACACGACCTACAATCCGCTGCTCCCAGACGGCACCTACCTGTACGACCAGCTGACCATCGGCGCCCGCACCGACAGCACGACCCTCTGGCTGGGGCCGGCCAAGCCCAGCGTGGAGAGCGCGCCGCGCGGCACCAACGCCCTGGGCGACAGCGACGACGCCGTGAGCAGCTTCCCGCCGCTGACCAGTGCCAACACCTACTACAACCTGAACCTCACCTGCAGCAACCTGACCGGAGTCACGGCCACCATCGCCGCCTGGTTCGACTTCAACGCCAACGGCACCTTCGAGTCCGGCGAGCGCGCCAGCTCCAGCTGCCCGGTGGGCGGCGGCACCTTCACCCTGTCCTGGCCGAGTGTGGGGAGCGTGCCGCTGGGCACCACCTACGCCCGCATCCGCATCTCCACCGACGTGCCCAGCACCAACTCCGCCACCGGCCCCGCGCCCGACGGCGAGGTCGAGGACTACGCCATCACGGTGACCGTGGGCGCCGACCTGCGCGCGGTGAAGGTCGGGCCGGCCTACGCCAGGCCGGGCGATACCCTGACCTACACCATCACGGTCACCAACCTCAGCGGCGCCACGCCGGCCACCACGACCGTGACCGATACCCTGCCCGCCGGCCTGAGCTACGTGAGCAGCACCCCCGCCGCCAGCGTGAGCGGCCAGACCCTGAGCTGGAGCGTCGCCAGCCTGGCCAGCGGCGCCAGCCGGACGTACACGGTCGTGGCAACCGCGCCCACGGCGGCGGCGCTGAGCAGCACCCCGGCGCTCAGAACCCAGACCAACTCGGTCGGTGTGAGCAGCCCGCTCACCGACCCCTTCCCGGTCGACAACACGGGCACGGCGACCACCGCGATGGTCTACGGCAATCTGGTCAAACGGGTACGCAACGTCACCCAGGGCGGCGCCTTCGGCACGTCGGGCAGCGGCCTGCCCGGTGAGGTGCTGGAATACTGCATCGACTACTCGAACCTGGGGGGCGCCGCCCTGCCGAACTTCGCCATTTCCGATCAGGTGCCCGGCAACACCACGCCGCTGCCCCTGGCCTACGACGCCGACGAACCCTCGGCCACCACGGGATTCGGAGTGAAGCTGCTGCGTGGGGCCGTCACCTCCTACCTGTCGAGTGTCACGGACGCCGATGCGGGTGCCCTGAGCCTGACCGGCGGTAGCTTCGGCCGGGGCGCCATGACGGCGACGCTGGGTACCCTAGCGGTCGGCGAAGCGGGCAGCGCCTGCTTCCAGGCCACCATCCGCTGAGCGCCTACACCCGGAGGAGCGGGCGGTTCGCTCAGCGGGGGCCTGGGGGCGGGCCCCCGCTTAGAATGGCCCGCGTGTCCCTGCACCTGCGCGGCGTCCTCCTGCTCATCCTCGTGACCGCCATCTGGGGCAGCACCTTCGCGGTCGTCAAGACGCTGGGCGAAGGGTTGAGCGCCCCGACCCTGATCACCTGGCGCTTCCTGATCGCCACCCTGGCGCTGCTGCCGGTGGTGTGGTGGGCGGGTCGGCGAACCCCGGCCATCCCGCAGGCCGTGGCCGCCTCACCCCTGTGGCGCGACGGCCTGATCCTGGGCGCCTGGCTGATCGCCGGCTACGGCACCCAGACGATCGCCCTGCAGACCACCACCGCCAACCGCGCGGCCTTCTTCACCGCCCTGAGCGTGGTGCTGGTGCCGCTGTGGCTGGTCTTCGCCCAGCGCCGCCGGATGCCGCTGGCGCTGTGGTGGGGCGTGCCCCTGGCGGTCGCGGGCCTGGCCCTGCTGTCCTGGGAGGGCGGCACGCTGGTGGTGGGCGACCTCTGGGCGCTGGCCTGCGCCGTGACCTACGCGGGCTTCATCGTGGCGCTGGAGCGGCTGGCGCACCGGCACGCCGCTCTGGGGTTCACGCTGGCGCAGGTGCTGGCCGTCAGTGCGCTGGCCCTGCTGTGGCTCTTTGTCAGCGGCGCGCCGCTGCTGCCGCCCCAGGAGGCCTGGGGGCCGCTGCTGTACCTGGGCGTGGTCGCCACCGCCCTGACCACCCTGCTGCAGACGGTCGGGCAGCGCGCGGTCAGCGCCGCCGAGGCCAGCCTGATCTACGCCCTGGAACCCGTGACCGCCACCGCCTTCAGCTTCCTGCTGATCGGCGAGCGGGTGGGCCTGCGCGGCGCGCTGGGGGGGCTGCTGGTGGTGGTCGCCACGGTGCTCAGCCAGCGCAGCGGCCCCGAGCCGCATCCGGAGACCCCGGCGCCGCAGGCCGAGTAGGCGGGGGCTTTCCACCGCTATTCTGGACTGAATACAACTTCAGATGGGGGTTCACTATGACGGCAGGCAACACGGCGCGGAGCCGGGTGGGACGGAGATCGCTGGGGCCCCGGGTGGCCTGGGGGCTGGGCTGGACGCTGCTGGCCCTGCTCACGCTGGCCCTGGGCGCCGTGCTGTGGCTGCGCGCGACCTCAGGGGCCCAGGTCTCGGGCGCCCTGACGCTGCCGGGGCTGCGGGGGCCGGTCACGGTCACGCGCGACCGCTGGGGCGTGCCGCACATCCGCGCCCAGGCGTCCGACGAGGACGCCCTGTTCGCGCTGGGCTTCGTGCACTGGCAGGATCGGGCGTGGCAGATGGAGTTCCAGCGCCGGGTGGCGCAGGGCCGGCTCTCGGAGGTGCTGGGCGCGGCGGCGCTGGAGCAGGACCGGTTCCTGCGCACCTGGGGCTTCCAGCGCGCGGCGCTCTCGGCGCTGCCGGCCCTGGCCCCGCGCACGCGGCGGCTGGTCTCGGCCTACACCGCCGGCGTGAACGCCGCCATGGCCCGGGGCCAGGTCGCCCCGGAATTCCGTGTCCTGGGCTTCACGCCCGCGCGCTGGACGGACGTGGACAGCCTGTCGTGGAGCAAGCTGATGGCCTACGACCTGGGCGGCAACATGGACGAGGAGGTGCTGGGCAGCCGGATCGTGAAGCGCCTGGGGGCCGCTGGCCTCGGGGCGGTCATGACGCCCTACCCGGCGGGCGCCCCGACCATCCTCAGCGCCGACGAGCTGGGGCGGGAGCGGCCGCTGCCGGCGCCGACCTCCACGCCCACCACTGTCCGGCCCGCCCCCAGCCGGCCCACTGCTGCCCTGCCCGATTCCGCTCTGCGCGGCCTGCAGGCGCACCTGGACGCCGCCCGCAGCCTGGGCCTGGAGCGCGTGCCCGGCAAGGGCAGCAACGACTGGGTGATCGCCGGGAGCCGCACCGCCAGCGGCAGGCCGATCCTGGCCGACGACCCGCACCTGGCGCTGACCAGCCCGATGCTGTGGTACCTGGCCGACCTGCAGGGGCCGGGGCTGCGGGCCATCGGGGCCAGCATCCCGGGCCTGCCGGGCATCGTGATCGGCCGCAACGACCGCGTGGCCTGGGGAGTCACCAACGTCAACCCGGACGTGCAGGATCTGTACATTGAGCCGCCGGGGGCGCCGCTCGTGCAGCGCACCGAGACGATCCGCGTCAAGGGCGCCCCGGACGTGCAGCTGACCGTGCAGGAAAGCGCCCACGGCCCCATCGTGAGCGGGGCGGGGGCCGCCGACGTGGGCCCGCGCGTGGCCCTGAAATGGACGGCCCTGCAGGGCGGCGACACCACCATGGACGCCTTTCTGGACATCAATTACGCGCAGAACTGGGGACAGTTCACGCAGGCCCTCTCGCGCTATGTGGCGCCCAGCCAGAACTTCGTGTACGCCGACGTGGACGGCAACACCGGCTACTACGCGCCGGGCCGCGTGCCGATCCGCCGGGGCTGGGACGGCGCCCTGCCGGTGCCCGGCGACGGCAGCCGCGAGTGGGCGGGGTTCATCCCCTTCGCGCAGCTCCCCCACACCCTGAACCCGCCCGACGGGCTGGTGGTCACGGCGAACAACAAGGTGGTGCCCGACTCGTCCCCGTTGTCGCTGGGCAACGAGCGCAACTGGGCCGAGCCCTACCGCGCCCAGCGCATCACCGAGCTGCTGGAGGCCCGTCCCCGGGGCCTGAGCGTGGCCGACGTGCGCCGGGTGCAGCTGGACACCACCAGCCTGGTCTGGCGCGACTTCCGGGAGGTGATGCTCGCCACCCGCCCGGACGGTGAGGCCAGCAGGGCGGCCCTGGAACGGCTGCGCGGCTGGGACGGCAACCAGACCGTCGACAGCGTGCCGTCCACCCTCTTCGAGGCCTGGCTGATGACCCTGCAGACCCTGGCGCAGGACGAACTGGGCACGCCCTCCGCCATGAACAGCCTGAGCGTGCTGAATCAGCTGCGCGGCGAGGGAGCGCTGTGCCGGAACCGGGGCGCGGGCGTCACGTCCTGCGCCGACCAGCTGAGCAGCAGCCTGCGCCGCGCCGTGGACGACCTGGGCACCCGCCTGGGCAGCGATCCGGCGGGCTGGACGTACGGCCGGCTGCACCGGGTCGCCAGCACCCACCGCGCCTTCGGGAAGGTGCCCGCGCTGGCCTGGCTGTTCAACCACTCGGCCCCCACGCCCGGCGGCACCAACACCGTGAACGTGGCCCGCCCGGAGGTGGGCACCTTCCGCCAGACCCACGGCGCGAGCTACCGCCAGATCGTCGACCTGAGCGACCCCGACGCCAGCCTGTATGTGGGCAGCCTGGGGCAGGGCGGCAACCCGCTGGGGAGTCACGTGGCCGACCAGCAACGCCTCTGGGTGGCCGGCGACTACCTGCCCATGAGCACGAAGCCCGCCGACTGGGGCCGCAGCACCGTGCTCACGCTGCGGCCCGGACGCTAGACAACCGGACGCCAGACCATCTGTCTGAAGGCACGGGCAGGAGGCACCGGGAATCTCACCCCGGTGCCTCCTTGTTCGGTCTCACCGCTGTGCCTGGTGGAAGAAGTCTCCATCCTTGTGCCCCAGGCCTGCGCCCAGACAGGCCCGCGCTAGACTCCGGGCATGGCTGACCTTGACCGCGTGCGCGAGGCCCTTCGCGCCAGCATGACCGCCTGGGCCACCCTGGAAGTGCGGGGCGACCAGGCCCGCGTGACCCCGGCCCCCGATCCGGATGGACTGGCCCTTCACCTCGAACGTCTCGACCCCCAGTGGAGCCTGACCTGGGCCTGCGACTCCGTGCAGCCGCCCGTGGTGCGGGCCCGGCTGACCCTGCTGGGCACCGTCCGCGAGGGGCTGGCCAGCGCCCACACCCTGCAGGACGCCAAACTGGCCGCCCTGGCCGACGCCGCCCGCACCTACGGCGTCGCGCCGGCCGGCGAGCCCACCTGGGTCGAATACGATGCCGACGACGGCCCCAACACGGCCGATCTGGAGGCGGACGCCCCGCCGCCGGCCCCCGGCGCGCGGCCCCTCCCGCCGGAGCCCCCCCGCGACCCGCAGATGGACAAGGCCCGCCGCCACATCGAGGATCTGCTGGAGCAGCTGAAGGTGGCCGGCCGGGGCGGCGACGCGGCCCGCGTCCTGATGCGCGGCTACGGCGAAACCCTGGAGGAGAGCCGCGCCATCTACAAGGAACTGCAGGCCCTCCTGAAGAGCTGACCGGGCCTGGGTGGGCCCCCTCTGGGGTGGCCGGGTTCTCAAACGCGGGGTCGGCCGCTACACTGGCACCCGAATGCACAAATTTCTGGCATTTGGCGATGTGCATGCCGACTTCGATACGCTGTGGGCCGCCCTGCGCGCCGCCAGCTGTGTCGACCCGGCCTTCGGGCCCACTCCCCCGGTGGTCGCCGGGCTGTATCAGGTCATTCTGGTGGGTGATCTGGTGCATCCCAAGAACGAGCGCGAATACGCCCGGCTGAGCGGCCTGCCGCGCTTCGATCCCAAAGATCCCGACCACCTGTTTCTGGCGGCGCGCGAGCAGGTCAAGCACCTGGAACGCCTGAAGGCCTATCAGGAGGCGGCGCCCCACGCGGTGCACATCATCCTGGGCAACCACGACGACGCCGTGCTGAACACCAGTTACGTCCTGGGCACCAGCGGCGGCATGGTGCACAGCGAGTTCGACCCCGAGCACGGCGGCCTGATGCTCCCGGATCACCTGAAAACCTGGATGCAGTCCTTCCCGCGCGAGATCCGCGTGGGCGGCGTGCAGTTCGCGCACGTCTCGCCGCTACCGGCCCACAGCCACTACGACGACCTGTTCTACGCCGACCACAGCCCCAAGCGCTGGTTCCGCGAGACGCCCGAATACGTGGAGATGGCCGGGCTGGCCTTCGGGATCTACGGCCACACCCAGATCGACGATGGCATCCTGCTGGACGAGGAACACCGGCTGGCGATGATCGACGCCCTGCACGCCCGCGAGTACCTGGAACTGCTGCTCGATCCCCAGGCGGGCGATCCGGACGCCAGCCCGATCCGCAGTGTCCGGGCCGTTCCGTTCTGAGCCCGGTTCCCGCCGCGCCCCGCCGGTCAAGTTGACAAGCCCAGGGGGCGCGGCTATCCTTAACCCCGCTGCTTTTTCGAGGGCGGCAATCACCAGAATGGTCCGGTAGTGTAGCGGTTAGCATATCTGCCTGTCACGCAGAAGGTCGCGGGTTCAAATCCCGTCCGGACCGCCAAGGCCTTCCTCAGGGGGGGCGCGGCTAGGTAGCTCAGCTGGTAGAGCAAACGACTGAAAATCGTTGGGTCGCCGGTTCAAGTCCGGCCCTGGCCACCACGAACAAGAAACCTCCGACTAGATCGGGGGTTTCTTGCTTTGTTGTACCTGAGTCTACCCTCAAAAACAGAGTGCATAACAGGCCGTATAACGCCTCAATCGCACGCTCGTACACAGGGCAAACACGGGGAAAAACGGGCACGGTAGGTTCAACGATTCGGCTCCGACGAAGGAGATATGCATGGAACACCTTCGTCAGTCCGTCACCGACTTCATCCGCGATGGAGAACGTCGGCTTTCACCCGCCACCATCCTGTACTACCGCTCTGCACTGGCGGCCTTCCTCGATTACTGCGAGACGCAGGGCGTCCAGCTGGTCTCGGGGGTCACGCGTCCCCTTATCCGGGCCTACGCGGCGCAGCTTGACGGCACGATGGCCCCAGGCGGGGCACACGCCCGGCTGCGCGCCCTGCGGGTCTTCGTGAACTGGCTGGTGCGCGAAGAGCTGTTGAGCGGGAACCCGCTGCCACACCACCTCTTCCCGAAGGTGCCGCAGCCGGAACTGGCCGTCATCACTGAAGGGGACATGGCCGCGCTGCTGACCCAGGCGGCCACCACACGCCGGCCCCTGCGTGACCGGGCCATGCTGCTCACCCTCTTCGACACCGGCCTGCGCGCCTCGGAGCTGTGCGGCCTGCACCTCGACCACCTGTTGCCGGACAGCACCCTGTACGTCCGGCTGGGCAAGGGGGCCAAGGATCGCCGCGTCCCCATCAGCAAGCCCACCCGCCGCGCCCTGCAGGCGTACATCCAGAAGGAGCGTCCCGACTCGGAGAGCACCCAGCTCTTCCTGTCCCGTGGCGCGCAGCCCCTGACGGCCAGCGGCCTGCTGCAGCACCTCGTCGACCTGTGCGCGGCCGCTGGCCTGCCCCACAAGACCCCGCACGCCTTCCGGCGCGGTTTCGCCGTGTCGTTCATCAAGCACGGCGCTGATCTGGTGCGCCTGCGGGACGTGCTCGGCCATACCAGCATCGCCATGTCGGCCCGCTACGCCGTCATGTCGTCCGAAGACCTCAAAGAGCTTCACCAGACCGCCTCGCCCGTGCAGCACATGGCCGGGCGCAAGAAAGGAGGCCGCTGATGGCCCAGATAGACAGCCACTTCGAGGCGTTCCTGGCCGAGCGCCGGCAGCAGCAGCTCAGCCCAGCTGGGGAGCGGTTGTTCCGCGACGCCTGGACAGTCTTCCGCCGCCTCCCCGGCTCATACAGGGCCGACCCTGCGGCCATCCGCGCCGTCCTCCGTCCCGACCGCCGCTGGGGGCGTCACGACCTCTACAGGCTCGCCCGTGGCCTGTCCCAGATCCTGACCTGGCTGCGAGACCGGCGGGTCATCCCGGCGTCCCTCGACCTGACCTCGCCCTCCCCACGGAGCGTCATGGGGCCTCAACTGCTTACCGATCCAAGCATCGCGCGGCTGCTCCGGAGGGTGGACGACCTGGGGGTGCGGACGCTCGCCTATCTCGTCTACCACACCGGCCTGCGCGCCCAGACGCTGATCACTATGAAGCGGGAGCACGTCAACCTCGCCACCCGCACGCTGACCGTGCCCGGACGGGACGGCGGGCCGGACGTGCAGGTTGGCTTTAGCCAGGCGGCCGGGGATGCCCTGCGCCTGTGGTTCCTCCGGCGCCGGAAGAACGCGCTCTACCTCTTCCACGACGCCACTGCCATGCCTCTGACCCTGCGCTATGCGTCCAGGGTTCTCCGACAGGCCGGGGCCACCGTGGGGCTGCCGGCCATCGGCTTCGGCGAATTGCAGTACAGCCACCTCCGGCTGCTGGCGCTGCGCTTCCCCGAGGTCGACGAGACCCTGATCGAAGCCCGGCTCCACCAGCCGTTCCGATTGCACTCCCTGCGCCTTCCCTACTTGCTGTACCTCGCTGGCGAGCCCCGCGGCGCCCACGACGTTCTCAGCATGACCAAAGGAGTTCCCCGATGAAGATTCGCCAGCCCAGTCACGTTCAGCCCACTTACAGCAACTTCACCGTTCTCGATTCCCGGCGCGGGGAGGTGATCCTCAACCTGTGCTTCGCCGAGGGCGACGCTCAGAGTTCATCGGCGACCGTCGTGCACAAAGTGGTGCTACAGACCGCCAATTTCGCCCGGCTCGTTCAGCTCGGTCAGGAACTCATCGAGGCCGACGCCGTGCGGTACGGTGACCTGCCCTAATGGGGCGAGATGGGGCCAGGTGTTGACCCGAAATCGCCTTTCCTGCAGCGCGACCTCCTAGCCTCACCAGGGTACCCTTCTCAAAAAGAAATACCCCCCGGCCCTAGATTGTGGGGCGAGCCACCAGACAGCCCCCCCGGCCTTGATCCGGCCAGGCTTCGAGCCCGCACCCACGCTCGAAGGTCGACCATCCGGAAGGGCGTCGTGCGCCTGAACGACAATATGCCCAGAGTGCTCCGTAGGATGGAGATAGCCGAGGTTCCGGACGCGGAACTGAGGCTCCGAGGATCAGCACCACCTGCAGACTTGCTCCGGCGTGCCGGCGCTGCCGCGCCGTAGAGACGAGGACGGTCGCGCCACATCACGACAGCTGTGCATCCAGCACCTGGCACCACCGACTTCCTCAACCCGCACAGGATCTGAGGTGGCATGGGGCTGGGCCCGACGGCTGGCTGCTGCCGCAGCCCAGATGTGAAGGTGCATTCCCTGTCAGGCACAGTGCCGGGCCAGGGAGGAGTCGGCACTCGGCGGTGTGGTACTCCGGTAGATGATCGGCGCTGCCGCGCCGTAGGGGAGGGGGTGCTGGGGTTCGGCACTGTCCGCTGTCCTCGCCCGACAGGGCGTGGGGGAGGTTCCCGTCAGGGAGCCGACCCCTGTGTTGCATCCCTGAGAGGTCTCCACCTGTCCTCGTCCAGCCCTCCACTCCGTTGCAGGCTGAACTCGGAGCGCTTCGCGCACGCCGGGTCAGTCCTCTAGTCTTTTCGCCGTCATGCCGTTTCAGCCAGCTGGACGCGCAGATCACACCATGCCAGCTGGTCGTCGTCATCCATACCAACCCAGCCAGGTTCTCGCTTAGGAGCCCATGTTCACAGCCCTCTCAGTACAAGTCCCATTCACCGTCAGCACCATCCTCCCCGTCTCTACGGCGCGGCAGCGCCTACGTGTCTCTCTAGGAGTTATCCCTGAGGGGGCCACAAGATGACCTCACCAATGGGCACCCTCGATTTCGACCTGCCGACCACCTATGAAGTCCAGGTTCTCCGCGCTCCGACTGGTTCCAAGAAGAGCCGCCTGAGCCGGGAAAAGATCGCCCAGGCCTTCAAGAGTGGGGCGTTGAAGCGCGTCATCTGGGCTGTTCACTCCACCCTGAAGAACGATTCGCTCGCCTTCGAGGCGAGCCAGCATTTCAAGGAGGTGGGCGTCGACGCCGTGACCCTGGCCGCCTGGGACGACACGAAGCCCCGGAAGTACCATGCCCAGCTGGCCTGGCCGCAGACGCCGCAGGTCAAGATTGTCAGCTTCGCGCATCTGCCGTTCATCTACGGCCGCAGCCAGACCCTTCGTAAGCTTGATGCGGAACTGCTGGTGATCGACGAGCTGCCCATGACCGGCCTGGTGCATCCAGCCAGAATGTCGATCAAGGAGATGGGCCAAATCGCGTCGTGCGGGGGTGGCCCCCTGGCGCTCCGGTTGATCGGCCTGATGTCCAAGCGGCTCGATCAGCCAGACTCTGCGTTCACAGAAGATCTCGCCGCCGATCCCCGGGGCATCACCCGTCGCCGGTATTTCACCGGGAAGGACTTCCTGCAGAGCGTCGGGAACGGCCTCACCGATGCCGACTGGGATGCCTTCGGGCAGGCGCTGGACGGGTTCAAGCCCTTTACAGATCAAATGTGGTTCACCTCCGAGTGGTTGGCGGCCTTCCGGGCAGACGTTGAGGCTGGACAGGACAGTGGCCGCTTCGGCTTGACCTGGGCCGTACGAAACGGCGTCCTGACTGAGCCGCCCGTGTTCTATTCCTCGACGCTGACCCCACTCGCTGATCTCCCGCCCACACTGGTGCTGGACGCTTACGCTGATCCTGGGCTGTATCAGGCTCTCTTCCCCAACCAGCAGGTCAGGCTGATCGATAGGGGCCGCAATCCGCCTCTGCAGATCGAGCTGGCTCCGGAGCTGAAGCTCTACCGGCTGCACATGGGCCGGGAAAGCGCGAACTGCCACCGGCGGCACATCGCGGAGGAGATCCTTCTGCTTCACCGCGACTCCGGCCTGAAGGTCGTGCTGCTGGTCGATAAGGCTTTCAGAAAGTCTGGGAGCCCGTGGCAGCTGGCCCTGACTGAAGCGTCACGGCACCTGGGCATTCCCGTGCCGCCGGCCCTGCACCATTTTGCAGGTCGCGGCAAGAACGAGTTCGATGGCCATCTGGTGGTGGCGCTGTCCCTGGCGGCGCTGCCCAATAGCCACCACGTCATCGACCTCGCCGCGCTCTACCCCTACTCTCCGGCCCGGCGCAAGGCCATGCACCGGGCCCTAATGAGGGCTGAGCGACTGCAGATGTACAACCGTGGCCGGCAGCCCACCAGCGGCCAGCGCATCATCAGCGCCTTCGATCCAGAACTTCCCAAACACCAGTGCATCACCAGCCTCTACAAACCGGCTCTGCCGTTCACCAAGCAGAGCGATAACCCCCGCTGGGAACACGCCATGCAGGTGGTCACTCGGGAGCTGGTCACGGCGCTGGGTGGTGTCCCACGGGCGTTTTTGGGGGTTCTCGGGCTGATCCGGGTGAACTTTGGAAAGGGAGAAAAGGCAGCGGCCCACAGCCAAGCGCTGCGCGCTGCTGTGCGGGCGTCCACGCTGCAGCCTGACTCACAGCTGGCCCAGTGGCTGCATCTCGACTACCTGCCGAGCTTCCGGGACGTCAAGCCGTACCGCAAGAAGGATGGTCGCGTCACTGACGTTCTGAACGGATTCCACCTGGCCACGTCCGGATATCAGCATGACTTCCCCTACCAGCAAGAGCGGATCAAGACCCAGATCTGGGTTCCAGCGGACGGCGATGAACTAGCTGTATTGCGCCGTGCTTACCCTGGATAGAAGCAACATGGCCTGAATCCGGTCACCCCGCTGCCAAATCGTGCGGCGGGGTGGTGTTTTATCAACTCGTTTCCGAATAGGTGAGTGCGAGGGTGGTCTTCCGGCCCCGAATTCGCCCTCCACCCTCTGCCGCCGCAAAAGGAGCCTGTCGTGCCCTTCTATCAACGTATTCGCGCCACCTTCTCGATCCGGGCGGCGAACCACCTCTTCCGCCAGACGATGGCCGAAGCTCTGCACGCCGCTGGCCTGGATGACCACCAGATCGCTGACACCCTCTCCGTGACCGTCCGGAGCGTCCGGAACTACCGCCGGGCGGCCGACCTGCCGGTGAACCGCAAACGCCGGAGCGTCAGGTGAGCCGAGGGCTGTCTTTGAGCGACCAGCAGCGCCTGGTCAACCTGCACCGTCAGGGCCTGCTCAACGCCGACCTGGCGAAGGAGCTGAACCTGTCGCTGGCCACGGTCAAGCGCTGGAAGAAGCGCCTGCAGCTGGGCGTGAACTGCCCGGATAACCTGCTGGGTCGGCAGGGCGAGCGCTTCGTGCTGGCCGAGGCTGGCCGCCTGAGTCTGCCGGCCAGCCATTCCGGCCCGCATCACCACCCCTACGACCTGATGATCGCCGGGCAGCGTGTCGACGTCAAAACGGCGTCCTACAGCCCGGCCTACTCGGGCTGGCGATTCCGGCTTCCCAGAGAGCGTTCCAGCTTCTACAGCAGCGCCCGGCGCACCCCGAAGGCCTACGAGCGCGACTGCGACTGGCTGGCCCTGGTCGGGCTGAGCCGCGTGGAGCGCGTGCCGGCCTTCCTGCACTTCGTCCGCCCGGCCGCCACCCTCACCAACGTCACGCTGCACCCGGCCGACTTCCCCGGTGGCTTTACGGCCAACTGGGGAGACACCGACCTCACCACGTCCCTCCGCCCGGCCGCCTGAGGGCGTGCCACCTTTCATCTCTTCCCGTCATCATGGCGGGGAGAGATCTCCGTAGTCCCGAGGAGTCCCCCATGATCACCCCCACACAGCAGCGCGCCATCGAGCAGGCCCACGCTGCCGGCCTGAACAACCCGGAGATCGCCGCCCAGACCGGCCTGTCGGTCTCCACCGTCAAGCGCTACCGCGCAAAATCGAACCTCGGCGGTAACGGCCTGGTGCAGCAGCTGGCCCGCTTCGGCGTGCAGCACGTCACGGACACCGCCCGCCAGCTCGGCCTGACGGTGGAGATGCCCGCGTCCGGTGCCCGGCATGACCTGCTGATCCAGGGCCGCCGCGTCGACGTGAAGGCGGCTGGCATGGTCTTGTCGCCGGCGCAGACGCCCTCGCCGCGCTGGCAGTTCTGGTTCAAGTCGTCGCGCAGAGAGGAGATGGAGGAGTACGACTACGCCCTCGATCAGTGGCGGGACGCCGAGGTCGTGATCTGCGTGTGCTGTCCACAGGTGCCGTACCGGCCGGTGGCCTACCTCTACGAGGCCTACCAGCTCCCCAAGACGCTGACCTTCGGCCGCCACGGCGTTCACGACTACGCCCATGAACGCTGGGGGCTGCTTGGGAGCGTGCGCGCGTAACGGGGTGACGGTGCCAGCTGGCTGTCGTTCCCCCCACTTCCTTCAGGCCACATCAAGCCGCGCTGTGCCGTAGTTGAGCCCGCTGCCGTAGCGAGGCGTTGCTAGACTTCCGGAACCGGCAGAGCGAACGATTTAGGGCTGCCTCGGAGGGGCATGACACCGGAACAACGCGCCAGGATGGAAATCGACCGGCAGCTGGTCGCTGCTGGATGGGTCATACAGGACTACCGCAGCGCCAACCTCTTCGCTCAGGATGGCGTGGCCCTGCGGGAAGTGCCCACGGCCGCTGGCCCCTGCGACTACATGCTGTTCTTCCAGCGCAAGGCCGTGGGCATCATCGAGGCCAAGCCCGAGGGCACCTCGCTTATCGGGGTCAGCGAGCAGACGGACAAGTACGCCACCGGCCTACCGCCCCAGTTAAAGAGGGTGGGCGACCCGCTGCCCTTCGCCTATGAAGCCAACGGCGTCGAGGTGCAGTTCCGCGACCGGCGCGACCCCGACAGCCGCTCCCGGCTGATTTTCGCTTTCCACCGGCCCGAGACCTTGGGAGCCTGGGCACGGGAACGAAGCACGCTGCGCGCCCGCCTTCGTGGCCTGCCCCCCCTGGCCCGCACCGGCTTCCGTGACGCCCAGTTCGAGGCCATCGGCAAGCTGGAAACGTCGATGGCCGCAGATCGTCCGCGCGCCCTGATCCAGATGACGATGGGCAGCGGCAAGAGTTATACGGCCGTGGCGAGCAGCTACCGGCTGCTGAAGTTCGGGGGTGCCCGCCGCATCCTCTTTCTGGTAGACCGCGGCAACCTGGGCGATCAGGCCATGGGCGAGTTCACCAACTTCACCACCCCGGACGATGGCCGCAAGTTCACCGAGCTGTATAACGTGCAGAATCTGAAGTCCAACCGCATCGACCCGGACGCGGCAGTGGTCATCACGACCATCCAGCGCCTGTATTCCATCCTGCGGGGCGAGGAGGAATTCGACCCCGGCAACGAGGAGCGCAGCGTGTTCGAGCTGGGAGGTGACAGCCCTGAGGAGCGCACGGTCGTCTACAACCCGCGGGTGCCGGTTGAGACCTTCGACTTCATGATCGCCGACGAGTGCCACCGCTCGATCTACGGCACGTGGCGGCAGGTGCTGGACTACTTCGACGCCTTCCTCACCGGTCTGACGGCCACGCCGGATGCCCGCACCATCGCCTTCTTCAACAGCAACCTGGTGATGGAATATGGGCACGAACGCGCGGTGGCCGACAAGGTGAACGTCAACTTCGACGTGTACCGCATCCGTACCCGCATCAGCGCCGAGGGGGCCCAGGTCGCCGCCGGGGAATACCTCGACTACAAGGATCGGCGCACGGGACGTAAGGAACTGCGCCAGCTGGCCGACGACTTCGAGTACGGCGCCGTTCAGCTCGACCGCAGCGTGGTCGCCACCGACCAGATCCGCACCATCCTCCGCGAATACAAGAACACGGTGCTGCCGCTGGTGTTCCCCGACCGCACCTACGTTCCCAAGACGCTGATCTTCGCCAAGAACGACCTGCACGCCGACGACATCGTGCGGATCGTGCGGGAAGAGTTCGGCCGGGGCAACGACTTCTGCAAGAAGATCACCTCGGGCGTCACGGGCGAGCGCACCGAGACCCTGATCCAGCAGTTCCGCAACGAGCACAACCCGCGCGTCGCCGTCACCGTGGACATGATCGCCACCGGCACGGACGTGAAGGCGCTGGAAGTGCTGCTGTTCATGCGGGACGTGAAGTCGCGCGGCTACTTCGACCAAATGAAGGGGCGCGGCACCCGCGTGATCTCCGACGACGAGCTGCGGAAGGTGAGCAGCGACGCCCGCGCCAAGGACTTCTTCCTGCTGGTGGACGCCGTGGGCGTGACTGAGCACGATCAGAGCGAGGCCCGGCCATTGGAACGCCAGCGCAGTGTGGCCTTGGACAAGCTGCTTCACAACGTTGGGCTGGGCGACACCAACGACGCCGCGCTGAGCAGCCTGGCCAGCCGGCTGGCACGCCTGGATCGGCATCTGAACCCTACCCAGCGTTCAGAGATCGAGACCCTGGCCGGGCAGCCTGTGGTCGCCCTGACCCGTGCCCTGCTGGACGCCACCAACCCCGACCTCGCCCGCCAGCAGGCCGAACAGCAGGCGGCGTCCAAAGGCCGCGCGGTAACTGAGGATGACGTGGAGGAGGCCAGTGAGGTGCTGCGCGACGCGGCGGCCCGGCCCTTTGCCGATCCCGCGCTGCGGAACCTGCTCACCGACACGGCCCGGCGCAACGAACTGGTGATCGACCAGCTCAGCCGCGACGAGGTGCTGCCCGGCGAGCACACGGTCCGAGAAGATGGCGAGGCCCTGGCCCGGCGCGTGGCCGAGGGGCGCGTGCAGAACTTCAGGGCCTTCATCGAGGCCCACAAGGACGACATTGACGCGCTGAGCATCCTCTACTCGCAGCCCTACGGGCGACGCCGGGTCACCTACCGTCAGATCCGGGAACTGAGCCGTGCCCTGGAACGCCACGACGCGCACCTGACCCCGGAACGGCTTTACGAGGACTACGCGACCCTGGACTCCGAGCACGTCCAGGGCCAGCTGGCCCGCCGGATGCTGGCCGATCTGGTGGCGCTGGTGCGCTTCGCCATCGGGCAGGCGCGGGTGCTAGAACCTTTCGGCCATACCGTCCAGCAGCGCTTCGACCGCTGGCTGGCTGATCAAGAGGAGGCCGGCCGGGCCTTTACCGACGAGCAGCGGCGCTGGCTGACCCTGATCCGTGACCGGGTGGGCACTGACCTGGCAGCGGGAGAGCGCGATCTGAACGACGTGCCCTTCAACGAGCTGGGCGGCCTGACCCGCGCCCGCCAGCTGTTCGGGGCCGAGGAGCTGGGCCGTCTGCTGGATGAACTGACGGACGTGCTGGCCGCCTAAGGATTGATGTCTGAGAGAATAGCGTGATGAGCGTAGTACAAGATCAGTCGCTAGATGATGTTCTGCCTGTCGGTTGGTGTATGGCCACTTTGGGCGACGTGGGCCAGTACATCAATGGACGGGGTTTCAAATCAAATGAGTGGGGGACTGTCGGGCGGCCCATTCTACGTATCCAGAATCTCACTGGAAGCCGATCAGCACTGAACAGGTTTGATGGTGAGGTGGAGCCCCGTCACGTCGTCCAAGATGGAACTTTGTTGATTTCCTGGGCAGCAACCCTCGGTGCATACATTTATAAAGGGGAAGAAGCTGCGCTGAACCAACATATATTCAAGGTCGTTCCCTTCATCGACAAGTGGTTTCTCTACTATGGCGTCCTGCATTACATTCAACTTCTGAAAGTTCAATCCAGAGGCAGCGGAATGCAGCATGTTACGAAGGGCGACTTTGAGGCTACACCCTTCCCTGTTCCCCCACCTCCCGAGCAGCACCGCATCGTCAACAAGATCGAGGAATTGTTCGGCAAGCTAGATGCCGGTGTGGCCGAGCTGAAGCGCACGCAGGGCCTGTTGAGACGCTACCGCCAAAGCCTGCTGCACGCGGCGGTCACGGGGGAACTGACACGGGAGTGGCGGGACGATCATGGGACTGACCATCCCGATGCTGAGTCTGCCGAACATTTGTTGGGACGTATCTTGGCCGAGCGACGTGACCGCTGGGTTGCCGAGGGGAAGAAGGGCGTGTACAAGGAGCCGGCTGCGCCGGACATCACTGGGTTGCCAGAGCTGCCGGCGGGGTGGGTCTGGGCCACTCTTCCGCAGATAGGAGAACTGGGCCGCGGAAAGTCAAAGCACCGCCCGAGAAATGCGCCTCATCTTTTCGATGGCACATACCCCTTTATTCAAACTGGCGAGGTCAGACTCTCGGGGGGGATCAATTAGGTCATACCATAAAACCTATAATGAATCGGGTTTAGAGCAAAGCAGATTATGGCCAGCCGGAACTTTGTGTATAACGATTGCGGCTAATATTGCAGAAACTGGCATTCTTACCTTCCCAGCCTGCTTTCCTGATAGTATAGTTGGATTTATACCAAGTTGTGAAAATATTAAAGCAGAATTTTATGAACACTTTATTCGCTCGCAGAAAGCGAAAATTGAGCGCTATGCCCCTGCAACTGCCCAACGGAATATCAACTTGGACATCCTAGGCAGTATTGCTGTTCCTGTTCCGCCTGCCGATGAGCAAACTTACCTCGTCGCTGAGGTTGAGCGCCGCCTCTCGATCCTCGATAACATGGGAATCACAGTCGCCGCCGAATTGAAGCGGGCCGAGGCCACGCGTCAGAGCATCCTGCACCGAGCCTTCACGGGCCAGCTGGTGCCCCAAGATCCGACCGATGAGCCAGCCAGTGTGCTGCTGGAACGAATCCAGGCCGAGAAGGTGAAGGCTGGCGCGCAGGCCATCCGGGATGGGGCAGGCCGGCGTGGTCGGCCCCGAAAGAACACGAATCAACCCGCACTCTTGGAGACCCCATGACTACCGTCAACCCTGCCCAACTCGTCGCCCGCGTATGGAGCCTGGCCCACGTCCTTCGCAACGATGGCGTGGGCTATGGCGACTACCTCGAACAGATCACCTTCCTGCTTTTCCTGAAGATGGCGGGCGAGATGAAGGGGCAGCCCGACGCTCCGGAGGTGCCCGAGGCGTACAGCTGGGGGCAGTTGAACGCCTTGACCGGCACCGACCTGGAAATCCAGTATCGCCGTACCCTGGAAGAGCTGGCGAGAGAGCCGGGTCTGCTGGGGGTCATCTTTCGCAAGGCTCAGAGCAAGATCAATGACCCGGCGACGCTGCGCCGGGTGGTCACCCTGATTGACCAGCAGCAGTGGTCGGGCCTGCCCTTCGACGTGAAGGGCGAAATCTATGAGGGCCTGCTGCAAAAGAATGCCGAGGACGTGAAAGGCGGAGCAGGGCAATACTTCACGCCTCGGCCCCTGATCGACGCCATGGTGGAGGTGATGCAGCCCAGGCCGGGTGAGACCATCGCCGATCCGGCCTGCGGGACAGCGGGCTTCCTGCTGGCTGCACGGGAGTACATCGTGCGGCACTACCAGCTCGATCCTGACGAACGCGAAGACCTGCGGGAACGCACCTTTTACGGCGCGGACATCGTGGACAGCGTGGTACGGCTGGCGGCCATGAACATGTTCCTGCACGGCATTGGTGGTCAGGCGACCCCGGTGGAGCGCGTGGACAGCCTGGCGCAGCCGCCGTCGCGTGCGGTAGATATCGTGCTGGCGAACCCACCGTTCGGCGTCAAGGGCGCGCTGGTGGATCTCGATGACGAGGGCAACGCCGTGCGCCAGCAGCAGACCTACAGCCGCACGGACTTTATTGCCAAGACCAGCAACAAGCAGCTGAACTTTTTGCAGCACATCCTGTCCATGGTAAAGGTAGGCGGCCGGGCAGCGGTTGTGGTGCCGGACGGCGTTCTATTTGAAGGGGGTGCGGGAGAGATGATCCGCCGCCGACTGCTGCGAGACTGCAATCTTCATACGATCCTGCGCCTGCCCACGGGCATCTTTTACAAACCCGGCGTCAAGGCCAATGTGCTGTTTTTCGAGCGAGGGCCGAGCGGCGAGGAGTTTCGCACCTCGGCTGTGTGGGTCTACGACCTCCGCACCAATAAGCACTTCACGTTGAAGACCAGACCACTGCGCGCCGACGACCTGCGCGACTTCGTGGCCGCCTACAGTGCCGATAACCCGAGTGCCCGCAAAGAGGGGGAGCGGTTCAAGAAGTTCACCCTCAACGAATTGCTAGCCCGCGACAAGCTCAGCCTCGACATCTTCTGGCTTAGAGACGACAGCCTGGAAGAAGGCAGCGACCTGCCCGCACCGGGCATCCTGGCCGCCGAGATTGTCGAGAGCCTGGAAGCGGCACTCGAAGAGTTCCGGGAAGTTGCGAGCGAGTTGGAGCAGCCTGCAGCGATCGCCTGAGTATTAGCGCAGCAATCCGAAAATGGCTAGACCTAGGGCCAGAACGAGCAGAATCTGTAGTGTCTTCAACTGGGCCTGCAGTCGTTTGTGGGCAGCGTCCTGTGAATGCAACTGCTTTTTGAGGCTGGCGATGACGGCCACTTGTTCATCGAGCTGATCAAGACGGTTTGTATTCCCCTTCACCTGCTCGCCGAGCGTAGTTAGGGCGGTGTGTGAAGCAGCCTGCGTAAGGCGCGTCTGCTGAGAAAGTTCAGCAAGCCGTGCTCCTTGTTCCTCTGTCTTTGTCCGTGTTTCGGTCAGGGCCACGCCATGTTCCTGGGTCACTTGGCGTAATCTGTTCACAGTCAATTCCTGATGTTGAATGGAGCGGCGAAAGTCACCATGTAAGGTGCGACCCTCAGTGATGACTTCACCCAGCTGCACCTGCTCTTTGGTCATGGCTTCGTATTGCTGCGCCATGTCCTCGAAGCGGGAGCGGACAGCAACTAGGTGCTGGATCTGCTCAGCCGTGCCCCGGATCATATCCAGCGCGGCTTGCGCCTCGGCAGCGATCTCGTCGACGTCGGTTACTTTTCTGCTTCGGGTGTTGATTTGGGTCATGCCGTTACTCCGAACGATTCAGCCAGCTGCTGCAGGGGGGCGATGGTTTCTTGTAGGGCTTCATGCACGGTTTGAACTTGGCGCAGGCGGCGGACAGTCTTGATGAGGGTGTGTTGCTGGGACTGCTCACCGAAGAGGGTGAGCGCTTCTGTCTCTATCCAGCGGAGACCTGCAGGCGTGTCGTACTTACCGCCCCTTTCTGTGATCCATCCGAAGGCCTCTTCGGGCTGCACCCGCTTGGCGGTGTCGTAAAACAGTCGCTGCGCGTCCTCGCCAGCGCCGGTGCGAACGGCCTCGGTGTATCCCATCGCCAACTGGTTAAACGCTGCGTCCTCAGAGCCGTGACGCTTGGCCCGGAGTGCCCCTGCCAGGAAAAGAGCGGAGAGATTCGAGGGATCATGTTCCAGCTGGTGGGAGGCTCGGGCGCTCAATCCAATGACGGCACCGTGCCGATCGGCCAGGTCGACGAGGCTTACCAGAGCTAAAGGGTCAAAATGTTCCATGACCTCCGGCAGAAGCCGGGTGATCTCGTCCAGATTGGCATCCTTCGGCGCAACGACAGCGTTCTTCCGCTGGAAGTTGAGATCGGGCACACAGACGTCGCAAAACCCGCAGTTATAGTCGTCTGGCAGATGATCAACCGAGTCGAAAATCGAGCGGATGATGACGCGGCGGCAAACGCGCTTCTTGGCCTCTGGCGGCCGCGCGTATTCCAGCTCGTTGGTCAGCATCTGGTAGCGCATCCGCTGGATGCGGTCATACACCACGTTCACTAGAACGATCAGCGCACGGTGCAATGTGGATTCTGCGGTGCTCTGCGAACCGCCAGTCTGGTGATCGGGAGAGGTATCAAGGCCAGCACGCTGGCAGAGATACTGAACCGCCTGGTATGGCAGGTCGAGGTCACGCTGCAAATGCTCCGTCAAGCGATGGAGCACAATCGATTTCGTCCACGGCAGGCGCTCAACCTCGAAACTCACCGTCCGGCGCGCCTTATATTCGAGGGTGTAGGAGCCGACCACGCAGAGCTGCTGCAGGCGGAACAATGCCATCTGCGCGGTCTTGACTTCCTCGTCCTTCCACAGTTGGAACACAGGGCCCTCCGCCAGCTTGGGCAGCAAACCTGTAGCGGCGGCCACGTCCTGCTCTACGCCTGGATAGCTGCTTTTAACGAAGTGGGCCTGACGGCCATAGTCGCACAACGGCTTCAGCCCGAAAGGGCACTTGTGAAATTTGAGGTTGCCGGCGTCGGAGACGCATGGAGGTTCTTCTGCGGCTTTCAGGTGGCGTTGGTAGCACTCTTCAGCAGGCGGCTGGTAGATCAGGGCGGCGTGCGAATGCTCACCGTCACGTCCGGCCCGACCAGCTTCCTGATAGAAGCCTTCAAGGCCGCTGGACAGAGCGTGGTGAACGACAAAGCGGATGTTTCGCTTGTCGATGCCCATGCCGTAGCCCTTGGTGGCGACCAGCAAGGGGAATTGACTGTCCTGAAATGCGTCCTGCCGGGCGAGCAGCTTGGTCTCCCAGTCTTTGTCTGTAACGATGTCGCGATCTGAAAACATCGCGCCACAGTCAAGGCAGCGTCCGCCGTAGCGTGCCATCACCCCAGCAGCCTCTAACTCCTTGGCGCTGGCCGAGACGTATACGGCTGACCCACAGTCCGGGCAGCTGGTCGGGGCTGTGCTGGCGTGCACACTGATCAGATCCGGGTCGTGAACAATACGCCTCTGCAACTGCTTGGAGATGGCATGTACCCCCTCTTCCAGAGTGGTCTTGCCATGGGTGTTTGCGTAGACTGCAAAGATTACCCCGGCGTGTGGGTAAGTATTGCGCGGCTGCAAAGGCATGAATTCACGAAACGGAATGTGCAGGGCAGCTGGAATAACTTTCTCGATGACGTGCGCCAGAAGATCAGCCTTGTTCGAGTGCGTCGCTCCCAGCGGGTGAACGGAGAGACTAATGTTCGTACGGTCGCTGCTGGCCAGCTGCTCAACGTTCTGTTCCGAAAGCCCCAGGACTCGTAGCACGTCCTTACGCACAGGCTCTGAAGCAGTCGCTGTCAGGCCGATGATAGGAACAGGTCGCCCCGACGCTTCCTGAAGCATCTCCCTCAATCTCCGGATCTGCAGGTAAGCAGGTCTGAAGTCGTGGCCCCATTCGGAGACACAGTGCGCCTCGTCAATGATCAGCGCGCCGACTGGGGTGCGATTCATGGACGCACGTAACTCTTCGGCGAATCCCTTGATCTGCAGTCGCTCGGGCGACACGTACAAGAGGCGAAAAGCGTGGGTGCGGAAGCCTTCGAGCTTCTGACTCTTCGCCGCCGTCGAGTCGGTGCTGGTGATCGCCTCAACGCTCACCAAGCCCTGACGATGCAGGCTGTGCACCTGATCGCGGATGAGTGCCTTCAGGGGACTGATAACCAGCGAGGTGCGTGGAATCAGCATGGCGAACAGCTGGAACACCAGTGATTTCCCAAAGCCAGTGGGCAGCAGTCCTAGGCCAGATTCCTGGCGTAAAGCGCGTTGAATGAGTTTGACCTGCTCGGGTTTAAGTTCTGGGACGTTGAAAAAGCGCCGGGTGAAGTAATCGAGCAGATCCCGGTCGACGTGAATAGGCTGAGCATCTAGCGGTGGGTTCGCGCCGTATCTGGCACGGGACATATTTGCCAGAGCAGTCATCTGCCGCGGCAGCATGACATCCCCTTCAACAGTGGCCTGCCGAGGCAATACGATGATCGCGTCTTCAGGCATGGTCTCGCTTTCGAGCCAGCTGAGATCGAGCCTCGACCGTAGTGGATCGGGCTCTATGGCGTGGGGATCGAGGGCATCGCCTAGGTATTCCGTCAATAGTGTGCGGTACAGTGTGGGATCTGTGGGCTTCCGAATGGCAATCGTCAAGCGCGGCAGCCGCAAGGGCAAGTCGTACATCGCAGCCACACGCTCGGCTGCGCTAATCAGATCCAGTAGAGCCAGTGGCAGGGTAGACAACTGGGCTCCATGGTCGACTAGCGTGACGTCTGTTCGATTCTCTTCCTCCCACAGGTGGAAGAGTTCGAGGAGTGCCAGTTGGCTTTCTTGGAATGCTGACGGGAAGGTGTCCAGCAGCGCGTCGATTCGACGCAGATTGATCGATCCCGCCTGGGGTGAGTGGGCATAGCGGTTGTGGCAGACCTTGCTCAGCACGTCATCGTGAAGTGCCAGGTTATTGAGTACGGCTTCAGCGCGCCCTGAGCGGATGTCGGCAACTGAGAAGGGAAGATATGTAAACCCAGCTGCACTCAGATTCCGCTGGCGACCCTTCTCGTCGTCGAACGTTTCACTGGAAATGAAATTTTGGCCGTGGTAGCGCTGCCCCTCGACTTCCAGGGCGTATCTCCGACTGCCCCGGAGTACGAAGTCAACTCTTCGCCTCTTGTTCTCGGAATCCTTAAACGGCTCTTGGGGCGTCAGCAACGACAACCCATCAAGTCCCAAGGAAGGCATGAATGCCTCTTCCAAGAAGAGCCGCTCGGCATAGTGTTCATCCTGGCCATACTCAGGCTTCCCAAGGTCATGACGCTCAATAAAGTCCGACAGGCTGGTGTAGTCACCGGCATCCTTCCGGGCTGTGCGATCCCGCAATTGGTTTGGACGGTCAATGAGGAGCTTCCAGTCCGTCACTCTTTCAAAAGCCCCTTCTGCATAGAGCAGGGGCGTCTGCTGCGTTTGGACAGAGATGAGATCGGGAGCAAGCTTGTGCGCTGTCCGGAGCACTGCTGAACGAAGTGGGGCAGGGAGTGCCCCCAGAGGTTGCTGGGTGGTGGTTCCCAATGTGGTCATGCCCCCGACGGCATGAACCAGAGACCACAAGGAGGACGAAGACATGTAGGGGCCAACGTAGCAATGCAGGGCGCCCTCCTATGGCGCAAAACTCCATCCCGACCATTTAGGTTCCCTGAAGTTTACGGAGGTGGTGATCCCTCCACCGCCCTCAGCCATCGAACGTTTTGGCGGCCATGATCTCAGCCCACGTCAAGCCGTTTGAGGTACCCGACCGTAACATGTGGTCTGAATTCCCCAGCTTGGGCTTGAACTGGCCAAACTCACCCCGTACACTCGTAACGTCGGAGCAGAAAATCGTGCGTTGGCAAAAACCAGAACCGAGAAAACACCGTCCCAGACGGTGTTAAGCTCAGCTGGTAGAGCAAACGACTGAAAATCGTTGGGTCGCCGGTTCAAGTCCGGCCCTGGCCACCACGTACAGAACATCCCCCGACTCACTCGGGGGATGTTCCTTTGGCTTCGCGCTCGCCCGCGACCAGCGCCCTCCTGCCTCACCTTCCGGGGCCTCAGCTTCCGGGCACGGCCCGGGGCTCTGGCGCCAGCACCGCCAGCACGAGTTCGGCGAAGAGGCCGTTGGCCCAGCCGAACCACTCGCGCGTGAAGGTCGCGGGGTCGTCGGGGTGGAAACTCTCGTGCATCAGGCGGGTGCCGGCGGTGGTCGAGACCAGCATGTCCAGCGCAGCGCGGCGCTCGGCGGCGTCGGTGGCGGTCAGGCCGGCCATGGCGAGGCCGATCGGCCAGACGTGCCCGGCCGGCGTGTGGGGGCTACCGACCCCCTGGGCGAAGGCCCCGCGCGCGAAGTAGGGATTGGCGGGGCTCAGGACGAAGCGCCGGGTGGCCCGGTAGGTGGGGTCGTCCGCGCTCAGGTAGCCCAGGTACGGCGCGGAGAGCAGGCTGGGCACGTTGGCGTCGTCCATCAGGACGTGGTGGCCCCGCCCGTCGGTCTCGTAGGCGTACAGGCGGCCGAAGTCCGGGTGCGAGACCACCGCGTGCTCCTCGATCGCCGCGCGGATCTCGTGGCCCAGGGCGCGGCACACGGCGGCCAGTTCCGGGTCGTCCAGCCGCCCGGCCAGCTCCGCCGCGTGCGCGAGTTCCACAGCGGCCATCATGTTGCCGGGCACGTGGTAGTTGAGTTCGCAGGCGTCGTCGCTGGGCCGGAAGGCGCTCCAGATCAGGCCGCAGGGCGCGGTCGGGTGGCCCCGGCCCCCGGCGGGCAGGTTGTCGGTCGCCGGCACCTCGCCGGGGCGCCAGAAGCGGTAGGCGCTGCGTTCGTCGTGGCGCTGCTCGGTGTGCATCACCTCCAGGATCACCCGCAGGGCGCTCAGGAAGTCGCCGCGCAGCGGCTCCAGGTCGCCCGTGTGCCGCCAGTAGCCGTGCGCGAGCCGGATGGGGTAGCACAGCGAGTCGAGTTCGAACTTGCGCTCCCACACCAGCGGGTGGCGCGGCGGCTGGTCGCCGGCGTGGCCCGCCCCGCTGGGGGCGGCGTTGAAGGCGTTGGCGTAGGGATCGGTGAGCAGCTGCCGCGCCTGCTGCCGGATCACGCCGGCCAGCAGCTCGCGCAGCGGCGGGTCGCCGGCGCACAGCGGCAGGTAGGGCCAGACCTGCGCGGCGGCGTCGCGCAGCCACATGGCGGGGATATCTCCGGTGATCACGAAGGTGCCGCCGGGCCCCGGCTGCAGGGCGGTCTCCAGGCTGTTGGGCAGGCAGCGGGCGAAGGTGAGGGCGACCTCGGGCTGCTGGGCGAAGGCCTGCTCGACCTCGCGGATCAGGGCGTGGACGCTGTGCATGGGGTTCCTCTCGGGGGCGGCTATTTGCTGCCGGTGAAGGCGATGGACGAGGTGAAGTAGCGCTGGGCGAACACGAAGACCGCCAGCACCGGCAGCGAGACCACCACCGAGGCGGCCATGAGGGGGCCGTAGTCGGTGGTGTGGTTGAAGCTGAAGGCCTGCAGGCCCATCTGCACGGTCGCCATGTTGGGGTCGTTGAAGACGATCAGCGGCCACAGGAACAGGTTCCAGCCGGCCTGGAAGGTGAAGATGCCCAGGGTCGCCAGGGCCGGGCGGCACAGCGGCAGGTACAGGCTCCAGAAGATCCGCCACTCCGAGGCGCCGTCCACCCGCCCGGCGTCCATCAGGTCGTCCGGCAGGGTGCGGAAGAACTGGCGCATGAAGAACACCGCGAAGGCCCCCGAGGCGCCGGGCAGCACCACCGCCCAGTAGGTGTTCAGCAGCCCGAAGCCGCCGCGCCCGAACAGGTCGTTGCCGCCCGCGAGCGGAAAGCCCCGCAGGATCAGGAAGCTGGGGATCAGGGTGATGATGCCCGGCACCAGCAGCGAGGCGAGCTTCACGCGGAAGAGCCACTCGCGCCCCGGAAACCTCAGGCGCGCGAAGGCGTAGCCCGCCAGCGACCCCAGCAGCAGGTTGGCCGCCACCCCGAGCGTGGCCATCGAGAAGGAGTTCAGGAAATAGCGGCCGAAGGGCACGGTGGTGAAGGCCCGCGCGTAGTGCTCCAGCGTGACGCGCTGCGGCCACCACTGTACGGGGTCGCGGAAGATGTCGGCGTCGGGCTTGAGCGAGGTGACCAGCATCCAGTAGAAGGGCAGCGCCATCACGAGCGCCACCAGCGTCAGGCCGCCGTAGAAGAGCAGGTCGCCCAGCACGGCCAGCGGGCGGGGGCGGCGCCGTCTCAGGCCCGCTGCGCTCATGAGAGCCCCGAGTCGCGGTTCAGGCGCAGGTTCGCCACGCTGACCACCAGGATCGCCAGCGCCAGCACGAAGGCCTGCGCGCTGGCGTAGCCCATCTGCAGCTGCGTGAAGCCGTTCTGGTAGATCTGGTACACGGCGGTGGTGGTCGCGTAGCCCGGCCCCCCCTGGGTCATGACGTAGGCCTGGTCGAACAGCTGGAAGGCGCCGATCAGGGACATGAAGGTCACGAAGAAGGTCGTGGTGGCCAGCAGCGGCACGGTCAGGTAGCGGAACTGCTGCCAGGGCGAGGCGCCGTCGAGCGCGGCGGCCTCGTACAGCTCGCGCGGGATGCCCGAGAGCCCCGCGAGGTAGATGATGATGTTGCCGCCCAGCCCCTGCCAGAGGGTCACGAAGACGATGGCGTACAGGGCGGTGTCGGAGTTCGCCAGCCAGGCCGGGCCGCGGAGGCCCACCGCCGCGAGCAGCTGGTTGACCACCCCGTAGTCGCGCTGCAGCATCCACGACCAGACGGTCGCGCCGGCCACGCTGGAGGTCACCGACGGCAGGTAGAAGAGCGTGCGGAACACCACCATGCCGGGCTTGGGACGCCGCAGCGCCAGCGCCAGCCCCAGCGCGCACAGCACCATGCTGGGCAGGTACAGCAGCGCGTAGACCCCCACGTTGCGCACGCCCCGCCAGAACAGCGCGTCGCTCAGCAGCCGCTCGTAGTTCGCCAGCCCCACCCAGCGGATCGGCGTCAGGATGTCGTAGCGCGAGAAGCTCAGCACGAAGGCGGCGAACACCGGCAGCACGGTAAACACCAGGAACAGCAGCATGGTCGGCGTGATGAACAGCGCGGCGGCCCGGCCCTCGGCCCGCAGCAGCCGGGAGCGGCGCCGGGGCGCGCGGGCGAGCGGCGAACCCAGCGGCGTGTGCTGCGGTGTGTGCTGGACGGTCATGGTGGGGAACCTCCGGGGGTGGGGGCGCTGGGGGCCGGGGGGCGGGCGGCGGGGGGCGGGGCCGTGGAGGCGCCCGGCACCAGCGCGTACGGCACGTACTCGCGCTGCGGCGTGGGCTGGCCGTCCAGGCGGGCCAGCGCCAGCGCCACCGCCCGGCGCCCGATGGCGTTCTCGCCCTGGCGGATGTGCGTGAAGTCGGGCCCGCCCAGCGGGCTGCCCGCCGCGTCGAAACAGGACACCGACACGTCCTGCGGCACCTGCAGGCCCAGCCCTCGCAGGACGTGGGTCACGGTCAGGGCGAGGTTGTATTCGGCCACCACGAAGGCCGTGACCCCCGGCGCGCGGGCGATGAACTCCCGCAGCCGCAGCACGTCGTCCTGCACGTTGCCGGGTTCCAGGTGCAGCGGCAGGGTGCTCTGCAGCGCGTGCAGGACGAGTTCCTGGCGCAGCCCCAGCCCGGCGGCCGCCAGCGCCGCGCCGTAGCCGGCGAAGCGGTCTTCCAGCGAGGTCGTGTGCTCGATGGGCGGCGACACGAAGGCGACGTCGCGGTGCCCCAGCGAGAGCAGGTGCGCGGTCAGTTCCTGCGCGGCGGCCACGTTGTCGGTCACCACGCTGGGGGCCGGGATGCCGCGCAGGTAGCGGTCGACCAGCACCAGCGGGTAGCCGTCCAGCACCGCCTGCAGCAGCGCCGGGTTGTAGTGCTCGCCGTGCACCGGAAAGACGATCAGCGCGCCCGCCCCGGCACGCCGCAGGGCGGCGACCCCGGCTTCCTCGGCCTGGCGCTCGCCGTAGCTGCGGCGCAGCAGCAGGTGGTGGCCGCGGGCGGTGCATTCCTCCTCGACCCCGCGCACGAGTTCCAGGCCGTAGGCGTCCGCGAAGTCCGGCAGCAGCAGCCCGATGGTCGCCAGCGTGACGCCCCCGCTGGAGGCTGGCAGCCCCAGCTCGGCGCGTGCCCGCTCCAGATCCGGCAGCGCGCTGCGCACGAAGGTGCCGCGCCCCCGCGCCCGCTCCACGATGCCCGCCTGCGCCAGCAGGTCGAGCGCCCGGCGGGTCGTGACCCGGCTGACCGAGAAGCGGCGGGCCAGCTCGACCTCGCCGGGCACCCGGCTGCCGGCCCGCAGCTGTCCGGCGCGGACTTCCTCCAGAAGCTGGGCCATCACGTGGGCGTAGCGCAGGCCGGTCATGAGCCAGTGTGCTCCGCCGGGGCACCGGGGCGCAGCGTCCCGGCCGGGGAGCCGGCCTCCAGGGCGGCCAGGCTGCCCAGCAGCGTCACCCCGCTGAGCGCCGCGCCGAGTTCCAGCGCACCCGCCGGCGCTGCCCCCCAGTCGGGGCCCGACAGGCCGCCGGGGGAGAGGTGGCGCAGGGCCGCCCCGGCGCCCGCCTCCAGTAGCGCCCGCACCTCCGGGGCCAGGGCCGGGTCGTGGCGGGCGAGCAGGCTCAGGTACCGCGCCAGGATGCCCTTGAACAGGCCGCCGTCGCCCGGGCCCTCGGCGGGGAAGACCGGCCCGTAGCGCCCGGCGGCGGCGCGGGCGGTGCGGCGGGCCTGCTCCAGAAAGGGAGTCTCGCCGGTCGCCCGCCACAGCTCGGTTCCCGCCCCGATCACCGTGCCCTCGTTGTAGGTGTAGGCCCAGTCGAGGTCCGTGGCGCCGTCGCCCCGGCGGTTCACGCCGTCCCAGACCACGCCGCTGTGGGGGTCGACCAGCGTGTCCAGCAGCCAGTCCCAGACCCGGCGGGCGAAGGCCAGATCCGCCGGGTCGCCGTGCCGGCGGAAGAGCCGCGCCCCGAGCAGCGCGGCCGGCGCGTTGGCGGGCGTGTTCTTGTACTCCGGCTGCGTCCGCCGCCAGGCCACGCCGCCGCCCTGGGCGGGGTTCCAGCCCTGGCGGATGTCGGTCCACAGCGCCCGGCACCCGTCCAGCCAGACCCCCTCGCCGGTGGCCGCGTGCAGGCGCTCCAGGGCCAGCGCCATCCACAGCATGTCGTCGTAGAACTCGTTGTGCAGCGTGCCGCCCTGGGCACGCCGGACGCCGGCCACCAGGGTGCGGGCCCGCCGCAGGTGGGTGTCGCCGCCCCGCGCGTGGGCGTCGAGCAGGGCGTCCAGCGCGTGCGCCTGCCACCAGTAGTGCAGGGGATCGCCGGCGGGCCGCCCCTCGTGCGTGCGGTACAGACCGGCGGCCTCGTCCCAGAACGTCCGGTCGAGGGCCGCCTGGGCCTGAGCCGCCTGAACCCGCCAGCTCACAGGGCTCCCGGTCTCACAGCGGCTCCAGCACCACGGCGTCGAGGTTGAGCCAGCCGGCGTCCTGCGGGCCGAAGAGCACCTGCACGGTGGAGGCCCCGGCCGGCAGGGTCAGGGGCACGCTCACGCTGGCCCAGGTCTGCCAGTCGGGGGTGGCGGGCAGCTTGAGCAGCGCCTTGCTTCCGTTGACGTCCAGGCGCCGCGAGGCCCAGCCCCCGCCCGCCGAGTAGCGCACCCGCGCCCGGTACCGCCCGGCCCTGGGCGCGTTCACCGTGAAGGCCACCCCCTGCCCGAGCGTGTGGAAGTCGTTCACGTAGCCGCGCCCGGAGTGGCCCGGCGCCCGGTCGCTGCTCTCCACGCCCAGGCGGCGGGCGTTCTCGGCCTCGTAGCGGCCGTCGGCCCAGGGCACCCCGGCGGGCTGCGGGCCGGCCGCCAGCACCGCCGCCACCGCCGAGCCGGCGCTCAGGCTCTCCAGAGCGCCCGGTTCCAGCGGATCTGGGCCCGCCCCCTGGCCGGGGGGCGTGTCCCAGGCGGTGCCGGTCAGGCCGTCGGCGCGGCGGGCGTTCCAGGCGGCCTGGGCCTGCCGCGCCAGCGCCCGGGCGTAGGCCTCGCCACCGCTCTGAGCTGCCAGCTCCCGCAGCGCCCGCACGAAGACCCCCTTGAAGCCGCCGCCGTCGCCGGCACCCTCGTCGAGCAGCACGCCGTTCTGGGTCAGGTTGCGCAGCGCCCAGTCGGCGGCGTCCCGGGCGACCTGCAGGGCGGCCGGGTCGCCGCCGGTCTGCGCCATCGCCAGCCCGGCGTCCATCACGGCGCCGAAGTTGTAGGTGAAGTCCCAGCGGGTCACGGCGCCGCTGCCCTCGCCGCTCACGTGGTCGTACACGCGCGGGCCGTCGATCAGCCGCGAGCGCAGCCAGACCCAGCCCAGGCGGGCGCGCTGCAGGTACTCGGCCTCGCCGGTCGCGCGGTAGAGGCCCAGGTGGGTGGCGACCAGCGGGGCGTTGGTCGCCACGTTCTTCTGATCCTTCACGGAGCGGCGCCACCACACGCCGCCCCCGTAGGCCGAGTCCCAGCCCTGCCAGATGCGGTCGGCCAGCGCGCGGGCCCGCTCCAGGGCGGCCGGGTCGCCGCTCTGCTCGTGGGCCCGCAGCTCGGCCTGGGCCAGCCAGCCCAGGTCGTCGTTGTAGTCGTTGCCCGCCGGGTCGTAGTTCCGCAGGAACCCCGCCTGCACCTGCGCGGCGCTGGGGCCGGCCGGAGGGGTGGCCCCGGTACCGACCAGCCCCTCGGCCGCGTCCAGCGTCAGGCTGTAGAGCTGCGCCGCCCACCAGAAGTCGCTGTAGCGGCCGCCCTCGGGCCCGGAGCTGCGCTGCTCGCGCACCCGGCAGTCGCTGAAGGTGCAGAAGGCCCCCGCCTCGGCCCGCCAGTAGGCCCGGCTGAAGTCCCGCCACATGTCGGCCGGCTGAACCGGGGTCGGGGTTGCCGGGGTCTGGGCCGGCGCCGCCCCGGTCGCCGTGACCAGCAGCGCGCCGGTCACCGCCAGCTGCAGGGCCGCGCGCATCTCAGGGGGCCGCGTTCTCGCGCAGGATGCGGTCGCCGGCCTCCTGGGCCTTTTGCAGGGTGGTGCGGGCGTCCTGCTTGCCCTCCAGGAAGAGCTGCAGGTTGGGCACCACGGCGTTGCCCTCCATGGGCGGGTAGCCCGCCACGGTGGGGCGGATGCGCGCGAATTTCAGGGTCTCGGTCATGGGCTTCCAGAAGGGGTCGTTCTGGAAGTAGGGGTCGTTCACGGCGCGCAGGTTGCCGGGGATGTTGTTGCTGGTCTTGGCCCACAGCAGGGCGTTCTTCGGGTCGTTCAGCCACCACTTGATGAACGTCCAGGCGGCGTCTTTTTGCTTCGAGGCCTGCGGGATCGCCAGCCCGAACCCGCCCATCACGCTGCCGCGCGCCCCGGTCGGGCCGGCGGGCGGCGGGATGATCCCGAACTCCAGATCCTTGCCGTATTTGCGGTAGCCGTCGATGCTCCAGGGGCCGGTGTAGATCATGGCGGCCTTGCCGGTCACGAAGGGATCCTGCGCGTTCGCCTCGCCCTGGCCGAAGCCCAGCTCATAGACCTTGTTCTGGTTGATCATGCGGTTCCAGAAGTCCAGCACGCGCAGCCCCGCTTCCGAGTTGAAGGCGGTCTTGGTGCCGTCGGCGGTGAGCATGCTGCCGCCCGCCTGCTGCAGGTACATGTTGAAGAGCCCCGCGTCGTTCATCAGGAAACCCGTGCGGGTCAGCTTGCCACTGGCGTCGCGCTGGCTGAGCTTGATGGCCGCCTGCTCCAGCTGCGCCCAGGTGCGCGGCGGCTGCAGCCCGGCTTCCCGGAAGAGCTTCTTGTTGTAGAAGATCGCGCGGGCGTCCACCGTCAGGGGCAGGCCGTAGATGTTCTGGCCCGAGGACAGCTCCTTGACGGCTTCCGGATAGAAGTCGGCCAGCCGGATCTTGTCGCGGGTCAGGTAGGTGTTGATGGGCGCCAGCACGTTCTTCGGCGCGTACAGGGCGGTGCGGAAGCGGTCCCACACGATCACGTCGGGCACCTGTCCGGTGGTGGCGGCGGTCAGGAACTTGGTGATGATGTCCTGCTGCGGCACGTAGCGTACCCGCACCTGCGACTGCGAGGCGTTGAAGGCGTTCACCATGGTGTTGATCTGCTTCTCGCCGTCGCCCGTCCAGTCGCCCCAGAGCGTGATGGACGTCTGGGCGCCGGCCCACGACAGGCTGGCCCCGCACAGGGCGAGGGCAGCGCTGAGCGCGGCGCAGCGGGGCAGTGCCCGGGAAAGCAGCGCCTGGGGAAACGGTGACGAAGGAGCAAGGGAACGCTTCATGTCAGAACCACCGCTCATGCCAGAACCTCCGATCATGTCAGAACCTCCGCGAGGCGTGGCAGACGTCACCCGGGCACGCCCCCCGTGCGTGGGACGCCCTGACGGGACGCTCTTCGTCCGCCTGGATTGTTCGCTCTCGATGGCCGGAGTGTACGGTTGCCCTGACCTGACATGTCAACAGGACAACTCCGGGTCAGCTGTGGGCCAGGGGCGGCCCTGCGGCTGGGGCGGCGTCCGCTGACGGGGGCGGGGCGAGGTCGGTTGACTTTGCTTTCCGGGCGGGAGTATACCTGACCGGTACATCATCACAATTGCCCGACCAGTGCCCTAGAAGTGCCCGCCAGACCGCGCTTTCTCTGCTTCTCCCGCAGGAGGTACGCCCATGAACCGGACGCTGATTCCGCTCTCGTTGCTGCTGCTCGCCCCTCTGGCCGGTGCCCAGACGACCACCCTGACCATCGAGAGCTGGCGCAACGACGACCTCAAGGTCTGGCGCGACTCGATCATCCCGGCCTTCGAGAAACAGAACCCGGACATCCGGGTGGTCTTCTCGCCCAGCGCCCCGGCCGAGTATAACGCCGTGCTGGACGCCAAGCTCAAGGCGGGCACGGCCGGCGACCTGATCACCTGCCGGCCCTTCGACAAGAGCCTGGAGCTGTTCAACGCCAAGCGCCTGAGCAGCCTGAACGGGCTCGCGGGCCTGAACAACTTCGACGCGGTGGCGAAGGCCGCCTGGTCGACCGACGACGGCAAGACGACCTTCTGTATCCCCATGGCCTCGGTGATCCACGGCTTCCTGTACAACAAGGCGGCCTTCAAGGAACTGGGCCTGAGCGAGCCCACCACCGAGGCGCAGTTCCTGGCGGCCATGACCAAGATCAAGGCGAGCGGCAAGTACGAGCCGCTGGTCATGGGCACCAAGGATCAGTGGGAGTCCGCGACCATGGGCTACCAGAACATCGGCCCGACGCTGTGGAACGGGGAGACCGGCCGCAAGGGCCTCATCTCCGGCAGCGCCCAGTACAACAAGGGCGGCTTCCTGCAGGCCTTCCAGGCGCTGGAACGCTGGAAGCCCTTCCTGCCGCGCGGCTATCAGGCGCTGGCGTACCCCGACGCGCAGAACCTCTTCGCGCAGGGGCGCGGCGCCGTCTACCCGGCCGGCAGCTGGGACATCGGCACCTTCCGCCAGATGAACCCCAAGCTGGAGCTGGGGGCCTTCGCGCCCTACTCGATCTCCGGCAAGAAGTGCGTCATCGACGACCATCCCGACATCGGCCTGGGCATCAACGCCGCCAGCAAGAACCAGGCGGCGGCCCGCACCTTCCTGACCTGGGTCGCCTCGGACGCCTTCGCCACGCTGTACGCCAACGCGCTGCCGGGCTTCTTTCCGCTGGCGAACGTGAAGTACACGGTGACCGACCCCGTGGCGCAGGAGTTCCTGCAGTGGAGAGCGCAGTGCGGCAAGAGCTTCCGCTCCTCGTACCAGATCCTCTCGCGCAACGCCAACCCGAACAACGAGAACGACCTGTGGAACGTCTCGTCGCAGCTCCTGAACGGCGCCATGACCCCGCAGGCGGCCGGCGACCTGGTGCAGAAGAACCTGGCGAGCTGGTACGCGCCGCAGAAAGGCAAGTAGGCCCGGCCCCTGTCAGGCCCTGTCCGGTTCGCGCCGGGCCGGGCCTGAGTCTCATTCCCCGAGCTTCCGAGGTGTCCTGAATGCTCCAGCCCCCGCGCCGCGCCCGCCGGCCCTTTCCGTGGCACATCGTGGTGTTCCTGGCCCCGGCCGTGCTGATCTACACGGCGGTGATGATCTACCCGATCCTGGCGTCGCTGTGGCTCTCGCTGCAGACCCAGGTCGAGGGGGGCGCCGAGCGCTTCGCCGGGCTCGCCAACTACCGGCGGCTGCTGGGCAGCGAGCTGTACGCCCAGCCGCTGTGGAACGCGGTGCGGAACAACCTGGTGTTCTTCGCCATCCACATGCTGGTACAGAACCCGGTGGGGCTGCTGCTGGCGGTGCTGCTCAGTTTCCGGCTGCGCGGCGCGGCCCTGTACCGCACGCTGCTGTTCACGCCCACGGTGCTCTCGGTGGTGATCATCGGCTTCGCCTGGAAGCTGATCCTGAACCCCGCCTGGGGCGTGCAGCGCGGCCTGCTCGAACCGCTGGGCCTGCAGGCCCTCGACCAGCCGTGGCTGGGGCTGCCGGGCAGCGCGCTGCCCACGCTGTCCTTGATCTCGGTGTGGCAGAACATCGGCATTCCCATGCTGCTGTTCCTGGCGGCCCTGGTGCGGATTCCCGACGAGCTGTACGAGGCCGCCCGGCTCGACGGCGCCGGCGGCTGGCGGATCTTCCGCTCGATCCAGTTGCCGCTGATCCTGCCCACGGTGGGCATCGTGAGCGTGCTGACCTTCGTGGGCAACTTCAACGCCTTCGACCTGATCTATTCGGTGCAGGGCGCGCTGGCCGGGCCGAACTTCGCCTCGGACATCCTGGGCACGCTGTTCTACCGCACCTTCTTCGGGTATCAGCTGCAGTCCGGCGACGAGTACATGGGCGCGGCGGTGGCCGGCGTGATGCTGGGCATCATCCTGACCGGGCTGCTGCTGTACCTGGCCGCCGTGCAGCGCCGCCTGACGGAGGTGGAGCTGTGACGCTGGGCGAGGCGCGGCCCGCTCCGGTGCGCGAGAAGCCCGTGGTGGGACGCGGCACCCAGGTCTTCGCGCACCTGGGCCTGATCCTCTTCAGCCTGCTGGCGACGCTGCCCACCGGGCTGATCATCATGAATTCCTTCAAAGACCGCATCAGCATCTTCGCGCGGCCCTTCGCCCTGCCGACCCCGACGACCTTCACGCTGGAGGGCTATCAGACGGTGGCGACCTCGGCCAACTTCGCGCTGTTCTTCCTGAACAGCCTGCTGGTCACGCTGGGCTCGCTGGCGCTGATCCTGCTGTGCAGCTCGATGGCCGCCTTCGCGCTCAGCGAGTACCGCTTCCGCCTGAACACCCTGACCGGCCTGTACCTGTCGCTGGGCATCATGGTGCCGATCCGCCTGGGCACCGTGGGCATCCTGAACCTGATGGTCGACTTGCACCTCGTGAATACCCTCTGGGCGCTGATCCTGGTGTACACGGCGCAGGGCATCCCGCTGGCGGTGTTCGTGCTGACCTCGTTCATGCGCGGCGTGCCCCGCGACCTGAAGGAGGCCGCGCGCATCGACGGCGCGGGCGAATACCGCATCTACGGCCTGATCCTGCCGCTGATCCGCCCGGCGCTGGGCGCGGTCACGGCGATCTCGATGATCCCCATCTGGAACGACCTGTGGTTCCCGCTGATCCTGGCCCCCGGCGAGAAGACCAAAACGGTCGTGCTGGGCGCCAGCGCCTTCCTGGGCCAGTTCGTGAACGACTACAACGCGGTGCTGGCCGCCCTGACCCTGGCGATCGTGCCGGTGGTCGTGCTGTATGTGATCTTCTCGCGCCAGCTGGTGAGCGGCATCACGGGCGGGGCGCTGAAGTGAGGCGGGTGGGCCTGATCGGCACCGGGCTGATGGGCAGGGTTCACGCGCAGGGATGGGCGCAGCGTTCCGGGGTGTTGCGCGCCGTGTACGCCCCGGACGAGAACGCGAGGCATTTTGCCGCCCGCTTCGGCCTGCTCCCCTGCGCCACCCTGGACGAGCTGTGGCCGGAGGTGGACGTGGTGGACATCTGCACGCCGACCCCCAGCCACGCCGGGTACGCCGTGCAGGCGGCGCGGGCCGGCAAACACGTGATCTGCGAGAAACCGCTGGCGCTGACACTCGACGAGGCCGACCGGATCATCTCCGCCTGTGACGAGGCCGGCGTACGCCTCTTCGTCGCCCACGTCCTGCGCTTCTTTCCGCAGTACGCCGCCGCGCAGGCCCAGGTCGCCCTCGGCGCCGTCGGGGAGCCGCGCACGCTGCGCCTGAGCCGGCTGTCCTCGCCGCCTGCCCCCGGAAGCTGGCTGTTGGACGAGGCCCAGAGCGGTGGCGTGCCCCTCGACCTGATGATCCACGACCTCGATTACGCACGCTGGATCGCGGGCGAGGTGGGCCGCGTATACGCCGCGCAGGCCCGGCGGGGTGACCGCGTGAGCGTCCACGCCACCCTCTCGCATACGGGCGGAGCGATCTCACTGGTCGAAGGCGGCTGGGCGGCTCCTCCCGGCGTGTTCCGCACCGCGCTGGACATCGCGGGCACGGGCGGAGTCATCGAATGGACGTCGGACGCGGCGCCGCCCCTGCAGGCGCACGGTGTTGTCCCGGCCACCGCCGAACAGGACGGCGCCGCCCTGCCGGAGCTGGGCGAGGGCGACCCCTATGCCGCCGAGCTGTGGCACGCCTACGACGCCCTGGAGACTGGCCAGCCCCTGCGTATCGAGCCCGCCGACGCGCGGGCGGCGCTGGCCCTCGCGCTGGCCGTGCGCCGCAGCCTGGAGTCGGGCCAGCCCGTGGAGGTGGAGGCATGACAGCGCGGCGGATCGCCCTGCTGGGCGTCGCTCACGTCCACGCCGAGGGGTACGCCGCGTGGCTGAGTGTTCAGGCGGATGTGGAGGTGATCGGCTTCGCGGAGGATGACCCGGAAGTGGCGCAGGACTTTGAAGCTACGACTGGACTTCAGTGGCGTCCTCTTCCCGGTCTCCTTGCCGCCCGGCCCCACGGCGTCATCGTGTGTGGCGAGACCGTTCAGCACCGCACCCACGTCGAGGGCGCGGCCCGTGCCGGTGCCCACGTCCTGTGCGAGAAACCCCTGGCGACCACCCTGGAGGATGCCCAGGCCCTGCTGGACGCCTGCACGCGGGCGGGAGTGACGCTCCATACAGCGTTTCCCGTCCGGTACTCGCCGGCCGTGCGGCAACTGCGTGCTCATATTCAGGGCGGTGACCTGGGCGACCTGCTGGCCTACAGCGGCGTGAACCACTCGGTCAGCCCGGATCACGAACGCGCGTGGTTCAGCGACCTGGCACTGGCGGGCGGCGGGGCGGGCATGGATCACATCATCCATCTGGCCGATCTGCTCCACCACCTCGGGGAACGCGTGCAGAGCATCCACGCCCGCCTGATCCCGGTGCCCGCCTGGACGATCCCCGGCCATGAACAGACCGACGCCGCCGGGCTCGTCACCCTGAAACTGGCCTCGGGCGCCGTCGCCACGGTCGACTGTTCGTGGAGCCGCCCGCGCGCCTACCCGCGCTGGGGCCACCTGAAGCTGGACGTGACGGGCACGGCCGGGATGCGCTCGCTGGACGCCTTCGCGGAGCACCTGAGCGTCACCACGGGGCAGGGTCGTCGCTGGGCTGGCTATGGCGCGGATCTGAACGCCGCCATGCTGCGCGACTTTCTGACCGTGTGCGGTGGGGGAGAGGCGGGGCTCCTCGCCAGCGGGCAGGACGGCCTGGAGGCGTTGAGGGTCGTGCTGGCGGCCTACGAGTCGGAGCGGGCGGGGCGGGTGGTCGAGCTGAGTGCAGATGCCGATGCTGCGGCCCGATAGACGCGCCCAGGTTGCTACACTCGCCGCACATGCCCAGCGCACAGGAACGGATTCGGGAGGCGGTTGGCGCCATTCAGGGCTGGCTCGCACACCTCCCCAATCCTGGTGAAGCGGTGGTTCGGCAGGCCATCGTGCTGCGCCTGCTGCACGCTGCTGGCTTTGACATCTGGAACCCGGCTGAGGTCGTGCCTGAGGAGACCAACGCCACCGGTAACCGCTCGGACTTTCTCATCCGGGTTGGTGAGGGCAAATGCGCGCTGGAACTCAAGGGCATGAACGTGACGCTGGGCGCTGCACATTACCAGCAGGCCGCCACCTACGCCGTCAACGAAGGCACCCGCTGGGCCATCATTACCAACGGCCGCGTCTGGGTCGCGCTCGACGAGCATCTGCCCGGCAGGTGGGAGGATCGCGTGGCCCTGAAACTCGAGCTGGGCCAGGAGGGGCATACCTTCGCCGACGATCTGGCCGCCCTGCTTGACGTGGAGACCTGGCGGGCCGACGCTTTTGCCGACGCGGTGCAGACCATCAAGAGCCGCCAGCAGCAGCGGCTCGACGAAGCGCGTATCCGCCGCGAGAAGACGGCTGTGGTCGAGGGCGTGATGGCCCAATTCAAAATCCCTACTTTCGCCCTGGCTGTCGCTGCCGCCTTGGAGATGAACAAGCTGACGGAAGCTGAGCGGGATGTGCTGTTAGGTCGTCCCGTCGCATTGACTCGTGAGTCTCCGCCTGCGTCACGGCAGCGAAAACGCCACAAGCCGGAAGTGCCGCCCCAGCGTATTCAAGAGGAATCATCAGGAAAGATCCGTTTCACGTACTCCATCAAGGAGGCCCTGGCCCATGCCGTCTATGAGCCGGAAAAGGGGACGTGGACAGTATTGGCCGGAAGCACGGCAATCGCCGAGATAAAACTCTATGCCGGTGCTGTAAGTAAGCGCCGCGAGCTTGGACTGGCGGAGGGAATGCTCATTCAAGAATCCAGCGGACTGCTGCGATATGTGAAGGACGTTGAATATCCGACTCCGAGTCAGGCCGCTGACGACATCTCCGGGGCATCGAAAAATGGCTGGACGGTCTGGAAAGACACTCAGGGCCGCACGGCACAGCATTACCGCCCTGCTAAGAACCGAGTTTCTCCCGCCGGCTCACCGTCCCCGTGAACAGCGCGATCACCTCGCCCTCCTCGCCGCGCCGCACCTCCACGCGGTAGGTGGCGAGGGTGCGGCCCACGCGTTCGGGGGTCGCCACCGCCACCAGCCGGTCGCCCTCGCGTGCGGCGCGGAAGAAGCTCAGGTGGGTCTCGACCGCGACCGCCTGGGCCTGCTGGTTGGAGATGAGCGCGAAGGCCTCGTCCGCGAGGCTGAAGATCAGGCCGCCGTGCGCGCTGCCGTGCATGTTCAGGCCCGCGCCGTCCACCATGAGGGCGACGCGGGTTCGTTCGGCAGACGCCTCCAGCACGGTCATGCCCAGGCGGGCGGCGTAGGTCATGCGGGCAGGGTAGCGCCCGGGCGTCCAGCGCGCGTGCTCAGCCGCCCACCGGGGCGGGGGCGTAGGGACAGGCCACCTCGCCGGCCGGATCTTCGGGGCCCGCGGCGTCCCAGTCGTAGGGGTAGACCTCGCGGCAGGACAGGCCGATGTGGGCGCCATGCTGCCGGGCATACCGGTCGACGGCGGCGTAGGCGGACATCAGCTCGTGATACTCGAAGTTCTTCTTGAGCACGGTCACGTAGGCCTCGGCGTGGGCGCCCTCCTCGCGCAGCGTGATTTCGGCGCCAGGACGCAGGGTGCCGGTGTAGGGCACGCAGACCTCGACCGGGCCGTCGGAGTCGGCGTTCACCTCGCCGTGGTAGATCACCACCGGGGGGCCGGCGGCCTCGGCGCCCTGGGCGCGCAGCTCGGCGTGCAGGCGCTCCATGGCCGAGCCGATGAAGGGGCTGAGGTCGGGCAGGTACAGGCGGCGCTGGATGGTCGCCACCGTCTGGGCCGGTACGTCTCGGGTCTGAACTTCGTAGGACTGGGTCATGGTGTCTCCTCTCAGGGTGTGGATCAGGTGGCGGGCCACCCCGGCGCGCTCGGCATGGAGGGCCTGGGCGCCCGCCCAGTAGGTCTCGATCAGCCGCGCCTGCTCGGCGCGAGGCGCGTCCAGCAGCGTGCGGATCTCCTGCAGCGGCATCTCGATGGCGCGCAGCAGGCCGATCAGCCCGGCAGCTTCCAGCTGGGACGGCGAATACAGTCGGTAGCCGCTCTGCTCGTCCACGCGCCCTGGGGTCAGCAGGCCCAGGGCGTCGTACAGGCGCAGCGCTTTCACGCTCAGGCGACTGGCGCGCGAGAAGGCGCCGATGGTCAGGAGGGCGGACGTGGCTGGGGTCATGGGGGGGCCTCCGGAGGTGAGTCCAGGGTGCGCCCTGCCCCTGGGGCCGAGTCAAGAGGCGGGTCGAGCAGGGCGCTACCCTGAAGGCCATGAGTCCTTTGCTGCTCGGCCACCGGGGCACGCCCAAAACCCACCGCGAGAACACCCTGGCCGGATTCCAGGCCGCCCTGGACGCCGGACTGGACGGTGTGGAGCTGGACGTGCGCCGCATGGAGGACGGAGCACTGGTCGTCCACCACGACGCCCACCTGCCGGACGGCCGCCTGCTGCCCGGCCTGCACTCCGACGGGCTGCCGGACTACGTGCCCACGCTGGATCAGGCGCTCGCCTGGGCCGCCGACACGGGCGCGTACGTGAACGTGGAGATCAAGTACGAGGTGGCCCGCCCCGACGACCGCGTGGGGCGCACGCTGGACGCCATCCGCGCCCACGGGCTGACAGAGCGGGTGATCGTCAGCTCCTTCAATCCCTGGGTGCTCGCCGCGGCCCGCCGCCTGGCCCCCGGGATCGAGCGCGGTCTGCTGATCCACCGCCGCTACGGGATCGGCTCGGTCAATCTGGTGCCGCTGGCGATGCGCTGGACGGGCGCGGCGGCCCTGCACCCCCACCACTCGCTGATCGACGAGGAGCTGATGGATAGCGCGAAGGAGCGCGGCTGGCGCGTGAACACCTGGACGGTCAACGCCCCGGCCGAGGTCAGGCGCCTGTGTGCCCTGGGGGTGGACGCCCTGATCGGAGACGAGCCGGAGGTGCTGCTGCGGGCCCGCCTGAACTGACGGTTGGCGCCATCACAATCACTTGACAAGCCCCTGATCGGGGGCGCCTACTTTAAGTCCATGAGAAAACTGACCTTGATGTTGGCGCTGTTCGGCACGGCTTCGGCTCAGACCACCGTGGAATTCTGGCACTCCTTCGGGGACGCCAAACGCACCGGCTGGATCCAGGCCCGCGCCGACGAGTTCAACAAGGCGAATCCCGGGATCAAGGTGGTGCCCAGCTACAAGGGCAGCTACAACGACTCGCTGCAGGCCACCATCCTGGCGGCGCGGCAGAACAAGCCGCCGGCCATGGTGCAGATCTTCGAGGTCGGCAGCCAGCTCGCGCTGGACTCGGGCGCCTTCCAGCCGGTCAGTGCGGTCAAGAACGTGGATTTCAGCGACTACATCAAGCCGGTCATCAACTACTACACCATCGGCGGCAAGGTCAATTCGCTCCCCTTCAACTCCAGTTCTCCGGTGCTGTACTACAACCAGGATCTCATGAAGAAGGCGGGGCTGAACCCCAAACAGCCGCCCACCACCTACGGCGGGCTCCTGAAGGCCTGCCAGAAGATCGAGGCCGCCAAGCTCGGCGCCACCTGCTTCGGCATGAGCCTGAACGGCTGGTTCATCGAGCAGTGGATGGCGCAGCAGGGCGCCCCGCTGCTGAACAACGGCAACGGCCGCTCGGGCCGCGCCACCGCCACTGCGCTCGATTCGGCCGCCGCGAAGAACATCTTCACCTTCTTCAAGACGCTGCAGGACAACAAGTACTACACCTACACCGGCAAGCTGGAGGACTGGGACGGCTCCGACGCCATCTTCACCAACCAGAAGACGGTGTTCCACATCACCTCGACGGCCGACATCGGCAACATCCGCGACGCGGCCAAGACCAGCGGCTTCACGGTGGGCGTGGGCGTGCTGCCCATTCCCGACGGCAGCAAGCGCAACGGCGTGGTCATCGGCGGCGCGAGCCTGTGGATCTCCAAGGGCATTCCCAAGCCCCAGGCGGAAGCCGCGCTGGATTTCGCGCTGTACATGACCAACACCAAGAACATGGCCGACTGGCACAAGCTGACCGGCTACTACCCGGTGCGCCAGAGCTCCATCGACCTGCTGCGCAAGCAGGGCTGGTTCACCCAGACCCCGCTGCAGCTGGTGGCCTTCAACCAGCTGACCCGCACCGTGCCCAGCCCCGCCACCGCCGGCGGCCTGAACGGGGCGGCCATCCAGACCCGCAAGATCATGGAAGAGGGCGTACAGAAGGTGCTGGCCGGGCAGAGCGTGGACGCCGCCCTGAAGGAAACCAAGGCCCGCGCCGACGCCGCGCTGGCCGAGTACAACGCCAACTTCAAGTAAGCCAGCTCCAGGTCAGATAGGGGGCCGGAGTTCTGCTCACGAGTACCTCCGCGTCGTTCCCAGCATCCGCACCCTGTCTCCGGGTGCGGATGCTGGGTTTGGGCAGGAAAGAGGGCCGCAGGGCAGCGCGCGCCGGGTGACACCATTCCAGGCTGACACCGTGACCATGTGCGGCTGGACAGCATCCCCGGCCTTCCCACCCCGGACGTACCCAGCCCTTTCACCAGAGGTGTTCCCTTGCTGAAACCCACCCCCGCTCCCGCCGCCGAGGTCGAGGAACGCGCCGTCTTCGGGGGCCGCGCGCTGCCCTGGCTGTTCCTGCTGCCCAGCCTGGCCATCCTGGCGGTGTTCATCTACCTGCCGGCGCTGCAGACCCTGCGGCTGGCCGCCTACAGGGCCAACGTGATCCTGGGCACCGAGCGCTTCGTGGGGCTGGCGAACTTCGCCGAACTGCTGTCCAGCCCGACCTACCTGCAGGTGGTGGCCCAGACGCTGGTGTTCACCGTGCTCACCGTGTCGCTGGGCCTGCTGTGCTCGCTCGCGCTGGCGTGGCTCGCCAGCCGGCCCGTGCGCGGCGCCAAGACCTACCGCCTGCTGCTGATCTACCCCTACGCCCTGAGCCCCGCCATCGCCGGCACGCTGTGGCTCTTCCTCTTCAACCCCGAGATCGGGGTGGTCAACCAGCTGCTGGGCGCCGCCTTCCAGATCAAGCCGCGCTGGCTGGACACGCCGCTGCTGGCCTTCGGGCTGGTCACGCTGGCCGCCATCTGGAAGGGGCTGGCGTACAACATCGTGTTCTACCTCGCCTCGATCCAGAACCTGCCGGGCGACGTGATGGAGGCCGCGCAGATCGACGGCGCCACGCCCGCGCAGGTCTTCTGGCGGGTGGCCTTCCCGCTGCTCACCCCCATCACGTTTTTCCTGGTGTTCACGAACATCATCGCCGCGCTCTTCGATTCCTTCGCGCTGACCGACATCCTCACGCGCGGGGGGCCGTACACCGGCAACGCGGGGGCCACGACTTTTCTCGTGTACCAGCTCTACCAGGACGGCTTCGTGAACTTCAAGACGGGTGCGGCCGCCGCACAGGCCGCGCTGATGCTGGTGCTGGTGGCCTTCATCACCTTCATGCAGTTCCGGGTGGGCGAGCGGCGGGTGCACTATGGGGGCTGAGACGTCCGCCCGGCGCCGCCGCGAGTGGCCCACGCACCTGGCGCTGATCCTGTCCGTGCTGATCATCAGCGCGCCGCTGCTGTTCGCGCTGATCAAGGCGACGCAGGTGTCCAGCCGGGTGCTGAGCCCCAGCCTGCTGCCGGGCGGCGCCTTCTTCCAGAACCTGGCGTCCATCTGGGAGGGCGCCAACCTGGGCCGCTACATGCTCAATTCGCTGATCGTGGCGGTCAGTGTGACGGTCGGCAAGACCATCCTGGCGCTGCTGGCGGCGCTGGCCTTCGTGTATTTCCGCTTTCCCTTCAAGGGCGCGGCCTTCACGCTGGTCTTGCTCTCGCTCATGCTGCCCACCGAGGTGCTCATCATCGCGCTGTTCGATTTCGTCAGCCGCGACCTGAAGTGGGCGAACACCTACGCGGCCATCATCGTGCCCTTCCTGGCAAGCGCCACCGGCACCTTCCTGTTCCGCCAGCACTTCATGAACATCCCCGTCTCGCTGGCCGACGCCGCGCGCATCGACGGCTGCGGGCCGCTGACCTACCTGACCCGCATCCTGGTGCCGATGAGCTGGAACACCATCGGGGCGCTGGCGGTGATCCAGTTCGTGTACGGCTGGGATCAGTACATCTGGCCGCTGGTGATCATGCAGCAGGACGACAAGCAGGTCGTGCAGGTGGGCCTGCGCAAGCTGATCGAGGTCGGCGGCCAGACCGACTGGGGCGCCGTGATGGCCGGCGCGATCATCACGGCGCTGCCGCCGCTGCTGGTCTTCACGCTGCTGCAGGAGCAGTTCAGCCGCGGCTTCGCCCTCAGTGAGGACAAGTAGGAGAGAAGGAGCGCCGCCGGTCTTCGTCAGATTGCCGTCAGCCCGCCCTGGCACCCTGTCGTCCTCCCGACAGACGAGAATGCCGATCCCGCCTTCCCGTCCTCACCGTATTTTCCCTGCAGGCCGCGCCCCGGTGTTCCCCCGAAGGCGCGGCCTGCTGCCGGGTCGGGCCTTCAGGCGAGACGGGCGACCCGGCGCCCGGCCACCGCCGCCAGCAGCTCCCTCACCACCCGCTCGCCGCTCTCCACGCCGCCCTCCATGTAGCCCTGCGCGTCAATGGACGTGTGCTCGCCGCAGAAGTGCAGACCGCCGACCGCCTCGGCCTCGGCGCCCGAGATCTGGATCCACTGGCCGGGGCGGTAGCAGGCATACGAGGCGCGCACGTAGGGATTGCCCGGCCAGAAGGCACGCACGGGGGCCGCCGCGCTGCGGGCCGCGTTCAGGCCGGGGAAGACCCGCTCCATCTCGCCCAGCCAGCGATCCGTCTGGGTCTGGGCCGTGCCGGCGCCGATGTCCAGGCCGGGCTGCCCGCCCAGGTAGTTGGTCAGGGCGCCGCCCGCGCCCGGCGCGCCCCGGCTGCTCTCCCAGGTGTTCTGCCAGAACTGATCCGTGAAGACCTCGCCGCTGGAGCCGTACGTGTCGCGCCAGACGCGCCGGGTGAAGCCCGCGATCAGCTTGGCGTTGGTGCCGTAGCCCAGCTCCGCGATGGCCCGGCGCTTGACCGGCGGCAGCGCCAGGCCGCGCAGATCGACAGTCCGCAGCGTCGTGAAGGGCAGGGCGAACACGACGCGCGGGGCCACGACGTCCGTGCGGCGACCGCCCGCGTTCAGGGTCAGGGTGTAGCGGCCGTCGCGGCGCCCCGAGACGGCCTCCAGCCATGTTCCGTACTGGATGCCCCCGCCCACCACGCTCGCCAGTGCGGCGGGCACGCGGTCGTTGCCGCCCACGACGGCGTAGCGCTCGTCGCTCAGGCCGAACAGCTCGAACTGGCCGGGGCGCGTGCCCACGAGGTACAGGAAGTTCAGCGGGCTCTGCTCGCGGGTGTCCAGGCCGTACTCGATGGTGTAGGCCACGTCCAGCAGTTCCAGCAGCCAGCCGCTGGCCCCGATGTCCAGAAAGTACTGGTGCAGCGAGATGGTGTCCAGGCGCCGTCCGGCGTCCGGGTTGAGATAGCTGACCGTCTCGGCGCCCAGCGAGGCGAGGTCGTCGTCGATGCGCTTCACGAGCGGCCGGAAGGCGTCGACCGCTTCCCGTTCGCTGTAGCGGCGCCCGCCGAAGTCGTACCACTGCGCGATCACGCCGGTATCGGTCTGCGCGAGGTCGACCAGACCCAGCCCGAGTTCGCCCGCCAGCCGCCGGATGTGCTTGTGCCCGGTGTCGATGAACTCGCCGCCCAGTTCGACCGGTTTCGTGAACCCCCCGCGCAGCGTCTGCATCCGCCCGCCGGCGCGCTGGGAGGCTTCGTAGATGCGGTAAGGGATGCCCGCCTGGTGCAGCCGGTAGGCGACCGTCAGGCCCGCGACCCCCGCCCCGATGATCGCCACGGGCGAGCCGTCGGCCGGCGGCTTTCCCTGCCCGCCCAGCGCGCTGGCGAGCGGCGGGGCCGTCTGCCCGCAGGCCGCCAGCGCCAGGCCCGCCGCCGCCCCGGCCGAGGCGCGCAGCACCGCGCGGCGGGAGACGGCGGCCTCCTGCTGGCCCAGGACGTCGGCGCTCTCCACCCCAGCGCGCTCGGCCCGGCGCGCCAGTCCCAGGGCCTGGCCCAGGGCGCGGGCCAGCGGCGTGCGGGTCATGGGCGCCCCGCAGGAACGGATGCGGCGCGGATCGGCAGGCGGAAGGGGCACTCGTTCCTGATCGTCATACGAACCTCGCTGAACTCGGATAGGGGAGGGAGTCGGGAGGGCCGACGCGCGGATTGTGGGTGGTCAGGCTCATCCTAGCGCCCGCCCGCCTGGGGGACTTGTGGCCGGGCGACAAGGATCGCGGGGGCGGCTTGAGGCGGCCACACAGGACAGCGGCGGTTCACCGAAGACAGGACGGAACAGGCCCCCGGAGAGATCGGTTCCGGGGGCCTGTTCGGGGTGACGTGGATTCTGGGCTCCAGTCCGCTGGGGTTCAGCCCGTCTGTGGCCGCAGCGCCTCGGCCAGCCGCGTGAGCACTTCCTCGGCGCGTTCGTAGCCGGGGCGGATGAAGACCAGCGCGGCGCTCGACCAGTCCTGCACGGCGGCCACCTCCATGCCGCCCTCGTTCAGCTTGAGGTGCGGGTAGGCGCCGTATTCCACGAAGCAGCCGAACTCGGCCGCCACCCCCTCCAGCGCGGCCACGTTGTCGGGCGTCCAGCGCAGCAGGTAGGGCAGCGCAAAGGCGGGCTTGCCGCAGCTGCCGCCCAGGCCGACCAGTTCCAGGCCCGCCACCCGCGGCACCTGATCGCGCAGGCGGGCGCGTTCGAGAAAGGCCGCAGCGTCGCGCACCTGTCCCGGCGTGGTCTTGAGGCTCGCCACGTAGGGGCCGACGCTCAGTTTGCCCATGTGCCCACGATCCTTGTGCTGTTTTCGCGCTTTCTCACCATGCGGGCGATTGTGCCACAGCGGCTCTATTCCTGGACGTCGATGACCATCGTCAGGCCGCCGGCGCCCTGTTCCTCGACATTGTTGTTGGTCGTGTGGTGGGGGATATGGCAGTGCAGGAGCCAGCGGCCGGGCCGGCGGGCGGCCCAGACCACGTCGTAGCGCTGGCCCGGCCCCACGTTCACCGTGTCGGCCAGAAAGCGGGCGCCGGCCGGCAGCGTCTCGCCGTCGCGGGCGACCACCGTGAACGGCCCGCCGTGGACGTGCATGGGGTGGATCGAGATGTTGTTGGAGCCGATGAAGCGCAGCTTGAGCGTCTCGCCCACGCGCATCCTCACCGTGTCGGTGGCCGGATACGCCTTGCCGTTGATGGTGAAATAGTTGGGCAGCCCGCCTTCCATGGGCATGGCGGGGTAGGTCAGGCCGTCGCGCAGCAGCCATTCCTGGAGCTGCACGGTGTACTCGTGGTCAGCCCTGTCCTGGCCCACGGGCTCGGGCGCGGTGGCGGGGTCGCCCGGCCGGGTCAGGGCACGCACGCGGGCCAGCTTCGTGGGGTCAGCGGTGGGGCGGATCAGGAGAGCGCCGTACAGCCCCAGCGCCTGCTGCCGATCCACGTGGTCGTGCGAGTGGTAGAAGTACGTGCCGACCTGCAGCGCCGTGAAGGTGTACGTGTAGCTGCCCCCCGGCTCGATGGGCCTCTGCGTGATCTCGGCCGGGCCGTCCATGGCGTTGTCGAGGATCAGGCCATGCCAGTGCAGCGTGGTGGACTCCGGCAGCGCGTTGGTGACCTCGATTCTCACGCGGTCGCCCTGCTCCAGCTCCAGACGGGGGCCGGGCACCGTGCCATTTATCGCATAGGCCGTGACCGTGCGCCCCGGCAGGATCGTCCAGCCGCTCACGCCCACGCTCAGGCGGTACCGCTTCACGCCGCCCACAAGGTGCGGGGCCAGTACCTGATCCCCCCTCGCCGTCAGCGGCGCGCTGGCCCGCACCAGGCGCGGGTCGGCGGCGGCCATGTCGCGCATGGCGGCGGCGGGCGTCTCGGGGGTCATGATCATCCCCGGCGGCATGATGATGCCCCCCACGTCGTGCGCGCTCAGGCGCATGTTCACGAAGGCCCAGGGCAGGGTCAGTCCGAACAGCAGCATGAGCGTGGTCAAGCCCCCGACCGCGACCAGTTGAGGTTGGGTGACGCGGAACACCGGATCGCTGCCGCCCATGCCGTGCATGTCATGAGCGTCTGAGTGTGCGGTGTCTCCCTGTGTCTGATGCTCCGCGTGGGCGCCGTGAGCCACCGCGTGTCCGCCGTGCCCTGCGGCCCTCTTCTCCGGCCGAACCGTCATCAGGCCGTGTTTCAGGCCGCGCGAGACCAGCCACACGTTCACCGGGTAGGCGACCGCGAAGCCCACCGTCACGCCCAGGCTCATGACCGCCCAGAACAGGGGTTCGCTGGGCGACATGGCGCGCATGTCACGGCCCATCATCAGCAGCGCCATGACCGGGGCCATGCCCGCCATCATGGCGTTCATCGAGATGAATTCGGGGACGAAGGAGCGGCGCACGTTCTGGACGTAACTGCCGCCCATCACACCGCGCATGAAGAGGGCCTGGAAGATCAGCAGGCCGAAGGTGAAGCCCGCCGCGTACTCGACCAGCAGATCGGCCCACATGGGCAGGCCGAGCATCGCCACGATGACGGCGGCGGTGATGATGCCGGTGGCGTCGCCTGCCACGCAGTGCACCGTGCTGCCCACGCCCTGTTTCCAGAGTGGCGCCGTGAAGGCCTCGTGGGTGCCGGCGCGCGGCTCCTTGTCGGCCAGCACGTACAGCAGCAGGCCGACCGGCCCCATGTAGAGCGTGACCAGCACGAAGCCCCATTTCATGACCGCCGGCTCCGGGTTGCCCCGGAACTGATCCCAGGCCACGTAGGCGGCGCTCAGCACGCACAGGATCAGCCACGCCCACACGAACACGTCGATGGGCTGGAGGATCACGCCGGAACTTCCTGCCTCATGGCAGCCATCTCGCCGTCCTGATGGGCGTTGGGCGCCAGCGGGGGCCGGAAGCCGCGCAGTCTCAGGGCGTTGGTGAGCACGAAGACGGAACTCAGGCCCATCGCGGCTGCCGCCAGGACGGGCGAGAGGTTCAGGTTCCAGGCGCTCAGCACGCCCGCCGCCACCGGGATCAGCACGATGTTGTAGGCGAAGGCCCAGAACAGGTTCACGCGGATGTTCCGCAGCGTGGCGCGGCTCAGGGCCACCGCGTTCGGCACGCCGCGCAGGTCGCCGGACATCAGGATCACGTCGGCGGTTTCCACGGCCACGTCGGTGCCGGTGCCGATGGCCACGCCCACATCGGCGCGGGCCAGGGCGGGCGCGTCGTTGATGCCGTCGCCGACGAAGGCCACAGTGCGTCCCCCGGCCTGCAACTCAGCTACAGCGTCGGCTTTCCCTTCGGGCAGCACCTCGGCCAGCACACGGGACACGCCGACCTCGGCGGCCACGGCCTGGGCAGTGGCGCGGGCGTCGCCGGTGATCAGGGCGACTTCGGCCCCCTGAGATTGCAGGGTGCGGATTGCCTGGGCGCTGCCCGCGCGCACCGGGTCGGCCACGCCGATCAGACCCGACAGCACACCGTCCACGGCCACGAACACGGGGGTGCGGCTGCGTTCGGCCAGGGCATTCGCCTGTGTTTCCAGGGCTCCCAGCGACAGGCCGAGCTGGGCCATGAAGCGGGCGGCGCCGACCTCGAGGCGCCGTCCCTCCACCGTGGCGCGCAGGCCGTAGCCGGGGATGGCCTGGAAGTCGGTGGCGGCGAAGGATTGGGCGGGGTCGTCGCTGACCTTCCCCCTCACCCCAGCCCTCTCCCGCGAGGGGAGAGGGAGCAATAAGGCCGCCCGCTCGATGGCCCTCGCCAGCGGGTGCTCCGAAGAACTCTCGGCGGCGGCGGTCAGGCGCAGCAGCTCATCCCTGTCCAGCGGCGAACCTTCGGCCAGTACCACGTCGGTGACCTCGGGGCGGCCCTGGGTCACGGTGCCGGTCTTGTCGAGGGCGATCACGTTCGCGCGGCCCAGGCCCTCCAGCGCGGCGCCGGTGCGGAACAGCACGCCGAGCTGCGCTGCCTTGCCGCTCCCCACCATGATGCTCACGGGGGTCGCCAGGCCCATCGCGCAGGGGCAGGCGATGATCAGCACGGCGACGGTGTGGATCAGGGCGTTCGCCAGGGCGCCCTCGCCGCCCAGCAGCAGCCAGCTCAGGAAGGTCAGCGCGGCGATCACCAGCACCACCGGCACGAACACGGCCACCACGCGGTCGGCGAGGCCCTGGATGGGCGGGCGGCTGGCCTGCGCGTCCTCGACCATGCGGATGATGCGCGACAGGGCGGTGTCGGCGCCGACCCCGGTGGCGCGGAAGCTCAGGGCGCCCGTGCCGTTCACGGTGCCGCCGGTCACGCGCGAGCCGGCCGATTTCTCCACCGGCACGCTCTCGCCGGTCAGCATGGACTCGTCCACGTAGCTGCGGCCCTCCGTGACCTCGCCGTCCACCGGCAGGCGTTCGCCCGCGCGCACCAGCACGAGGTCGCCTACCCGCACGTCGTCGGAAGCAACTTCCACCACCTCGGCCCCACGCTGCACGCGGGCCACGTTGGGCTGCAGGGCCAGCAGGGTTCGCATGGCCTCGCTGGAGCGGCCCTTGGCGATGGCCTCGAACAGCTTGCCCAGCAGGATCAGCGTGATGACCACGCCGGACGCCTCGTAGTACACGTGCGCGCTGCCGGGCGGGAAGAGGCCGGGGGCCAGCGTGACCAGCAGCGAGTACCCGAAGGCCGCCGAGGTACCCAGCATGACCAGCGTGTTCATGTCCGGGCTGCGGTGGCGCAGCGCGGCCCAGCCCGTGCGGTAGAAGCGCCGTCCGGGGCCGAACTGCACCGGGGCCGCCAGCGCCAGCATGATGACGTTCAGGGTCCGCATCCCCACGCTGTCCATGAGCCACATGTCCAGCGCCGGCCACAGCATCGGCAGCATGGCGATCAGCAGCAGGGGCACGCTGAAGGCCGCCGAGAAGGTCACCGCGCGGCGCAGGGCGGCGATCTCCCCGGCCTTGCGGGCGCGCTCGGTCTCCAGCCGCGACAGTGCTTCTTTCCCCTGGGCCTGCGCGGCCTCGTCGGGCACCCCGTAGCCGGCGCCGCGTACGGCCTCTTTCAGGGCGGCGGGCGAGGTCGCCCCGGGCAGATAGGTCACGCTGGCCCGCTCGGTCGCCAGGTTCACGCTGGCCTCCAGCACGCCGTCCGTCTTCTTCAGGGCCCGCTCGACCCGGCCCACGCAGGCCGCGCAGGTCATGCCCTCCACCGGGAAGGACAGGTCGGCGGTGCGCGCCTCGTAGCCGGTGTCGGTCACGCGCTGCACCAGTTCGGCGGCCGAGGTCAGGGCCGGGTCGAAGGTCACGCTGGCGCGCTCGGTCGCCAAGTTCACGGAGGCGTCCTGCACGCCGTCGACCTTCTTCAGCCCGCGCTCCACCCGCCCCACGCAGGCGGCACAGGTCATGCCCCCGATGTCCAGATCCAGAGTCGTGGTCGTCATGCAGTCAGTCTATACCCTGGGGGGGAGGGTAGGGAAGAGGGTGGGCTGGTCGTCCTAGGGCCTTTCATGGTTCCGACGCGTTCATGGTGCATTTACCAAGGTCTCTGTCGCTGTTCCCCTCCGTGTTCCGCTTGACACCCCCCTGGGGAGGGTCTACCCTGGAGCCATGAAGACCGAACTGTCGATTTCCGGAATGACCTGTGGCCACTGCGTGAAAGCCGTCGAGGGCGCCCTGAAGGGGATTCCCGGCGTGCAGGACGTGACCGTCGATCTGGCGGGTGGGAAGGCCACCGTGCAGGGCGACGCCGACCAGGGGGCCATGATCGCCGCCATCACCGAGGAAGGCTACGGGGCGCAGGTGACCTCGGCCCAGGTGGGCGCTTGATCCGCGCCCTGCTGGGCACGCTGGCCCTGACCGGCAGCGCCCTGGCCGCCATGCCCGGCATGGATCACGGGCAGATGGGGCCAGCGCCGGCCACCATGCCCGGCATGGCCACCGGCAGCACGCCCGCCATGATGAAGAGCATGGGCGACCAGATGGTGCGGGAACTGACGCCCCTCAGGGGCCGCGCCTTCGACGTCCGCTTCGCCCAGCGCATGGCCGACCACCACCAGATGGCGATTGATATGGCCCGCATGGAAGTCAGGGGTGGCAAGGACGCTCGAGTGAAGGCGTCGGCGCAGAAGGTGATCGCCGACCAGCAGCGGGAAATCGCGCTGATGAAGGGCTGGATCAAGACCTGGACGGGTCAGAGCTACACGCCCAAGTCCATGGCGATGGCCCACGGCGGCAGCGCGGATCGCTGGTTCCTGGAGGGCATGATCCCGCATCATGTCGGCGCCATCGCGATGGCGAAGCTGGTGCCCACGCGCACGCAGAGCGCCCCGGTACGCGCCCTCGCCACGGCCATCATCAAGGCCCAGCAGGCGGAGATCGACCAGTACACCGGCTGGCTCAGGGCCATGAAATGACGACCCCTGTCGCGCCGGACACCGCCCCCCACTGCCACGCCGAGGGCAAGCTCTGTATGCCCGAGGACGCCCGCAAACGCGCCGCCCGGCGCCTGAGCATCGCGCGCGGGCACCTCGACTCCATCGTGAAGATGCTGGACGATCCGAATGTCTACTGCGTGGACGTCCTGCGCCAGATCAAGGCGGTGCAGGGGGCCCTGAGCGGCGCGGGCGACGTGGTGCTGCGCGGCCACCTGGAGGCGCATGTGGCGACCGCCGGGCAGCGCGGCGACACGCTGGAGATGGTCGAGGAAGTCATGGAAGCGCTGCGCTACCGGTAATAGCAGCCGACCAGAGGAGGGTTCATCCCATGAGCGACATCCTGACCTGCGCCGCGTGCGGCGCGAAGAACCGCGTCCAGACCGTTCCGGACGCCCAGGTGCCCGTCTGTGCCCGCTGCGGCGCCAACCTGCCCTGGCTGCACGACGGCACCGACGCCTCGTTCGCCCAGGACATCAGGGCCGGCGTGCCCGTGCTGGTGGACTTCTGGGCGCCCTGGTGCGGCCCCTGCCGGGTGGTCGGCCCGGTGCTGGAGGAGATCGCCCGCGAGCAGGCCGGGAAGGTGCGCGTGGTGAAGGTGAACGTGGACGAGAACCCGCTCACGCCCGGCTCGTTCCAGGTACAGGGCATCCCCACCATGATCCTCTTCAAGGACGGGCAGCCGGTCGACCGGATCGTGGGCGCGATGGCCAAGGCGGGGCTGGTGCAGCGGCTGGCGGCCGTGCAGGGCTGAGCGCTGGCCCCCGAGTCCGCCCCCACAGGCTCAAGCCGGGGGCGGGCTTTTTACAGCTTCCCGTCAGCTTTGCCCGCTACGGTGGAGCCATGTCCAGACGCCTGCTGTCCGCCCTGCTGCTCGGCCTCTCCCTGGGGGCTGCCCGGGCCGCCGACCTGCGCTTCTACCCGTCCTTTGGCGAGGTCAGCCAGACGGTGAAGGCGGGGGCCGCCCCGGAACTGACCTTCACGCGCCCGGCGTGGGCGCTGGTGCAGCCGGGCAGCCTGCGCTGGACGGGCTCGGCGCTGCGGAGGCTGCGGAGCGTGCCGGTGGACAACGCCTGGCTCTCGGCGCAGGAGGGCCAGGCCGTGACCGTCCTGCGCGCCGGCCTGCCGCCCCTGCCGGGCACGCTGATCCGCGCCGCCGACCTGCTGGTGAAGCTCGATTCCGGTAACGCCCTGAACGTGCGGCCCGACGAACTGGTCTTCGCGGGCACCCCGCCGCGTGGCTGGGCGCAGCCGGGCGTGCGCGTGACCTTCGATGTGGAGGCCGCGCCGACCGGCCAGATCAGCTACCGCACGAACGCCCTGTCGTGGCAGCCCCGCTATGAACTCTCGGCGTCCGGGTCGGCGGCGAAACTCTCCGCCCTGGCCGATCTCCGCAACGGGGGAGAGGGGGCGTTCCAGGGAGAGAAGGTGGAACTGTTCGCGGGCCAGATCCTGAACGTGCAGCCCATGCCGGCGCCGATGCCGGTGTCCCCGACCCAGGCCCAGACCGACAGCGTGGCGATGAACGCCATGCTGGGCTCAGGCGGCGGCCTCGCCCCCCTGGGCGAGCTGCGCGGCCTGCAGCGCTACGCCCTGAAGGGGGGCCTGACCCTGGGTGCGGGCGAGACGCTGACCCTGCCCTTCCTGCAGCCGAAGGTCTCCGCCTTCACGCGCTACGAGCGCATCACCTCGTATTTCGACCGCTCGGAACGTTCCGGCTCGGCCAACCGGCACTACAAGTTCACGCCCGACCTGTCGCTGCCCGCTGGCCCGCTGTCGGTGCTGGAAGACGGCGCTCTGGTTGGCACTGTGACCCTGCCGGCGGCGCAGGCCGGGCGCCCGATCGACCTCGATCTGGGCAGCGACCCCGAACTGCGGTACCTCCGTACGGTGCGTCAGCTCTCGCTGGAGAAGTCGCCCGACGGCAAGGTGCTGAGCACCACGCTGCAGGTCACCTACGCCCTGACCAGCACGAAGGCGCTGCCCATCCGCGTGCAGCTCCGCGAGCAGGTGTACGCCCGCACGGTGGTCGTGGACGGCCAGCCGCAGACGAGTCAGCAGGTCAATGTCGAGCGCGGCGTGGACGTGCCGGCGGGAGGAAAAGCCAGCGTCTCGTTCAGGGTGAAGATCGCGAACTGAGGCGGGTGTCGCCAGGGCCGTGTCGGTGTGCCCTTGTCCGTCCTGAAAGAATTCGCTCGCTCCGAACCCGGAATTCCGACACCCGCTCCAGCCTGGAGAGCCCACGAACGTGGTCGGAAACGCAGGGTTAGACCGCTCCCGCCCTGCCCCGTCTAGCCCCGCAGCAGTTTCACGGCCCGCACCACGTCCTGCGGGGTGACCTTCTCGCCGGGGTGGGCGCGGCAGCCCGAGGCGTACTGCTCCAGCACCTGCTCACCGGCGGCGTCCAGTGCGCTGCGAACCCCGGAAAACTGGATCAGGATGTCGTGGCACTCGCGCCCTTCCTCGATCATGCGCTGCAGACCGCGCACCTGACCCTCGATGCGGCGCAGCCGCTTGAGCACCTTCTCGTCGGTCTCGCTCAGGGGTGGGGGCGTGGGCACAGTGGTCATGGGCGTCCTTTCAGTGTAGAGCCTGGCGCGCGGATGCGGGGGAGTGGCATGAAGGCCACCCGATCCCTTCGGTCGCCCTGTTGACACTATACCCCCTGGGGGTTTAGCTTCGAGTCAACTGGAGCCCGCGTGGTTTCCCTGGAGGCAGCATGTACCTCGAACGGTTCTACGATCCGGATCTGGCCCAGGCGTCCTACATGGTCGGCTGCCAGCAGACCGGCGAGTGTCTGGTCGTCGATCCCGCGCGTGACGTCGGGCGCTATCTGGAAGCGGCCACCGCTCAGGGCCTGCGGATCACGGCGGTCACGGAGACCCATATCCACGCCGATTTCCTCAGCGGCAGCCGCGAACTGGCGCACGCCACCGGCGCGGCCCTGCGGCTCTCCGGCGAGGGCGGCCCCGACTGGAGCTACGGCTTCGGCGACCGCTTCCTGCGCCACGGCGAGACCTTCATGGTCGGGAACATCAGGATTGAGGTGCGCCATACCCCCGGCCACACGCCCGAGAGCCTGTCGTTCCTGGTGACCGATACCCCCCGGGGTGAGCTGCCGAGCCTGCTGCTCACGGGCGATTTCGTGTTCGTGGGCGACGTGGGCCGCCCGGATCTGCTCGACGAGGCGGCGGGCGGCGTCGACACCCGCTTCGAGGGTGCCCGGCAACTGTTCGCCAGTCTGCGGAACGAGTTCCTGACGCTGCCGGACTTCGTGCAGGTCTGGCCGGGACACGGGGCGGGCAGCGCCTGTGGCAAGGCCCTGGGCGCGGTGCCGGTCACGACCGTGGGCTACGAGCGGGCCCTGAGCTGGTGGGCGCCCTTCGTTCAGTCGGGCGACGAGGGGGGCTTCACGGCCGAACTGCTCACCGGGCAGCCGGACGCACCGGCCTACTACGCCCGCATGAAGGCCCAGAACAGGGCCGGCCCGGCCCTGCTGGGCGACCTTCCGCCCCTGCCCCGCCTGGAGGCCGAGGACGTGCGGGCCCGCCTGGAGTCCGGCGCCCGCCTGCTCGACACCCGCAAGAGGGCGCTGTACCACGCCGACGCCCCGCTGCACAGCGTCCATCTGCCCGAAGGCGACACCCTGGAGACCTGGGCGGGCTGGCTCCTTGACCCGGCCGCCCACGACTTCATCCTGCTGGCGCCTGCGAGCCGGGCCGAAGCGATCCGCCGCCGCCTGTGGATGGTCGGGCTAGACCGTGTGGCAGGCTTCATCGAGAGTGCCGCCCTGCTTCCGACCCAGCCCGTGCAGCCCGTGGCCGCCGCCGCCCTGCCCCGGGACGCCCTGCTGCTGGACGTCCGCAAGGCGAGCGAGTTCGCGGCCGGACACCTGCCGGGCGCCCGCCACCTCTTCGCCGGACGCCTGCCCGGGGTGCTGGACACCCTGCCGCGTGATCGGGAGATCGTCGTGTACTGCCAGGGGGGGGCCCGCAGCGCCGCCGCTGCCAGCCTCCTGCGCGCCGAGGGCTTCCGGGTCAGCGAACTGGCCGGCGGCTACGACGCCTGGGAGGGCGTCCGGAACGCGCAGCCGGCCTGAGCGCCTGCGTGCTCACGCGGCCACGTGCTCACCCGGCCTCTTTCGGCCCCCGGAGCCCCGTTCTGCCCTCACGGGCCTGCAGCACCGCCGCCACCTCGGCCGGCGAGACCCCGACCTCGGCCAGGGCGAACAGGGTGTGGAACAGCAGGTCGGCGGCCTCGGTCGCCAGCTCGGCGCGGTCGCCGTTCTTGGCGGCCAGCAGCACCTCGCCCGCTTCCTCGCTGATCTTCTTGAGCACCCGGTCGAGCCCGCCGGCGTGCAGCCGCGCCACGTAGCTGTTCTCCGGCAGGGTCGCCAGCCGCTCTGCGATGGTGGCGTACACGCGCTCCAGCGTGCCGTCCAGGCCAGTCCCGGAGGGTTCGCCCTCCAGCAGGGGCCGGTGGAAGCACGAGTACTCGCCCGTATGGCAGGCCGGGCCCGTCTGCTCGACGCGATACAGCAGCGAGTCGCCGTCGCAGTCGAGCCGCACGTCCACGACCTGCTGGGTATGGCCGCTGGTGGCTCCCTTGACCCACTGCTCGCCGCGCGAGCGCGACCAGTAGGTGGCCTCGCGGGTCTCCAGCGTGCGCTGCACGGCGGCGCGGTCGGCCCAGGCCTGCATCAGCACGGCGCCGGTGCGGGCGTCCTGGGTCACCACCGGGATCAGGCCGGCGGCGTCGAAGCTCAGGCTGTCCAGGCTGGCCGGTGCCGGACTCACGCGTCCCTCCAGTCGGGGCGCACCGGCAGCCCCTGGGCGTGCAGGTAGGTCTTGACCTGGGGCACCGTCAGCTCCCCGAAGTGGAAGACCGAGGCGGCCAGCGCGGCGTCGGCGTGCCCACCGGCCTCGCCGCCCAGCAGCACGTCGCGGAAATCTTCCAGGCGGCCGGCGCCGCCCGAGGCGATCACCGGGATGTCCACGGCCAGCGCCACGGCGCGGGTGGCCTCCAGGTCGAAGCCGGCGCGGGTGCCGTCGGCGTCCATGATGTTGAGACAGATCTCGCCCGCCCCCAGGCTCTGGCCGCGCTCGGCCCACTCCAGCAGATCCAGGCCGGTGTCGATGCGCCCCCCGCCCCGGAAGACGTTCCAGCCGCCGCCCGGGCGCCGCTTGGCGTCGATGCTGAGCATGACGCACTGGGCGCCGTGGTGCTCCGAGGCCTCACGGATCAGCTCGGGGCGGCTCAGCGCGCCCGAATTCACGGAGATCTTGTCGGCGCCGGCCATCAGCAGCTGCCGGAAGTCCGACAGGGCCACGATCCCGCCGCCCACGGTCAGCGGCATCATGACCTGCTCGGCCACCTGGGCGGCCACGTCCAGCATCAGCGAGCGCCCCTCATGGGTGGCGGTGATGTCGTAGAAGACCAGTTCGTCGGCCTGCTGGGCCTCGTAGGCCTGGGCCAGGGTCAGCGGGTCGCCGGCGTCGCGGTGGTCTTCGAAGAAGCGCACGTTCTTCACCACCCGGCCGCTCTGCACGTCCAGGCAGGGGATGATGCGTTTGGTCAACATGCCCGGCAGTGTACCCGCCCGGCCCGGAGGGCACTGCGGCCCGCTTCGGCCGGGGCGCGGAGATTGAACCCGGTTCAGTCCTGCCGGAATGTGCAAAACCTTTAATCAATCTTCATACGACGGGGTAGGCTGCAGGCAGATCACGTCACGTCGGCCTGGTGTGACGAAGCCAGCAGCCCGGCGAACAGGCTCGCCCGTCCATTCAGTTCAGGAGAGCAGTGACGACTCGCAGAATTCTTCTTATCGACGACAACCCACACGACCTCGAACTCGCCCTGAGCGCCTTCGGAGACGCGCAGGCCGATGGGGTCGAATACGCCGTGGACGTGGCGGGCAGCGGCCAGGAAGCCATGGAGCGGATGCAGCAGGCCCTGAGCGGCGGTCAGGAGGGTCTGCCGGATCTGGTGCTGCTGGATCTGAAGATGCCGCAGATGGACGGGCTGGCCGTGCTGGACGCCCTGCAGGCCGAGGAAGGGCTGCGCGATATCCCGGTGGTCATGCTCACGACCAGCGGCGAAGACCGCGACATCCGCGCCTCCTACGAGCACGGCGCGAGTGCTTACGTCATCAAGCCCATGGACTTCAGACAGTTCCGCGAGGCCATGCACACCATCCGCGCGTTCTGGGCCACCCTGAACCACCGCCCGCGCCTGCGCTGACCGGCTCTGCACCGACCGCCTCCGTTCTTGGGCACTCATTCATGCCCCGGAGTCCTCAGGGCGTGCTCGCGTAAGCTGCCCCTATGCGCGTGTACATCGGTTGCGGCGGCTACAGCAACGACGACTGGACGGCCCCGGGCCTGATCTACGAGGGCGTGAAGAAAGACGAGTACCTGGACACCTACGCCCGGCATTTCGACGCGGTGGAACTCAACTCCAGCTTCTACGCCATCCCCGGCCTGAAGGCCTTCGAGGGCATGGCCCGCAAGTCGGGGGGCCGCACCCGCTTCGCGGTCAAGCTGAACAAGGCCTTCACCCACGACCGCGCCCCCACCGACGCCGATTTCGACCGGATGCTGCAGAGCCCCGAGCCCCTGCGCGACGCGGGGCTGATGGGGCCGTACCTGGCGCAGTTCCCCTACTCCTTCCACCGCACGGCCGAGAACCGCAAGTACCTGCTGATGCTCGCCGAACGCTTCGCCGGGCACGAATTGGCCGTGGAACTCCGTCACGGCGGCTGGGACAAGCCCGAGGTGCGGGAGGGCATGGGCGAGTTCGGCCTGATCTGGGTCAGCCCGGATTACCCGCCGGTGGGCGGCATGCCCGAGCCGCAGGTACACGTGACCGGCGACGTGGGCTACCTGAGACTGCACGGCCGCAACAAGGGCTCGTGGTGGGAGGGCCAGAGCGCCGCCGAGCGCCACGACTACCTCTACAACCGCGCCGAAATGGACGAGTGGGCCGAGAAGATCGCCCTGGTCGAGGGGGATCTGAGCGAGCTGTACGTGTTCTTCCAGAACACCACGAAGGGCCACGCCCTGAAGAACATCCCCCTGCTGCGCGAGGCCCTGAACGCCCGCGGCGTGCCGGTGAAAACGCCTGATCCGGGGGACGACGGGCGGCTGTTGTAGAAGGCTGATGGCTTCAAATCTTTAGCCATCTGCCATCAGCCTTCTGCCTTCCGCCATCTGCCATCTGCCGCCTTACCCCGTCTTCCTCAGCCCACGCCCCGCGATGATCCCCGGCGCGTGCTCGGCGGCGGTGCGAACCAGGATGCCCATCTTGTGGGGGTTGGCCTCCAGATCGATGCGCAGGCCCAGGTCGGCGGCGGCCTCGGAGCACGCCGGGCCGATGGACACGATCACGAGGCGGTTCAGGGCGGCGCGGGCCTCGTCCAGCAGCTTCAGGCGTTCGGCGTACTTCAGGAAGTGCAGGGCCTGGGTGCCGCTGGAGAGCAGCAGCACGTCCGGGCCGCCCAGCACCACGTCGCGGATCGCCTGGGCCAGCGGCGCGGGGTCGAGCGGAAAGGCGCAGCGGTAGACCGGCACGCTGGTCACGCGGATGCCCGCATGGCCGAGTTCGCGCAGCATGGCGACCGGCGTAGCCTCGCCGTATTCCAGAATGACGCCGTGCTGGCCGCGCTGCAGGCCGGCCAGCATGGCCTCCATGACCTCCTGCCAGGTGTGCGGGCGGGCCACCATGACGCCGCTCAGGCCGAACTCCCTGAGGGCCTGCAGGGGTTTGTGACCCCGCGCGATCAGCGGCACGCCCCTGAGCAGCGTGAGGAGTTCGGGGTCGCGGGCGGCGAGCTCACGCAGGAACAGCCGGGTGCCCACCCCGGTCATGCAGGCCAGGGCGTGGACGGTGCCGGCCCGCAGGTCGCGCTCGAAGGCGGCCAGCGCAGCCGTCAGGTCGAGCTTCTGCTCGCGCATGGAGGGCGCTACCGTGGCCCGGCCGCCGTATTTCTGGATCAGCGTGGCCATCTCCTCGGCGCGGCGCGATTCCAGACTGAGCACGTTCAGACCGCCGAACCAATCCATACCTCACCTCCCTGCACCCGCACCGGGTAGGTGGGCAGTTTCACGGCCGGGTCTCCGACGTACTCGCCGCTTTCCAGATCGAAGGCGTGCCTCAGCAGCGGCGAGGCGACCTTCAGGCGGGTCTCGCCCGCGCGCGTGTAGCTGCCGGTCAGCCCGCGCGAGATCACGCCTACGCCGGTGAAGGGATCGCGGTTGCCCACGGCGAAGAGCTGTCCGGCGACGTGGAATACGGCCACCTGCTCGCCGCCCACCAGGGCACACACGCCCAGGCCGGGAAGGATGTCGTTCAGGGCACACACGCGCTCCCAGTGCAGGGCCGGGTCGTGAGGCTGGCGAGTCGGGGTCAGGGTCATGCGGCAGCTCCTTGGGGGAGGGGGGACACGGAAGCAGGGTGGTGGAGGGTGGTCAGGCCCAGGTCAGAGGGGGGCCCGTCAGTCGTCTCCCCCCGCCATTGGCAACGGAATGAGTCCATGGGTAACGGCTGGGCGGATCTGGCCGCGCTCGTCGACCCACTGGATGCCGTCGTCGCGTTCCGGCGAGTTGATGAAGGTGCGGAAGCGTTCCGGCGTGCGGGGATCCTCCAGCGCGGCGGCCCACTCGTCCTGGTAGGTGCCGACGTGCGTGGCCATGGCGGCGTCGAGGTCGGTGCACAGGCCCAGCGAGTCGTCCAGGATTACCGAGCGCAGGTAGTCCAGGCCGCCCTCCAGGCCCTCCAGCCAGGTCGAGGTGCGCTCCAGGCGGTCGGCCGTCCGGATGTAGAACATCAGGAAGCGGTCGAGAACCCTGATCACCTCGCCTTCCGAGAGCCCCTCGTCCAGCAGCACGGCGTGTCTGGGCGTCACGCCGCCGTTGCCGCCCACGTAGACGTTCCAGCCCGTCTCGGTGGCGATCAGGCCGAAGTCCTTGCCGCGCGCCTCAGCGCACTCGCGCGCGCAGCCCGACACGCCGCTCTTGAGCTTGTGCGGGCTGCGCAGGCCCCGGTAGCGCAGCTCCAGCCGCACGGCCAGCGAGGTGCTGTCCTGCACGCCGTAGCGGCACCACGCACTGCCCACGCAGCTTTTCACGGTGCGCAGGCTCTTGCCGTAGGCGTGCCCGCTCTCGAAGCCGGCCGCGATCAGCCGCTCCCAGATGGCCGGCAGGTCGCCCACGTGGGCGCCCAGCAGGTCGATGCGCTGCCCGCCGGTGATCTTGCAGTACAGCCCGAAGGTGCGGGCGACCTCCCCGATGGCGATCAGCCCCTCGGGGGTGACCTCGCCGCCGGGGATGCGCGGCACGACCGAATAGGTGCCGTTCTTCTGGATGTTCGCCAGGAAGGCGTCGTTGGTGTCCTGCAGCGGCGCGTGCTCGGGACTGAGCACGTAGTCGTGATGCAGGCTCGCCAGGATGCTCGCCACCGCCGGCTTGCAGATCTCGCAGCCGTGGCCCGCGCCGTGCGAGGCCAGCACCTCGTCCCACGTGCGGTAGCCGCGCACGCGCACGAGGTCGAACAGCTCCCGGCGCGAGTGCGCGAAGTGCTCGCAGAGGTAGTTCGTGACCGCCTCGCCCAGGCGGCGCAGTTCGCTCTGCAGCAGCCCGTGCAGGCTGGGCACACAGCCGCCGCAGCCCGTGCCGGCGCCCGTGCAGGTCTTGAGGCCCGCCACGTCCCGCGCGCCCCCGCCGATCGCGGCGCACAGGGCGCCCTCGCGGACGTTCTCGCACGAGCAGATCAGGGCGTCTGTGTTGGATGATGCCGCTCCGGGCAGCGGGGGCACGATCAGCGTCTCGGGGGGCACGCTCAGCGCCGCGCCGGAGAGGTTCAGATCCAGCAGGTCGGCGTACCGGGCCGTGTCGCCCACCAGCAGGCCGCCCAGCACGCGGGTGCCGTCAGCGCTCAGCACCAGCTTGGAGTACGTGCCGCGCACGTTGTCGCTGAGGCTCACGGTGCGGCACTCCGGCGTGGTGCCCCGGGCGTCTCCGAACGACCCGACCTCCACGCCCAGCAGTTTCAGCCTGGTCGACAGGTCGGCGCCCTGGAAGTGGACGGGCTCGCCCGCCCGCACGCCCAGCTCGCGCAGGACGTTGGCGGCGACCACCCGCGCCATCTGGTAGCCCGGCGCCACCAGCCCGTACACCCGGCCCTCGTGCAGCGCGCATTCTCCGACCGCGTACACATGCGGGTCGCTGGTGCGGCCGGTGTCGTCGATCCCTATGCCGCCGCGCTCGCCCACGGTCAGCCCCGCCGCGCGGGCCAGGTCGTCGCGGGGCCGGATGCCGGCGGAGAAGACCACCACATCGGCCTGCAGCCCTGTGCCGTCTGCGAACTCCAGGCCGGTCACGCGGCCCTGGTCGTCCGCCGTGATCTGCCGGGTGGCGGTGGCGGTGTGCACGCCGATGCCCATCCCCTCGACCGTGCGCCGCAGGGTCGCGCCGCCTTCCGGGTCGAGCTGCGCGGGCATCAGGTGGGGGGCGAACTCGACCACGTGGGTCTGCAGCCCCAGCTTCCGCAGCGCCCCGGCCGCTTCCAGACCCAGCAGGCCGCCGCCGATGACCACGCCGCTGCTGGCGCCCCGCGCGGCCTCACGGAGCCTGTCCAGATCGTCCAGCGTGCGGTACACGAAGCAGCCCGCCGCGCCGTTGCCCGGCACGGGGGGCACGAAGGGCACGGAGCCAGTGGCGAAGACCAGCGCGTCGTAGCGCAGCGTCGTGTCGCCCACGCCGACCGTCCTGGCCTCCACATCGACCCCGTGGGCGCGGCCGTAGACCACGCGCACGCCCGATCCCGCGTAGCCCTGCTCGGTCGCCAGGGCCAGCTCCGGGCGGGGGTCGTCGAAGTGGCTGCTCAGGTGAACGCGGTCGTAGGCGAGGCGCGATTCCTCGCAGATCACGGTCAGGCCGAGCTGCGTGGCGTCCGCCTGGGCGCGCAGCTGCTCGACCAGCCGGTGGCCGACCATGCCGTTGCCGATGATGACCACCTGGGGCGGTGGGATGGGGTGGGGTGGGGTCATGGGCTCCTCCGGGTCAGCTCTGATCAGGTCAGCTCTGGTACGGAGCAGGGGGTTCCGACCTGCTCCTGCCGTCCACCGTGAGCCATGAGGGAAAGATTGTCAAGAGATTGATGAACATGATGCACGATCTGGCCGACTCTCACCTGAAAATGTAGACAACTCAGGCAGAATGTCACGCAGAAGTTGAACGTCCAGCAGATTCGGCCTTGACTTCCCCTGTCTTCGCCCGCAAGGTGGGCCCATGACCGCGCCCCCTGCCGCCGACGCGCGCCCTGTCCGCACCACCTGCCCGTACTGCGCGGTGCAGTGCAATTTCGATCTGCACATCGAGCGCGGCCTGCCGGTCAAGATCACGCCGACCCGCGAGTGCCCGGTCGCCCACGGCACCGTCTGTAAGAAAGGGCTGGCCGCCCTGAACGACGTGCGCCACCCGAACCGGCTGACCCAGCCGCTGCTGAGGCGGGGTGGCGAGCTGGTGCCGGTGTCCTGGGCCGAGGCGCTGGCTTACATACGGGAAGCGCTGACGCCCCTGCTGGAGCGCGATCCGGCGCGGGTGGGCGTGTTCGGCAGCGGCAGCCTGACCAACGAGAAGACCTACCTGCTGGGCAAGTTCGCGCGGCTGGCCCTGAAGACCCCCAACATCGACTACAACGGCCGTTACTGCATGGCCTCGGCCAGTGCGGCCCTGAACCGCACGGTGGGCTACGACCGGGGCCTGGGCTTCCCGCTGGCCGAGATGGGAGAGAGCGACCTGATCGTGCTGGTGGGGGCGAACATCGCCGAGACGCTGCCGCCGCTGGTGCAGCACCTCAGCGTGGCGAGGCGCCGGGGCGCGCTGGTGTACGCCATCGACCCGCGCGCCACGACCACCGCCAGGGTGGCCGGGCAGCACCTGGCTGTGCGCGTGGGCACCGACGGCGTGCTGGCGCTGGGCCTGCTGCACCTGATGAAGCGGTGGGGCCACATCCGCCCGACCGCGCCGGCCCACGGACTGCTGGAGGTGCTGGAACAGGCCGACGCCTACCCGCCCGGGCGCGTGGCCGCCGAGTGCGGCATCCCGGAGGCCGACCTGCTGACCCTGGCCCAGCGCTACGCCGACGCGGTGAGGCCACTGATCCTGACCGGGCGCGGCGCCGAGCAGCACGCCCACGGCACCGACACCGTGCAGGCCTGGCTGAACCTGGCCTACCTGTGTGGGCACTTCGGCAAGCCTGGCGGCGGCTACGGCACCCTGACCGGCCAGGGCAACGGCCAGGGCGGGCGCGAGCACGGGCAGAAGAACGACCAGCTCCCCGGTGGGCGCTCCCTGCGCGACCCCCGCCACCGCGCCGAGGTGGCCGCGCTGTGGGGCGTCTCGCCCGACGACCTGCCCCAGCCCGGCCTGTCGGCGCAGAACCTCCTGAACGCCTGTGGACGCGAGGTCGAGGCCCTGATCGTGCTGGGCTCCAACCCCGTGGTGAGCGCGGCGGGCGCCGGGCAGATCACCGAGAACCTCAGGGCCCTCAAGCACCTCATCGTCATCGATTTCCTGCCCTCCGAGACGGCGCAGCTCGCCACCCTGGTGTTGCCCGGCTCGATGTGGTGCGAGGAGGAAGGCACGACCACCAACCTGGAGGGCCGCGTGCAGCGCCGCCGCAGGGCCATCACCGCGCCCGGCGCCGCCCGCGAGGACTGGCGCATCCTGTGCGACCTCGCCGCCGCCGTGGGCCGCCCCCAGGGCTTCACCTACAGCGGCTTCCGCGAGCTGCAGGACGAGTTCTTCCGCGCCACGAAGGGCGGAAAGGCCGACTACTCCGGCCTGAGCGCCGAGCGCCTCGACCGCGCCAGCGCCCAGTGGCCCGTGCCCAGCGCCACGGGGCCGGACACCCCCCACGCCTACGCGCCCACCTACCCGACGGCCGACGGGCTGGCGACCCTGCACGTGCCGAGCTTCCCGCTGCCGACGCCCCCACGCACGCTGACCCTGACCACCGGCCGCCTGGGCGGGCAGTACCAGAGCGGCACCCAGACCCGCCGCAACCCGGCCCTGCGCGCCGAGAACACGGCCCAGATCCACCCCGACACGGCCCGCGAGCACGGCCTCGGGCCGGGTGACTCGGTGACCCTGCGAACCCTGCACGGGCAGGCCACGCTGCCGGTGTCCATCAGCCCTGCCATCCGCGCCGACACGGTGTTCCTGCCCTTCCACTGGCCGGGGGCGGCCAACCTGCTCACCGACCCCTACACCCTCGATCCGGTGTCGCACATGCCCGCCTTCAAGGGCACGCCCGTGACCCTGCGCCCGGCCCACGCGCCGGCGTGCGCTCCCGCCCGCCCGGAGGTGGCCCTGACATGACAGGCCACACGACCGGAGCTGCGCCGCCTTAAGTCCCCTCCAGAACATCGTTTCCCGCCCTGTCCGGAGGCCGATGAGCCGGTCAGTTCCCCCTGTCGTCTCTCGCTGCCACCCCCGGAGGCCCCATGACCGTATCCACCGCGCCCACCCCCACGCCCACCCCCACGGCGCCGCCCCTGAGCCGCGAAGCCCGGCAGGTCGTGACCTTCGCCACGCTGGGCTTCACGCTGATGTTCGCCGTGTGGGTCATGTTCGCCATCGTGGGCCTGCCCATCCGTAAGGAGCTGGGCCTGAGTGACGCGCAGTTCACGCTGCTGACCGCCATTCCCGTGCTGACCGGCTCGCTGCTGCGGCTGCCCGCCGGCATCTGGGCCGACCGCTACGGCGGCAAGAAGGTCTTCCTGGGCGTGCTGCTGATCACGGCCGCCTTCGCGCTGGCGCTGTCCTTCGCCACCGGGTACGGCGTCCTGCTGGCGTTGGCGCTGGGGGTTGGGCTCGCAGGGGTCAGCTTCGCGGTCGGCAACGCCTGGATCGCCCAGTGGGCGCCGGTCAGTCGTCAGGGCCTCGCGCTGGGCACCTTCGGGGCGGGGAACGCGGGGGCCAGCCTCACCAAGCTGCTCGCCCCGGCGCTGATCGTCGCCGTGCCCACCGGCCTGCTCATCCCCGGCGGCTGGCATTTCGTCCCTTTCGTCTTTTCCGTGCTGCTGCTCCTCTGTGCGGCCCTGACCGCCCGTTTCACGCCCGCCGACACCGCGCAGCGCAGCGCCCGCACACTGGCCGACTGGCTGCGCCCGCTGGCTGGCGCGCAGGTCTGGCGCTTCGGGCTGTACTACGTGGTGTTTTTCGGCGCCTACGTGGCCCTGAGCCTCTTCCTGCCCAGGTACTACGTCGACCACTACGGCCTGCCGCTGGCCCGCGCCGGCCTGCTCACCGCGCTGTTCATCTTCCCGGCCAGCCTGCTGCGCCCCCTGGGCGGCTACCTCAGTGACCGCTTCGGCCCGCGCGCCGTGACCGTCACCTCCTTCGGCCTGATGCTGCTGGGCCTGCTGCCGCTGATGCGTGAACTGCCGGTGGCCACCTTCATGGCGCTGACCACGCTGGTCGGCGTGGGCATGGGCGTGGGCAAGGCCAGCACCTACACCCTGATCGCCCAGTGGTACCCCGGCCAGATGGGCGTGGTCGGCGGGCTGGTCGGCCTGCTCGGCGGCCTGGGCGGCTTCATCCTGCCGCTGCTGTTCGCCGCCCTGAAACCCAGCCTGGGCGCCCAGTCGGCGTTCGTCATCCTGTTCGTGCTGAGCGTCGGCAGCGGCGTGGTCTTCGTGGCGAACATGATCCGGCTGAGGGTGCTGGGGCGGGCGCCGAGCTTCGCTTGAGGTACGCGCTGGCCGTCTGGCGGTCGTCGAACCGTCTAAAAGTCGAACGGTCTAACAAGGACTTTCCTGTTAGACCGTTCGACGGTTTGACTGTTAGACCCTCCTGTACGCCACCTTCCCATCCACCACGGTCAGCAGCGGCCAGCCCTTCAGGCTCTCGCCGGCCCAGGGCGTGAACTTCGCCTTGCTCCTGAAGGTGGCGGGCTCGACTGTACGTTCCGTCTCCAGATCGAGCACCACCAGATCGGCGGGGGCGCCAGCCTCCAGCGACGGCTCGGGCCAGCCCATCACGCGGGCGGGCGCGGTGGTCATCAGCTCGATGATCCTCTCCAGCCCCAGCGATTCTCCAAAGCGCGTGTACATCAGCGGAAAGGCCAGTTCGATGTAGGCGATCCCGCTGGGTGCCTCCAGCAGATCGCGCTCCTTCTCGGCGCGGGTGTGCGGCGCGTGATCCGTGGCGAGGCAGTCCACGGAGCCGTCGCGCAGCCCTTCCAGCAGGTGCTCGGCGTCGGCCTGCGTCCGCAGGGGCGGGGCGACCTTGTAGATGGCGTCGAAACTCCGCAGCGCCTCGTCGGTCAGGGTCAGGTGGTGGGGGCAGACCTCGCAGGTCACGCTCAGGCCGCGCTTCTTCGCCTCGCGCACCAGATCGAGCGCGCGGGCCGTAGACAGGTGTTGGATGTGCAGCCGCGCCGGGCGCCCCTGCGCATGCAGTCCCGCCACGATCTCGATATCGCGGGCCACGCGCGCCGCTTCCGCCGCCGCCGGGTTGCCGGGCAGCCCCAGCGCCTCGGACACGGCGCCCTCGTTCATCACGCCATCGGCACGTAGAGAGGCGTCCTCGGCGTGCACCGAGACGACCATGCCCAGGCTCGCGGCCGTTTCCAGCCCCAGCCGCAGCGTACGCGCGTTCTCATTGGTGCGCCCGTCGTCGGTGAACATGGCCGCGCCCGCTTCCTTCAGGTAGGTCAGTTCGGCCAGCGCCTCGCCCTGTTGCCCCCTGGTCAGCGCCGCCGCCGGCCGCAGCCGCGCGAAGCCCAGCCCCTGTGCCTTCTGGATCAGCGAACGTACGATCGCCGGATCATCCACGACCGGCGACGTGTTGGGCATCGACACGACCGTGCCGTACCCGCCCGCCGCCGCTGCCGCGAGCCCGCTGGAAAGGTCTTCCTTCTCGGTCTGCCCCGGCTCCCGCAGGTGCGCGTGCAGTTCGGTGAAGGCGGGGGCGACGGTGCCGCCCTGGCCGTCGATGGTCTCGCCCTCGGCGGGAAGATTCCAGCCCTTGATGGTGCCGTTCTCGATGGTCACGGATTCGGTCTGATCCGAGCCGATGCGTTTGATGTTGGTGATGGTGATGGTCATGTGTCGTTTGGCTCCCTTGTTTGAAGGTGACGAGGGCTATGAGCTATGGGCTCTGAGCTTTGAAAAATCTCTTGCTCAGAGCCCACAGCTCATCACTCAGAGCCCCTTACTCCCGTCCCACCAGCAGGTGGTACAGCACGCTCATGCGGATCGCCTGGCCGTTCTCGACCTGCTTCAGGATGCGGCTGCGCGGGCCGTCGGCGGCTTCATGACTGATCTCCACGTCGCGGTTCATGGGGCCGGGGTGCAGCACGATGGCGCCGCTTTCGGCCTCCTGCATCAGCCCCTCGTTCACCTGGTACGTGTCGGCGTATTCCTGCAGGCTGCCCAGGAAGCCGCCGCCCATGCGCTCCTGCTGCAGCCGCAGGGCCATGACCGCGTGGGCGCCGCGCACGGCCGCCTGCGGGTCGCTGGTGAGCGTCACGCCGGGGAGCGTGCCCAGTTCGGCGGGCAGCAGCGTGGCCGGGCCGCACAGCACCACCTTCGCGCCCAGTTTCGGCAGCAGCTCGGCGTTGGAGCGGGCCACGCGGCTGTGCCGCACGTCGCCCAGGATCGCCACGGTTTTGCCCTCCAGCGAGCCGAACTCCTGCCGGATGGTGTAGGCGTCGAGCAGCGCCTGGGTGGGGTGGGCGCGGCGGCCGTCGCCCGCGTTGATGACCGGCTTGCCGCTGTAGCGGGCGACCAGATGCGCGGCCCCGGCGGCGTGGTGGCGCACGATGTAGGCGTCCACCTTGTACTGCGTGAGCACCTCGACCGTGTCGCGCAGGCTCTCGCCCTTGCTGGCGGAGCTGGCGCCAGCGGCGAAGGTCATCACGTCGGCGCTCATGCGGCGGGCGGCGAGTTCGAAACTGGTGCGGGTGCGCGTGGAGCTCTCGAAGAACGCCGTGCAGACCGTCATGCCCTGCAGGGCCGGCACCTTCTTTACGGGCCGGTCGAGCACCTGCAGCATGGTGTCGGCGTTGTCCAGAATGGCGTTCAGGCGCTCGGGCGACCACTCGGTGAAGTCCAGCAGGTGGCGCGGGCGGGCGGAGGTGGTCGTGGTCGCGGCGCTCACTTCACGTCCTCCAGATCCCAGAGTTCCACGATGTCCACGCCGTCCGTTTCCTGCAGCTTGACCTTCACGACCTCGCTCTTGGCGGTCGGCAGGTTCTTGCCCACGTAGTCGGCGCGGATGGGCAGCTCGCGGTGGCCGCGGTCGATCAGCACGGCGAGCTGGATGCCCAGCGGCCTGCCGAGGTCGATCAGGGCGTCCAGCGCGGCGCGCACGGTGCGGCCGGTGTACAGCACGTCGTCCACCAGGATCACCCGGCGCCGGGCGATGTCGAAGGGCACGTGCGTCTCGCGGATGATCGGCTGGTGCGCCACCTCACTGAGGTCGTCGCGGTACAGGGTGATGTCGAGCATCCCGGTGGGGATCTCCACGCCCTCCAGCTCGCTCAGCTTGGCCGCCAGCCGCGCCGCGATGGGAATGCCGCGCGTGTGCACGCCGATGATCGCCAGATCGTGCGCGCCCTTGTTGCGCTCCACGATCTCATGCGCGATGCGCGTCAGCCCGCGCCGGATCTCGTCGGCCGAGAGGATGGTGGCCTTAGGCGCCACGGGGCGCCTCGTTGATCGTTGATCGTTGATGGTTGATGGAAACAGATGTTTTATCCATCAACCATCGACGATCAACCATCCACACAAAAACGCCGTCCAGCGCACGCTGACGGCACATCACTCCATTCGACATCCTGAACTCCTTCTCCGGCCTCACGGGGCGGGTGCGACCTCACGGGATCGCGGGGAAAAAGGCGGGGCGTGTGCCCCAGACCTCCGGAAGTGTAACAGGTGGGCCACAGCACTGAGCCGCAGAACCGAGCTGGCAATCGCATACACCTTGCTTAACGCGCACTAAACTTGACACGATTGCACTCAGGTTTTAAGATGGGCCTTGTTGAGCGTGAAGCCTGACAAGGCAGTCTGGTACGCGCTCCGATCAGCTCAGGAGGTCTTCACATGATGCGATTTGATCCCTTCCGTGAAATCGAAGAACTGACCCAGCGCATGGATCGCGCCTTCGGGCAGGGCAACGGCACCGCCCGCCTCGCCCCGCCCGTGGACGTCCACGAGGACGAGCAGGGCCTGGAACTGACGCTCGATCTGCCCGGCGTGCAGCCCGAGTCCATCCAGATCGAGGCCGAGAACCAGACCCTGACCGTGCAGGCCGAGCGCAAGTACTCGCGCATCGAGGGCCGCACCGCCCACCGGGTCGAGCGCGCCTACGGCACCCTGGCCCGCACCTTCAGCGTGCCCGCCAAGTACGATCTGACCAAGGTCGAGGCCGATTTCGACCACGGCACCCTGACCATCAGGGTGCCCCGCTCGGAAGCCGCCCAGAAGCGCGCGGTGTCCGTGCGTACGGGTGGGCAGCTCAGCGCTCCCAAGACCGTGGACGCGGGACAGGCCGACGCCCCCAGGGCGGAAGCGGGCCAGCAGGCGTAACACTCAGGATGACGAGGGTGGCCGGGGAGCATCTGCCCCGGCCCTCTCTCATTTCAGGATTGGCGGGTGAGCGCTCCTGCCCGTGAGCCTCATTGCCCGTCGCGCACGGCGTCCAGCAGCTCGCCGGCCAGCCTCAGGGCGGCCGGGCCCAGCGGCGCGCGGGTCACGCCCATCAGGGTGCTCAGTTTCTCGCGCCGGGCGCTGGAGAGGTGAGTCCACTGGCGCAGGTCGCTGGTGTGCGTGCGGGCGGTCTCGTCGCGCAGGTAGCGCACGGCGCCGTCGTAGTAGCCGGCCTGGAAGGCGGCGCGGGCGCGGCGCTCCTGCTCGACCAGCCCCAGGCCGCGCGTGGCCAGCAGCACCCGGCGGGCCTCGTCCTCGCCGCCGAAGCCGTAGAGGCCCTCCAGGCGGTACACGGCCTTGGGGAAGCGTAGCCCGGCCGCCGTGCGCCAGGCGTGTGGCAGCCGGATCTCGAACTCGGGCCACAGGTGCAGGCGGGTCAGCAGCGCCGGGTACAGCAGGGTCAGGGCCAGCTCGCGGGCGTCGGCCAGCGCCAGCAGCTGCTCCTGCACGCCGTGTCCGGGGCCGGTGTGATCGGCCCGGGCCTGCTCCAGCCGCTCGATCGCCAGGTTCAGCAGCTCGGCCCGGTGCGCCGCCAGCTGCGAGGCGTTCAGGTTCCAGAGGGTGCGCTGGATGCGGCCGTAGTGGCCGGTGGGGTCGTAGGCCACCCGGCTGGTCGCCAGCAGGGCCAGCGGCGCCTGGGCGCGGGCGACGTCCCAGTCGCGCCACTCTTCCAGCTTCTCGTACGGAAAGCGCTCGACCGTGACCCCGGCCCGGGTCTCCGTGCGCGCCGAGAGCAGGTCGCGCTCGAAGACCACGAAGGTCGGCTGCGAGCCGGTCCAGGCGAACTCGGTGCCGTAGCTGCCGGCCTGGGCCACCGCCCGCACCTTGCGGTCGGCCACCAGGCGTTCGCCGATCCGCTCGGGGTTGTGCCGTTCAGTGAGTTGGGATTCCGCCACAGCTGCGCTCCTCGGGGTCGTGCTCCGGATGCCCGCAGCATAGCGGACCGGCCCTGAGAGCACCGTGATGCCCGTGGCCGCCGCTGTGGCGGGGCGACCTGTGATCCTTCCCCGCGTACATCCTGCTTTTGTGCCCCTGCGCCGCTCCCGGCCTCAACCCTGCGCGGTCACGGTCTGCGCGATCACCGTCTGGGTGCCCACCACTCGGTCGCCCACGCTGACCAGCGGCACCAGGGCCTCCGGCAGATGCAGCAGCACCAGGGCGCCTTCGGGCACGAACGCCAGCTTGTGGGCGACTCGGCCCTGGTCGCCCTCGCGCAGGAAGGGCAGGGCGTTCAGGCCGCTGCCCGGCCCCACCAGGGTCACGGTGACGTCGCCCTGCCCGGTCTGGGTGCTCACGCTCAGGCGCTCGTTCTCCAGCGCCCCGCGGGTCTCCAGCAGTTCCGGCACCCGGCCGGTCAGCACGCCGAGCAGCGCGGGCAGGCTCAGCAGCGGCACGTCTGCCCGGCTGCCCCGGTGGGTCACGGCCGTGATCTTCCCGCCCACCGGCTGGTAGGTGTAATGCACGTCCAGCGGCCCGACCAGGATGCCCAGCAGCCAGCCGTCGGCGCCCGGCGCACCCAGCACGTCGCGCAGCCGCAGCGGCGTGCCGCTCAGCCCTGCCTGGATCTGCCCGTTGCTCACCCGGCGCACGAAGCTCACCAGGCCGTCGGCCGGGCTCAGCACCGTGTCGGCCCCCCTGTCGCCCCCCGCATCGGCCCCCGCGCCGACCACCCGTACCGGGTCGCGGAAGCGGTGAACCTTCCGGACATACCAGGTCAGCAGCCCGGCGGCGGCCAGCGGCAGAAGGCGGAACAGGCGCATAGGGGCCAGTCTAGAGCGCTGCCCCGTGCCACGGCGCCTCACATGCGTGGCGGGGCCGGATGGGGTCAGGGCGAGCTGAGGATCTGCACTCCCCGCAGGACATCCGGCTGGGCGTCCGGGATGGCCTGTTCTCCCTGGGCACCGCTCCTGGCGGTGCGGGTCAGTTTCGCCAGCACGTCCTGCCCGGCCACGACCCGTCCGAAGATGGTGTAGTTGCCGTTCAGGAAGTCCGCCGGAGCCAGCGTGACGAAGAACTGGCTGCCCTGCGAGAAGTAGCTCTGCGCGCGGGCCATCGCCAGCACTCCGGCGGCATCGAACTTCAGGCCCTCGTCCAGTTCGACGAAAAAGCCGTAGCCCGGGCTGCCCGTGCCCCAGCGGGCGCGCTGGGCGGGATCGGCGCTCAGGCCGTCGCCCCCCTGCGCCATGAAGCCGTCGATGACCCGGTGAAAGCGCGTGCCGTCGTAGAAGTGGTTCAGCGCCAGGAACACGAAGTTGTTGACCGCCTTGGGCGCGACCCGGGGGTACAGTTCCACCGTCACGTCGCCCTTGCTGGTCTGCAGCACGGCGCGGTAGGTCTTCGCCGGATCGACCACCCAGCCGGGCTCCTTGAACGCGCGAACCGGCGTCTGAGACAGGAAGGGGAGGGGCTTGAAGGCGGGGGCGGGCACCGTCTGGGTTGAGGGTGTCTGGGTTGAAGGGCTCTGGGCCGGAGTGGTCGGGGCCGGGGTGGTCTGGGCCAGGGCGGCGCCGGTCAGCAGCAGGGCGCTCAGGGCCGCGCGGGGAAACGTACGGTTCATGCCGCCCAGTATCGCGCAGGGGGCGAGGCCGACCTGCTCCCCAGTCCAATCTGCCCAGCTCGGGCTCCTCAGTCCAGCGGCAGGCGGGTGGTGTACTTCTCCTGCTTGACCACGATGGTGCTGGCGGTGTTCCGCACGCCGGGAATGGCCGCCAGGGTGTTCACCAGAAAGTGCTGGTAGGCGTCCAGGTCGGGCACGCAGACTTTCAGCAGGTAGTCGATGTCGCCCAGGCACAGGAAGCACTCCAGCACCTCGGGGCGGGCCTGCATCTGGCGGGCGAAGTCCTCGAAACCGGCCTTGGTCTGCTTGTCCAGCGTGACCCGCACGAGCACCATCAGCTCGCGCCCCACCTTCTTCGGGTCGAGCAGGGCCACGTAGCGCTGGATGATGCCTTCCTCCTCCAGCCGCCGCACCCGGCGCAGGGTGGGGGCCGGCGTCAGGCCGATCTCGTCGGCGAGTTCGGTGTTGGGCTTGCGGGCGTCCTCCTGCAGGATGCCCAGGATCTGGCGGTCGATGGCGTCGAGGGTTTCCTGGGACATGATTGCGACTATTGTGCCACGGCGGCGCAACGATGTTGCTGCGCTGCCCGGAAATCAGGCGTGTGACGGCAATCGGAGTTGCCGCCCATCCTGCTACCATTGCGCCACATCCAATCCAGGCGGGCGCCCCGGCGCTGCCTCCGAGGTCAACACTATGCATATCGGACTGCCCAAGGAAATCAAGGTCAAGGAAAACCGCGTCGCCCTCACGCCGGGCGGGGTCGGCACACTGGTGCGGCGCGGGCACACGGTCACGGTCGAGCGCGGCGCGGGCGTGGGCAGCGGCATTCAGGATCACGAGTACGAGCAGGCGGGCGCCCGCCTGGGCAGCGCGGCCGAGGCGTGGGCCGCCCAGATGGTCGTGAAGGTCAAGGAGCCCATCGCCAGTGAATACGGCTACCTGCGGGGCGACCTGCTGCTGTTCACCTACCTGCACCTGGCCGCGGACCGTGAGCTGACCCACGCCCTGCTGGCGGCGGGCACCACCGGCGTCGCCTACGAGACCGTGCAGGTCGAGGACGGCAGCCTGCCCCTGCTGACCCCCATGAGCGAGGTCGCCGGCCGCCTGAGCGTGCAGGCGGGCGCGTACCACCTGCAGAAGCCGGTGGGCGGCCGCGGCGTGCTGCTGGGGGGCGTGCCCGGCGTGCAGCCCGGTCACGTCACCATCATCGGCGGAGGCGTGGTGGGTACCAACGCGGCCAAGATGGCGATGGGCCTGGGCGCCAAGGTCACCATCCTGGACGTCTCGCAGCGCCGGCTGGCCTACCTCGACGACGTGTTCTTCGGCAAGCTGACCACCATGATGAGCAGCGAGGCCAACATCCGCGCCCTGCTGCCCGACACCGATCTGCTGATCGGCGGCGTGCTGATCCCCGGTGCCAAGGCCCCGCACCTCGTGACCCGCGACATGCTGGGCCTGATGCCTGAGGGCTCCGTGATCGTGGACGTGGCGGTGGATCAGGGCGGCTGCGTGGAGACCATCCACGCCACCACCCACGACGACCCCACCTACGTGGTGGACGGCGTGATCCACTACGGCGTGGCGAACATGCCGGGCGCCGTGCCGCGCACCAGCACCTTCGCCCTGACCAACCAGACCCTGCCCTACGCCCTGCTGCTGGCCGACCACGGGGTCGGCGCGCTGGGCAGGAACGCCGCGCTGGGGCTGGGCCTGAACACCCACCAGGGCAAACTGACCTACCAGGGCGTGGCCGACGCGCTGGAGCTGGACTTCGTGGAGCCGCAGCTGGCTCTGGCGTAGGGGCTGGGCGGCGGCGCGGCGTGAACCCCTCAGTCACCTTCGGTGCCAGCCTCCCTGAGGGGGAGCCGAGGAACAAACCTTGGCTCCCCTGGGGGGAACTGGCCGCGCAGCGGACTGAGGGGTTCGCCCGCAGCTCAAGCTGTACTCCGCAAGGGCACCCGTCATGCCCCATTCGGCGTACCCTTCACCTATGCTCTCGCGCCCCAGTTCCTACGCCGTGCCGACCGGGCCAGACGGCAAGCGCGTCAAACGTGACCCCAAGCAGCTCGCGCGGCTGCTGGCCTACGCCCGGCCCTACCGCGCGCTGTTCGTGCTGGGCGTGGCGGCCACGCTGCTGTCCAGCGGCCTGAATCTGGTCTTTCCCAAACTCTTCGGCAGCCTGATCGACGCCTCCTTCCTCAAGGTGGGCAGCACCGATACGGGGGTGCTCGACCGCACCGTGCTGCTGCTGCTGGGCGTGTTCGCGCTCTCGGCGCTGTTCGGGGCGGCGCAGTCATACCTGCTGGCGCGCGTGGGGGCCGGCGTGGTGGCCGATCTGCGCCGCGCGCTTTTCTCTCACCTGCTCACCCTTTCGCCGCGCTTTTTCGGCGACCACAAGACCGGCGACCTCACCAGCCGCCTGACCGCCGACGTGGGCACCGTGCAGGGCGTGACGAGTTCCGCGCTGGCGCAGCTCGCCGCGCAGACGGTCACGCTGGTCGGCTCGCTGGCGCTGCTGGTGACCACCAGCGCCCGGCTCAGCCTGCTGACCCTGGCGGTGATCCCGCTGGTGATCGGCACGGCCTTCACCATCGGCCGGCGCATCCGCAAGGTCAGCCGCGAGGTGCAGGACGCCGTGGCGGGGGCCAACGCCAGCGCCGAGGAAGCCATCAGCGGCGTGCGCGTGGTGCAGAGCTTCACGGCCGAGAACGTCGAGCGCGGCCGCTACGGCCAGGGCGTGAACCTGAGCTTCCTGGCGGCCCTCCGGCGCGCCCGGCTGCAGGCGCTGATGAGCGGGGTCATGAGCTTCCTGACCTTCTCCTCGCTGGCGCTGGTGCTGTGGTACGGCGGGCGGCAGGTCATGGCCGGCGCGATGACGCCCGGTAACCTCGTCACGTTCCTGTTCTACGCGCTGCAGGTCGGCGGCACGGTCGCGGCGCTGACCGGCATCTTCAACCAGTTCCAGGAGGCGCTGGGCGCTTCAGGCCGGATCTTCGAGCTGCTCGACGAGCGCAGCGACCTGCCCCAGGCCCCCCAGCCCGCCCCGCTGAGCCGCGCCGAGGGGCGCGTGGCGTTTCAGGACGTGCGCTTCAGCTACGGCGGCGTGGAGGTCTTGAAGTCGCTGAACCTGCAGGTGCCCGCCGGGCAGGTCGTGGCGCTGGTCGGCCCCAGCGGGGCGGGGAAGACCACCCTGGTCAACCTGATCCCGCGCTTCTGGGACGTCAGCGGCGGCTCGCTGCTGATCGACGACCGCGACGTGCGTGACTACGCCCTGGAGGATCTGCGCGCCCAGGTGGGCCTGGTGCCGCAGGAAACCCTGCTGTTTTCCGGCACCGTGCGCGAGAACATCCTGTACGGCCGCCCCGATGCCACGCCGCCCGAGGTCGAGGCCGCCGCCCGCGCTGCCAACGTCCACGAGTTCGTCACGGCCTTCGAGCACGGCTACGACACGGTGGTGGGCGAACGCGGCGTGAAGCTCTCGGGCGGCCAGCGCCAGCGCATCGCGATTGCCCGCGCCATCCTGAAAGACCCGCGCATCCTGATCCTGGATGAAGCGACCTCCGCCCTGGACAACGAGTCCGAGGCCCTGGTGCAGTCGGCCCTGGAGCGGCTGATGCAGGGCCGCACGACCTTCGTCATCGCCCACCGCCTGAGCACCATCCGGGGCGCCGACCGCATTCTGGTGCTGGACGCCGGGCAGATCGTGGAGGACGGCCCCCACGCGCAGCTGCTGGCGGCGGGCGGCCTGTACCGCGACCTCTACGAACTGCAGTTCCGCGCCCAGCAGGAGGGCCGCGCCGAGCTGGTCTAGCGTCCGGGCCTCCCTGGGGGCTGCCCGCCGAACCGGGCAGTCGGGATCCGTTGCGCGCTCATCTCCCCAAAGCCCGGCCCAGGGTCACTCATGGCGGTATGGTACGCCCCATGGAACAGCGGGAATTTGGCGAAACGGGACTCAGGGTCAGTGTGCTGGGGCTGGGGGCCGGGCAGCTCGGCGCCGGGAGCCTCAGCGAGGATCAGGCGGGCACGCTGCTCAACCGCGCGCTCGATCTGGGGATCACCCTGGTCGATACGGCGCGCGGCTACGGGCTGAGCGAGGAGCGCATCGGGCGGCATCTGGCGCATCGCCGCGACGATTTCATCCTGAGTTCCAAGGGCGGCTACGGCGCCGAGGGGGCCGAGGACTGGACACCGCAGGCCATCCGGCTCGGCATCGAGCAGGCCCTGCGGCGGCTGCGGGTGGACTGGATCGACATCTTCCACCTGCACTCGTGCCCGCTGGAGACCCTGCACCGTGACGAGCTGCTGGCCGCCCTGGACGACGCCCGGCAGTCCGGCCTGATCCGCGTGGCGGCCTACAGCGGCGAGAACGAGGCCCTGGCCTTCGCCGCGCAGTCCGGCCGCTTCGGCTCGCTGGAAACGAGCGTGAATCTCGCCGACCAGTGGAGCCGCCACTCCGTGCTGCCCACGGCCACCGGGCGCGGCCTGGGCGTGATCGCCAAGCGCCCCATCGCCAACGCGGCGTGGCGTTTCCAGGAGCGGCCGGTGGGCGAGTACGCCGAAACCTACTGGGAGCGTCTGGGCGTGCTCGACCTGAACGCCGTGCGCCAGGGCGCGGGCCTGGAGTGGGACGAGTTCGCGCTGCGCTTCGCGGCCTTCGTACCCGGCGTCCACAGCGCCATCGTGGGCACGGCCAGCGTCGCCAACCTGGAGCGCAACGTGCGTCTCGTGGAGGGCGGGCCGCTGCCGCTGGACGTGCTCACCCACGTCGAGGCGGCCTGGGATCGTCACGGCAGGGGCTGGGGCGGAGAGGTCTGAACGCAGGGCGCCCGCCTCCATGCGGGGCGGGCGCTCCGGGTGTCCGGTGGCTCAGTCCATCGCCAGGGCCATGTCCGGCTGGTGCACGTCCACACCCAGGCCGCGCAGGCGCTCGACGAGGCGTTCGTAGCCCCGGTTGAGGTACTGCACACCGTCGATCACGGTCTCGCTCTCGGCGGTCAGCGCGGCGATGATCAGGGCGGCGCCCGCCCGCAGGTCGGCGGCCTTGACCGGCGCGGCGTGCAGCGCCCCCCCCTGGATGACCTGGGTGTAGCCGCTGACCGTGATGTTCGCGCCCATGCGGTGCAGCTCGGCCACGTGCGTCAGGCGGTCGGGGTAGACCGGATCCTGCACGACGCTGGTGCCGGGCACGGTGGCCAGCAGCGCGCTCATCTGGGGCTGCAGATCCGTGGGGAAGCCGGGGTAGCTCTGGGTGGTGATGTTCACGGGCCTGAGTTCGCGCACGGTGGCGTCCACGGTGACCGTGCCCTCACCCTCGGTGATCTCCACTCCCATCTCCTGCAGTTTCAGGCTCACGGCGCGCAGATGGTCGGGGCGGATGTTGGTCAGCGTGACCCGGCTGCGCGTGGCGGCCGCCATGATCATGAAGGTGCCGGCCTCGATGCGGTCGGGAATCACCGTGTATTCGCCGCCGCGCAGGGCCTCCACCCCCCGGATGACGACGGTGTTGGTGCCCGCGCCCTGGATGTCGGCCCCCAGAGCGTTCAGGAACTCGATCATGTCCACCACGTCGGTGTCGATGGAGGCGTTCTCCAGGGTGACCACGCCGTCGCCCAGGGTGGCGGCCAGGATGGAGTTGTGGGTGCCGCCCACGGTCAGCAGCTCGAACTGGAAGGTGCCGCTGAGCGACCCGCTGCGCCGGGCATCGAAGTTGCCGCCGTCCTCGGTCATCTCGGCGCCCAGGGCCCGCAGGGCCTTCACGTGCTGATCCACCGGGCGCGGCCCCCAGGCGCAGCCGCCGGGCATACTCACGGTCGCGCGTCCGGCACGGGCCAGGATGGCGCCCAGCACGATGAAGCTGGCGCGCATCTTGCTGACCAGCGCGTAGGGCGCGTCGGTGTTCAGGATCTCCGGGGTGTGCAGTTCCAGGGAGTTCTCGCCGACCCAGGCGTGCTGCGTGCCCAGGTGGTGCATCAGATCCAGGATGGTGTACACGTCCGACAGCCGGGGGATGCCATGCAGGGTCACCTTCTCACGGCTCAGGAGGCTGGCCACGATGATCGGCAGCGCCGCGTTCTTGCTGTGCTGAGCCGCGACCGTCCCCGCGAGCGGGCGGCCTCCCTTGATGTGCAGTGGGGTGAGTTGCATGGTCATTCCTTTGTGCAGGGCCCGCAGGCGGAGTCAGGTCAGAGAGCAGGCGGCCAGCACCCGTGAAGGTAGGTGCATGTTACACATGATGCTCACTGTACCTCCCGGGGGCCGAGATATCCACTGCAACTCCGGCCCACCTGTCCAGATCAGCCGCCCGGTGGCCGGGCCAGGGAGCGTCTGATACTCACGGCCGTTCCGATGTCCGCTCCCACCTGGAGGGCGATGTTGAGGGCACTGTACGTGCGTGCTAGGCTGGCCATGAGGCCCCGGCGCATGGTGTGGGGTCTGATCAGGAGAGGCATGCCCAAGAAGGAACGCAAACGTCTACAGGTCGTGATCAGCGATGAGCAGGACGCCCTCCTGACCCGGACCGCCTACGAACTGTCGAGCCCCGAACGCCTGATCAGCAAGAGCGAGGTCGTGCGCCTGGCCATCGAGAAGATCGCCAAGGAACTCGGCGAGGGCGCCCAGCTGGAGGACTACCGGGCGATCCTGGAAGCCGACACGATCCACGACGAGGGCTGAGACCGGGAACCTGTCATCCGGGGGAACAGCGAACGCGCCACCTGGATCCAGGTGGCGCGTTCGTCTGTCACACGTCGTTTTCAGGAGAATCGAGGACAGCCTCAGCGGCCCAGGGCCACCGGGGAGTCCAGCACGCGGCGGGCGCCCACGTACCGCGCCGACCAGTAGCGGTCACTGGTCAGGTGGTCGATGGTGACCCGGCCCTGATAACTGTTGGCATTCACGAAGGTGTCGTCTCCCAGGTAGATCCCGACGTGCGTGACCCGGCCCTGGCCATGGGTGTCGAAGAAGACCAGGTCGCCGCCCTGCCACTCGCCCGGGTTCACGGGCTGTCCCACCCGCGCCTGATCGGCACTGACCCGCGGCAGCTGGATGCCCAGCGGCGTAAAGACCTGCAGCACCAGACCACTGCAGTCCGTTCCGTCGCGGCCGGCCCCGCCGTAGACATAGGGCGTGCCCAGCATGGCCAGCGCGGCCCCGCGCCAGTCCGCTGGCAGGGGTGAGGTCACGGGCGCAGCGGGCGGTGCGGGCCATGGCGATGCAGGCAGGGGCGCCGGAACCGCCGGCAGCGTGCCCGTCCGGCCGGGGGGCAGTGTCGGCAGCTGGCTGGGGGGCAGCAGCGCCGGCTGTTCCTGGGTGGGCTGCGCCGGCAGGAAGGGCGAGCCCAGGACACCGGGGAAGGCCGGCGGGGTGGCCGATCCGTCTGGCCCCTGGGCAGGCGCGGCCGGGGCGGGTGCCGGGGTCGCGGGCGCGGCGGCGCTGGCCAGAAGCGCGTTCCCCGGCAGCCGGAGCGTCTGCCCAGGCCGCAGGCCCGTGCCGACCGGCAGGGTGTTCTCGAACAGCAGCGCGTCCACACTGACCCCGTAGCGGCGGGCCAGGGCGTAGAGGGTCTCGCCCGGCTGCACCACATGGACGCGCAGCTCGCTCAGCCGCAGCACCTGCCCGACCCGCAGCTGTGGACTGCTCAGGCCGTTCAGGGCCAGCAGCGCGTCCACGCTGAGGCCGGCGCGGCGGGCGATGCTGTAGGCCGTGTCGCCCGCCTGCACGGTCACCGTGGCCTGCGCGGCGCTGCCCGTCTGCCCGCTGGCGCCCTGACCGCTGACCTGAGCCCCCGCCACTCCCAGGGTCAGGAGCAGGGTCAGGCAACAGGCAAGGGGGGCGGGTCGGGGCATCCGGGGCAGGCTCGCAGGAACGGCGGGGGGGACAGCTCGGGCAGCGTCGGTGAAGCTCGACAGGGGATGATCACAGATTGAAATGTTGACCCGCGCACCGTAACACGTGCCGGCCCCGTTTGACTAGTCCAGCACAGGCTTTCCCGGCCGTCTGAAGGCGTGGATGCCGTGTGATGCGGCGTATCCCCGGAACAGGGGGGACGGACGCCGTGCTGGGCGGAGGTTCTGCCTGACGGGCCCACATCCCCCAGCGGGGGTGTCGCCGGGACAGAGCCCTGGGGAGAGCCGGGCAGAGGCTGCCCGCACAGATTGGCGCTGCATGAAGTGGAGCCCGGCCGGCGGGGCACGGGGGCGGGCGTATGGTGGGTGGCGTGCTTTCCCGTGCCCAGGCGTGGCAGCGGCGAACCTTCAGTGCCCTGCGCCATCCCGACTACCGCCGCTACTGGTATTCCCAACTGCTCTCGCTGGTCGGCTCGTGGATGCAGGCGACCGCGCAGCAGTATCTGGTGCTGGAACTGTCCGGGGGCAGTTCGGCCGCGCTGGGCTGGGTGAGCGCGGCCCAGTTCATGCCCAGCCTGCTGCTCTCGCTGTTCGCCGGGGCCGTGATCGACCGCCTGCCCCGGCGGCGGGTGCTGCTGGCCACCCAGATCACCCTGCTGCTGACCGCCGTGGCCCTGGCCGTGACCACCCAGCTGGGCGTGGTCACCTTGCCGCTGGTGCTGCTGCTCGCCTTTATCTCCGGCACGGCCAACGCCTTCGACATGCCCGCCCGGCAGAGCATGGTCGTGGATTTCGTGCCGCGCAGCGACGTGTCCAACGCCGTGGCCCTGAACAGCCTGTCGTTCAACGTGAGCCGCACGCTGGGGCAGGCGCTGTTCGGGGTCGTGGCCGCGCTGGGCGTGTCGCTGCTCTCGGGCGGAGATCCGGATCGCCTCTCCCGGCTGGCCCTGCCCTTCTACCTCAACGTGGCCTCGTTTTTCGTCGTGCTGTACGTGATCGCCACCCTTCCTTTCCCCCAGCGTGAGAGTGCCCGGCACGGCAGTATGCTCGACGACGTGCGCGAGGGCCTGCGCTACGTGCGCGCCACCCCGACCGTGCGCAACGTGATGCTGCTGGTGGGCGCCCTGAGCCTGACGGTCATCAATTTCAACGTGATCATCCCGTACTACGCCCGCGTGGTCTTCGGCGCCCGCGAGGCGGGCTTCGGGCTGCTGTCGGCGGCCTTCGGGCTGGGGGCCATGGCGGGGGCGCTGTGGCAGGCCAGTAAACCCAACCCGCTCCGCAACCTGCGTGCCGGAGCGCTGATCCTGATCGTCAGTGCGGTGGTACTGGCGGCCACGCCCACGTCCGTGCTGGCGGTGCCCGTGCTGGCCGCCTGCGGCTTCGGGATGCTCAGCCTGCTGGTCAGCGCGAACAGCACGGTGCAGCTCACCATCCCCGACCATCTGCGCGGGCGGGTGCTCAGCCTGTACTCCTTCGTGCTGGTCGGCATGGGCCCGCCCGGAGCCCTGATCGCCAGTGCCCTGATCGACAAGCAGGGGCTGCTGGGGCCGCGCCTGGGACTGGTCGCCCTGAGCGTGCTGGGCGCGCTGGCGCTGGCCCTGCTCTGGACGCGGCTACCCCGGCAGCTGGACGGGCCCGTTCAGCCGGCCGTCCCCGCCGACTGAACCGGTCGCTTCCGGAGCCCTACACCTTGGCGGTGCTCGCCCGGCCTCGTCCAGAGCCCGGCAACCAGAACCGGATCGATGGATCCTCACAGCAGCGGCGTCAGGTCGTCCCAGACCATGCGAACCTCGCGCAGCTCGCCGCCCGCGATCACCTCCACTTTTTTTCCCGCCTCCCGCGCGCCCTGCCGGGCGTACCACTGACGGGTGGGGTTCACGTCCAGCACCCACAGCGCCAGGGTCCGGGCGCCCCGCGCGGCCAGCGCCTGTACGGTGGACTGGAACAGCGCGCGGCCGATCCCCTGCCCCTGCACCCTTCTCAGCGCGTAGAGCGTGGACAGTTCCGCGTCGAAGCCCGGATGGTCGCGCGGATCGCCGGCCGAGGCGAAGGCGACCAGCTGACCTCCCTGCTCCGCCACCAGCACGGCTTCACGGCGCTGGTCGATGGTCTGGCGCCAGCCCGTCTCCCGCCGCTGGCGCATGGCCTCGTCGGTCATGCGGGCCAGGAAGGCGGCCGGCATCAGGCCCGTGTAGGTCTCCTGCCAGCTCCGCACATGAACCCCGGCGATGGCGGCGGCGTCCTGCGGCGTGGCCGGGCGGATGCTGACTGGGCGAATGGTGGCCGGGCGGGTGCTGGCGGGCATGGCCCAGCATAAGAAAAAGCGCGGGCTGGCGCCGGCGCTCCGTGACCTCTTCCAGGGAGCCTCTCCCGGTCTTCAGTTGCCCTGGTCGATGTAGCGCTGCAGGGCGTCCATCCGCACCACGATGGGTGTGCGGGCACGCACGATGGCGCCGTCCTGCTTGAGCTTGCCCAGCGAATGGCTGACCGTCTCGCGGGTGGCGCCGACCATCCGCGCGATGTCTTCCTGGTTGAGCTTGAGGTTCAGTTCCACGCCCTGCGCGTGCGGGCGGCCGAACTCGCGCGCCAGGCGGTAGAGCAGGCTGGCGACCCGCTCGGGGGCGCTGTAGGCGTTGACCGTGGCGGTCCAGGCCTGGGCCTCGAAGAAGCGCGCGGCCATCAGGCGGATCAGTTTCATGGCCAGGTCAGGCTTGGTGTTCAGCAGCTTTTGAAGCTCATTGCGCGGCAGCACGATCAGGGTGGTGCGTTCCAGCGCCTCGGCCTGGGTGGGGCGGCGCTCTTCCGCCTGCAGCAGCAGTTCGCCGAAGGTATCGTGCTGGCCGATGACGCCCAGGATGGCTTCCTTGCCGTTGGGAAAGAGCTTGCTGATCTTGACCAGGCCGCTCCGCACGAAATACAGCGCGTCGGCGGGGTCGTCCATGCGGTAGATCACTTCACCGGGCTGGAACGACCGGTACGGAGTCGTGGCGGCCACGCGCTCCAGTTCGGTCAGTTCGAGGTCGGCAAACAGCTCAGTTCGTTTGAGATGCCAGACCAGGCTCGGATAGTTCATGATCGTCAGCAGGATACTCGAAAAATCTGACAACGACGCGCTGCCAAAGCATTCTGGACGATTGGCAACTGTGCGCCAGGTCAGCACATGCGAGACTGCTGAAGAATCGGTGGTCATGAGATGAGAGCGCCGGCCCTGAACGCCGGATGACTTTCACCACAAAAAGTTTTATACTGAGTACAATAAAGAAGTATCAGGACTCTGCCGCCGGGGCGGAGCCTGCCCCAAGGAGGAGCGAAACCCATGCCCACGTACAAGGCCCCCCTGCGCGATTTCCGATTCATCATGCACGAACTGCTGGGCGCCGAGCAGCAGCTCGCGCAGATGCCCTTTTACAAGGACAACGACACCGCGGACGGCGACCTGATCTCTCAGGTGCTGGAGGAAGCGGCGCGTTTCGTCGAGGGTGAACTGCTGCCCCTGAACCGCACCGGCGATCAGGAGGGCTGCGTACGCCACGACGACGGCGAGGTGACCACCCCCACCGGCTTCAAGGCGGCCTACAGGAAGTACTGCGACGCCGGCTGGCCCGCGCTGGACGCCGATCCGACCTACGGCGGCCAGGGCATGCCGCACCTCGTGAGCAACGCGCTGGTCGAGATGCTCAACTCGGCCAACGTGGCGTGGGGCATGTACCCGGGCCTCTCGCACGGCGCCTACTCGGCCCTGCACGCGGTCGGCAGCGACGAACTCAAGAACCTCTACCTGCCCAAGCTGGTCAGCGGCGAGTGGACGGGCACCATGTGCCTCACCGAGCCCCACGCCGGCACCGACCTGGGCATCATCCGCACCAAGGCCACGGACAACGGCGACGGCACCTACGCGGTCTCGGGCACCAAGATCTTCATCTCGGCCGGCGAGCACGACATGGCCGACAACATCCTGCACCTCGTGCTGGCGCGCCTGGAGGGCAGCCCCCAGGGCACCAAGGGCATCTCGCTGTTCCTGGTGCCCAAGTACCTGCCGACCCCGGACGGCCAGCCCGGTGAGCGCAACGCCGTGGTCTGCGGCTCGATCGAGCACAAGATGGGCATCAACGGCAACGCCACCGCCCTGCTGAACTTCGACCAGGCCACCGGCTACCTCGTGGGCGAGGTCAACAAGGGCATGAACCACATGTTCATCATGATGAACGCCGCCCGTCTGGGCACCGGCCTGCAGGGCCTGGGGCTGGGCGAGGTCGCCTACCAGAACGCCCTGGCCTACGCCAAGGATCGCCTGCAGATGCGCCACGAGCCCCGCGTGAACCCCGCCGAGAGCGCCGACCCGATCATCGTCCACCCCGACGTGCGCCGCATGCTGCTGACCGGCAAGGCCTACAGTGAAGCCGGACGCGCCATGGCGATGTGGCTGGCCCTGAGCATTGACACCGAGCACCACCACCCCGACGAGGCCAAGCGCGCCGAGGCCGCCGATCTGGTGGCCCTGCTGACCCCCATTGCCAAGGCCTTCATGACCGACAACGGCTTTAACATCGCCGTGCAGAGCCAGCAGGTCTTCGGCGGCCACGGCTACATCCAGGAATGGGGCATGGAGCAGTTCGTCCGCGACGCCCGGATCGGCCAGATCTACGAGGGCACCAACGGCATCCAGGCGCTCGACCTGCTGGGCCGCAAGGTGCTCATGGACGGCGGCAAGAAGCTGCAGAAGCTGGCCAGCGTGTTGCAGGAATTCGTCGAGGAGCATGAGGGCGACGAGGCCATCGGCGACTACGCCACCCAGCTCGGCAAGGCCGCCCAGCAGCTCGGCTCGCTGACCATGGTGATCGGCCAGAAGGCCATGCAGGAGGGCGGCGCCGGCGAGGTCAACGCGGCCGCCGTGGACTACCTGCGCTTCTTCGGCCACGTCGTGTACGGCTATCTCTGGGCCCGCATGGCCAAGCTCGCCCAGGACAAGATCGACGCCGGCCAGGACAAGGACGGCTTCTACCTGGGCAAGGTGCAGACCGCGAAGTTCTACTTCGCCCGCCTCTTCCCCGAGACCAAGAGCCTCGCCGCGACCATCAAGGCCGGCAACGAGACGCTGGCCGTGGACGACCGCGCCGTGTTCGGCTGGGAACACAACCTCGTCGGCGCGTAAGCGAGTCGATTGAGAGTCGCGCCCTCACCCCGAAACGGGTGGGGGCGCGACTCTAGTGAATCGGCTTACGGTCAGGCGAGGCGGCCTGCTGGCATCGCGTCGAGGAATGCTTCCAGAACATGGGGCAGCAAGTGAAGGGGCTCGAAGTAGGATCACGTCCCCCTCCTGCGGCGGGGCAGAGGGCACCTCCTGACGCTGCCGCCCCACCCAGATGACTTTTTTCTCACTGCTCAGCCTGCCCCGCCGCTACACTCCCGTGGTGCGACGCTCTGCTCTCCTCCTCTGTCTCTCGCTCCTTCCCGCCGCCGGCGCCGTCAAGACCAATCAGCTCGCCTACCAGAAGGTGAGTGCGCTGGCTCAGGCCCGCGTGACCCCCGTCAGCCTTCAGGCGAGCGGCGTGGCTCCAGAAGCGGTCACCATTCCCAACGAGTACCTGTACGAGCGCGACCTGCGGGTCAGGGCCTACAGCCTCGACGCCTTCCTGAAGGCCCGGATTCCCGACATCGAGGCGCTGGCCCGGCAGGGCGCCATCGTCAAGTTCCTGTGCATCGACGGCTACGCCCCCACGGCCCGCCTCAGCGACGTGCTCGGTCAGGGCGGCCTGATCGCGGTGGCCGATGCCGACGCACCGGCGGGGGTCGTCTGGCCCGATGCGCCGTACAAGAACACGGTGCTGGGGGCCGGGAACATCGGCAACTACCTCGTGTGGCGGGCGGCCAGCTTTCCGGCCAAGCCGCAGCCCTGGGGCCTGGACACGGTCTACATCCTGCCGGCGAACGCCAACCTGAGCAAGTAGGCCTGGGCTCGGGCTGCCTGGGCTGCGCCCCCGCCGGGGAGTTCTGTCCTGGGGGCAACCCCCACGCCCATTCCGGCGTATAAGGAGGTATGAGCAAGCCGGTCAAGCAGGGCACCGTCATCACTACCCGGCCCGCGGGGGGGGAGCTGGCGCCGAGCCGGGTCTCGGGCGGACACATCGCGCTGGTCACGGGCGGCAGCCTGCTGGGCCTGGTCGTGCTGGCGGGCGCGGCGGTGGCGCTGTTCAATGTGGCCCTGACCACCGTGACCTTCCTGGCCTTCGGGGTGGCGGCGCTGGCCGTGCTGCTGCTGATGCCGGCGCTGCTGCAGGCCCTGAACGCCGGGCGGGTGCGCGCCCGGGAGGAGGTCGCGCGGGCCATGCCGCTGGAAACCTTGATCGTGCAGCGCCGGCAGTTCGAGGAACTGATCACGGCCAAGGCCGGGCAGCTGCAGGCCGCCAACGGGCATCTGGCCGATTTCCAGCGCCTGATCGACGCCAACCGGGGCGACATGGACGCCGCCGATACGGCGCGCTGGGAGGCCGACCTGCAGGTCAGCAAGGAGGCCTTCGCCCGCGCGCAGACCCACCTGACGGACCTGCGGGCCGATCTGGCGGAATTCGACCGGCAGATCCGCAAGGCGCGCATCGACACGCAGCTGGCGCAGGCGAAGGGCAACGTGGCCGCCGCGCTGCAGCAGGCCAACCTGAGCGCCGAGGATCAGCACGTCACGGAAAGTGCGCTCTCCGAGATCGCGCGCCGGGCGGGCCGCAACGCCGAGCTGCTGGATCAGGCGCTGGCGGCCGGCGAGGACAGCAGCCGCGCGGGCCGGGGCTCGGCCCAGGGGCCGGCGGCATGAACCGTTCCCGCGTGATCGGCCTCCTGCTGTTCGTGATCCTGCTGGGCTGCGTGGCCGTGATCGCGCTCGATCAGCTGGGAATGTTCGGCGGCCCACAGACCGTCAGTGCCCCTGCATCCAACCCAGCCACCCCGAATCCACTGCCGGGCACGCCGTCGACCGGCGACGGGTACGGCGACCTCAAGTAGATCTCGTGTCATCTGCCCAAGTGCGCCCTGGAGGCTCCCCGTGAAACGAATGCTCTGTTTGCTGCTCGCCGGTGTGCCGCTGGCCCAGGCGCAGCCCGTCTTCCTGAATGTCGCCACCGGCAGCAAGACCGGCACCTACTCCGCCATGTTCCGGAACATCGGGGTGGTCTGCACCCAGAGCGCGTATCTCAAGGAGCGCGGTACCAGCGGGAGCCTGGAGAACATCGACCTGCTGCTCAGCAACGAGGTCTCGCTGGCCTTCGTGCAGAGCGACGTGCTCAAGGCCAAGGAGCAGATCGACCAGGACGCCCGGGTCGCCAACATCCGGGCGCTGCTGCCGCTGCACAACGAGGAAGTCCACCTGTTCGCCAGGCCGCCCGTGGTCAAGAAGAACATCTTCGGCAAGACCACCACGACGGGTGTGGCCACCTTCGCCGACCTGAAGGGCAAACGGGTGGCGGCCTGGGGGGGCAGCCTGATCACGGCCAAGGTGCTGAGCGCCAAACTGGCCGTGCCCTACAGCATCGTGAGCGTGAAAGACCGCGACGCCGCCCTGGCCGCGCTGAACGCCGGGCAGGTCGACGCGGTGCTGGCCGTGGTGGGCCAGCCGGCGGCCTGGGTCAAGGAGCTGAGCGGCGTGAATCTCGTGCCGGTGCCCTACACGGCCGCCCTGAATGGCGTCTATTCCTCGGCCAAGCTGCTCTACCCCAACCTGGGCGCGGGCAGCGTGCCCACCGTGGCGGTGCAGAGCGTCCTGGCCACCCGCGACTTCAAGACGCCCGAGCGCAAGAACATCCTGCTCAAGTACCAGCAGTGCGCTCTGAGCCGGCTCGTGAACCTGCAGGAGGACGAGGGGATGCACCCCAAGTGGCAGGAAGTGACCTTCAAGACCTGGCCCTGGCCGCAGTACAAGTAGGGGAGGGGCGCCCAGGGCAGAGAGCAGAGGGCTGAAGGTGAACACTGGGGCCGCTTCCGGGGTGGGGCGGCCTCTGCCGTTCAGCGTGGGCTGCGTTCGTCTGCTGGGGCGCCCAGGAAGCTGTTGATGGTGTGGGACAGAGACGAGCCGGGGGTGGCGCCCTCGCCGGGAAGCTGGAAGGTCAGCACGGCCAGGGTGCAGGGGTGGCCCTGGGGGCTGTGGCCCTCGGCGGCGGCCTCGGCGAGCAGGGCGCTGAGGGCGCGGGCCAGCCGCTGGTAGCGCTCGGGGGAGAGGCGCAGGCTCAGGGCGTCCAGGTGGGTGGGGTGCGCCTCCAGGCCCAGCGCGTCGGGCTCGCAGGGAGTCGTGGCGGGGCGGGCGGCCGAGCCGAAGCCGAACACGTCTTCCTCGCCCTCGTGCATGGCCGCCCAGGAGCGCTCGTAGGCGCGCATGAAGCCTTCGCCCAGCTCGCGCATGTCGGCGCTGCCGTTGCCCTGCAGATCGCCCGGCGGCCGCAGCCGGCTGGGCACGCGGAACTCCTGCGCACAGAGCTGGTAGTAGACCCGCCCGCCCTCCCGTCGCTGCTCGAACAGCAGGCCAGCGTCGGCGAGCTTGCGGGCGTGGTGGTGCGCCAGATTGGGGGCCATGTCCACGCGGGCCGCGACCTCGCTGGGCGAGCGGGGGTCGATGAACTGGGCCAGGAAGCTTCTCTCCTGCTGCAGCAGCCGGGCCAGATTCGCGTCCTGTATGCGCCGCACTTCCACCTGGGATGAGGTCATGCCGCCAGTGTGCCGGGGCGCGTTTCAGTCTGCCACCGGCCCCGCTGAAAGGCCGGTTCAACCCCACCTGAAGAGGGTGGGCGCCGGCCCTCAGCCATCGTCAGCTTGCGCGTGCTACGACTACGTCCATGACGTTCCGTGTCCCTCTGATAGCCGCCCTGCTCAGTGTTTCCGCCCAGGCCGCGCCGGCCGCTCCCGATGTGGAGCGCGCGGCGATGCGGGTGGCGCAGACGCTGGACGGAGTGCTGCGGAACTGCCCCGCCACCTTCTCAAAGGTCGGCACCGCCACCAAGCGCTGTGTGGGCAGCAGCCTGAACGTGGAGCAGGTACGCGTGAAACTGGGCGCGGCGCTGGGCGGCGACCTGTACGGGGTGTGGCGCAGCCGCGACGAGCAGCGCAGCGTCTACAACTGGATCCGGACGTCGGCCGGTTACGTGTACCTGCGCCTGCAGGCCGACCCGGACGGCCGCGCGAGAACCCTGGTGTACCTGGACGTGCCGCTGGACAGCTCCCTGACGGCGGCGCCCACCTCCACCTCGCCCGCCGGCACAGGCAACGGCAGCACCCAGACCGGCAGCACCCAGATCGGCAGCGTCACCCTGACCCCGGCCGATCCCAAGGCGCCAGGGAAGGGAGACCCCACCGCAGCCGCGCCCTCCCCGGGCGTGCCGGCGTCGACCCAACCAGCCAGACCCGAGCCGGCCAAAACTGAGCCAGCCAGACCCGAGCCAGGCAGCACCGAACCCCCGAGAAGCGACCCGGGCACCCGTGCCGACCCGGCCGCCCCGGCACCCGGCGTGGCGCCCGTGCCCTTCCGGCGGGTGCTGCAACTGCAGGCCAAGCGCCAGAGCGGCCCCGACGTGGCGGCGGTGCAGAACCGGCTGATCAGCCTGATGCGGCCCATGCCGGCCGGCCGGGGCGACGGCTGGTACGGGCCGGTCACGGCGGCGACAGTGCGCGCCTTCCAGCGGGCCAATGGGCTCGCGCCGACCGGCCGGGTCGACCAGCGCACCTGGGACATGCTGTTCTCGCCGGCCGCGAAAACCTTCGCCCCGCCGAACCCGGCCTGACCCTGGGTGGGCCAACTGGTGTGACACCGCTGCCAGAACGCAGGTGGTATGTGTAGGAGATGAACGTGTGGACGCTCGCAGGCTCGTGGTGCTCCGGGGGCGCCATCCAGGCCGGTCGCTGGCTTCGGCACAGTCTCGCTCGCCAGGACGCGGTGCTCGGGCTTCTGAAGCTGCACATGGGCCCAGGGTACCTACCGGCACCGAACCTGCGTTTTTCGCCGACCCAGCCGTGCTGGACGCCGGAGCGGGGCCGCTGGAATCCAGCCCAGCGGGGCTGCGCCGCTCCCGCAGGATCCGCTCAGTCCCGCTTTGTGAGTGCTGGACGGCCATTCTCACCTTCTGCCCCCACACAATGGGTCGGTATGAAGCGGTCTGCCATCCTGCTCTCATCTGGGCTCCTGCTCGCCCTGCCGGTCACGGCGGCGGCCCAATCGGGCGTCCCTCCGCAGAATGTGGGCACGGCGGCCCAGCAGATCCCGGCGGGGACGCCCGTGCCCCTCAACCTGACCGGCATGCAGAGCGCGACCTTCGGCTCGCCCCGCATCAGTTCCGACGGCAGCTCGACCCGGGTGGTCTTCGACCTGCTGCCCGGCGTGGCCTATACCCTCAGCCCCACCTTCAGTGGCCTGCGCCTGGACGTGCAGGGCGCGCGTGTCCTGCCCTCCGTGGCGGCCCGGGTGGGCAGCAGCGTCACCGAGTACCGGGCGGGCGGCGGACAGGTCACGCTGATCACGCCGTTTCCGCTGTCCATGACCGAGGGCTGGCGGGCCAGCGAGGCCACCCTGGCGACCGGGGCGCGCGTGCTCATCGTGGAGATCAGCCCCACCCTGAGCGGCGGCGCCAGTCCCGCTCTGCGGGGCGCCGTGCGCGCCTCGGTGCCGGTCACGGCCGACGCTCAGGCCGTGCTGAACGCGCCCCTGTCGCCGCCACCGTCGGAGGCGACCGGCGCGCCCCCCACGGGGTCTGCCGCGGCGCGTGCCCCCGCGGCCTCCAGCGCACCTCCAGCTCCCGCTCCCGCCGAGGCTCCCCGCGCTGTGGACAGCCTGCCGCCCGGCGACTCCGTGGTGCCGGGCCGCAGCGGCGCGGCGCTGCCTCCAGCCCCGGCCCTGCCCGGCGACAACACGGATATCCCCAGCCAGCTGAGCGGCCGGGTGGGCGGGCAGAGTGAGGCGGGCCAGCTGCTCGCCCCGCCCAGGATCGGCAAGAACCCGGGCCAGACGCGGGTGGTGTTCGACCTGCCGCCGGGCACGACCTACCGGCTGGTGCCGGGCGCCGCCGGCCTGCGGCTGGAACTCGCCGGGGTGGAGGCCAGCCCGCAGCAGGGCCAGAACCTCAGCCCGGAACTGCGCTCCTGGCGCTTTGATCCCGTTCCCGGGGGCGCGGCCGTGACCCTGACCACCGCCACGCCCACCAGCGAGCGCAGCGGCTGGCGGGCCGAACTGCTGCCGCCCGCCAGCGGCACCCGGTCGCGGCTGGTGATCGACCTGTCGCCGGCTCTGGCCGACCTGAGCCCGGTGCCCCCCAGCCAGCGCGTGATCGCGGCGGTGCCGCCCGTGCCCGGCACCAGCGGTCTGGCCATCCTGGCCCTGAGCGCCAGCTACGTGAAACCCCGCGTGGTGATCGACCCCGGTCACGGCGGCAAGGACGGCGGCGCGGTCGGCAGCGTGGTGGAAAAGCAGGTGACCCTGGACGTGGCCCTGCGGGTGCGTGACCTGCTGCGCGCCGCCGGGGTGGACGTGGTGCTCACCCGCGACACCGACCGCGCCCTGCACGCCACCAAGAGCACCGATCTGGAGATGCGCGCCGGCACGGGCACGCCGGGCACCCAGCTGTTCGTGAGCATCCACGTCAATGCCATGGAGGCCCGGACGGCGCTGCGGGGCTACGGCGTGGAGACTTGGTGGAACCCCAACCATCCGCTGTCGAGCACGCTGGCCAGTGTGCTGCAGCGCAACGTGGTGGGCATGACCGGCGCCTTCAACCAGGGCCTCAAGTCCGGGCAGTCGCTGTCGGTGCTCCGCAACAGCCGGATTCCGGCGGCGCTGGTCGAGATCGGCTACACCAGCCACCCGGTCGATGGTCAGAACCTCAGAGACAGCAACTATCTGGATCGGGTGGCGGTCGGGATCGCCCAGGGCATCCGCGAGGCGCTGGTCTCCGGCGTCGCGGCCAATGGGGTCGGCAGCGCCGGCGGCGCCGGCAAGTAGGGCCGTGGCGGCGCCCGACTCCCCGCCCGCCGCGTTCCGGAGCCGCATCCTGGAGCTGGTGGGCCGCATTCCCAGCGGCCGGGTCATGACCTACGGCCAGCTGGCGCTGCTGGCCGGCAATCCGGGAGCGGCGCGCCAGGCGGGCTTCGTCATGAACGGCCTGATGGGCGGCACGGAATTGCCCTGGCACCGGGTCATCAACGCTCAGGGCCGCGTGAGCACCCACAAGGTCGGCTTCGGCGATATGCAAGAAGGCCTGTTGAGGGCCGAGGGGATCGTGCTGGACGCCTCGGGCCGCTGCGACCTGAAGGCGCTGCAGTGGTGGCCGGACGAGTCTCGTGAGGCCCCGCCCGAACCTCTGTTCTGACCCCCGGCCGGGCCGGCGTGAGCCCCACTTTTATCGGTTCCGCATGAAGGCCACCTCAGTTAAATGTCCCTCTGGGCCGGCGTATGCTGGCCCTATGAAGTCTGTACGCAAGAGCCGCTGGATCGCCGGTGACGTGATGTCCTGGGCCCTGGGCGTCACCCTGGGCCTGATCCTGGGAGTCGGCCTGCTGATCGGGGTGCCGCGTCTGATGAGCAAGCCGGTGGCCCCGGCCGATTCCCCGTCCGTCTCGGGCACCTCGTCGGAACAGAGCACCCAGGGCTCGGCCGGCGGGGGCATGGCCGGGGGCGATATGGCCGGCCCCGGCGCCGCGAGCGGGGGAGCGGCCGAAAACGGCGCAGCCTCGGGCCAAGCCGCTGCGGGCTCGTCCAGTGCGGGTTCGTCGGGTGCGGGCGCATCAGGCCAGACGGCAGCGGGGCAGTCCGGCGCGGGCGAGATGGGCTCGGCCCCGGCCGGCGGATCGGACAACGCGGGGGCCGGGTCGCAGGGCGCTGGGAGCGGGGGGGTGCAGGGGAACGCCTCGGACTCCGCCGGCGCGGGCAAGAGCACTTCTGGAAGCGGCAGCGCCGGTATGGGCAACGACGTGCAGGGCGACGCTCCGGCCGAGAGCGGCGTGGACTCCACCGCGACGGGCTCCGTGGCGGCGGGGACGGCGAGCGCCCCCGGCAGCGACAGCGACTCCATGAGCGGTGCCCCGGCCGCCGACGGCAACGCCGGAACGCAGGCGGGCGAGGGGCAGGCGGGCACGAACGCGGCCGGTGACCCCAAGGCTGGCCAGACCCTCTTCGTGGCCAACTGCGCGGGTTGCCACGGCCCCCAGGCCCAGGGCGGCATCGGCCCGAACCTGACGACCGCCGATGGGCCCAAAGCCTGGACGGACGCCCAGTTCCTGACCACGCTGCGTGAAGGCCGCACCCCCGAACGCGAACTCGCCCCGACCATGCCGCGCTTCTCCTCCGAACAGCTCAGCGACGGCGATGTGGCGAACATCCACGCCTGGATCAAGAGCCTGAACTGAAGGCCACCAGGCAGAAGCGCCCGAAAAGGACAGCCCAGGCCAGCCAGAGCGGATCACCCGCTCCGGTTTGACTTGCCCGCGCCGGCTCCGCAGACTGTCTGGATGACCAGCAGTCAGGAACAGTTCGGCGCCCACGCTGCGAAGTACGCGCAGAGCGAGATCCACCGCGCCGGCCCCAGCCTGCCCGTGCTGCTGGACTTCGCCGCGCCGACCCGGCAGGACAGGGCGCTGGACGTCGCCACCGGCACCGGCCACACGGCCCTGGCCCTGGCCCCACGGGTCGCCCAGGTGACCGGGCTGGATCTCACGGAGGCGATGCTGGCCCACGCGCGCCAACAGGCCGGGGCGGCAGGGCTCGCCAACGTGACGTTCCAGCCGGGCGATGCCGAGGCTCTGCCCTTTCCGGACGCCGCCTTCACGCTGCTCACGTCCCGCCACGCGCCCCACCACTTCCACCACCTCGACCGGTTTCTGGCCGAGGCGTTCCGGGTGCTGGAGCCCGGCGGGCGCCTCGTGATCGCGGATCAGATCAGCCCCACGCCTGAGCTTCAGCCCTGGATCGACACCTACCAGCGGCGGCGCGACCCCAGTCACGTCGCCCAGCGCACCGTGGCCGCGTGGCGGGAGCTGGCGCGGGCGGCGGGTTTCGGGTGGGCGCGGGACACGCTGGTGCCGTACCGCCTGGAGTTCGGCTGGTGGGTGGCCCAGTCCGGGTGTGCCCCGGAGACGGTGCGGGCGCTGCGCGAGCACGCGGCGAGCCTCACGGCCGAGGAGCAGGACGCGGTGGGCCTGCACTTCGGTGAGGCCGGGGAACTGGTCGCCCACACCGAGCAGATGCTGGTGGTCAGGCTGGAAAAGCGCTAAAGCCTGTCGCCTACGTGGATCGCCGCGATGCCGAAGCTCAGGACGCGGAAGCGGGTGCGGAAGCCGGTGGCGCGCATGAGCCCCGCCAGGGTCTCGGGGTCGGGAAAGGCCAGCACGCTTTCGGGCAGGTAGGTGTAGGCGCCGGCGTTGCCGCTGACGAGGGCGCCGATGCGCGGCAGGACGTGCTGGAAGTAGAAGCGGAAGAGGCGGCCGAACAGCCCGGCGCGGGGCGGCGGGAACTCCAGGATCACCACCCGGCCCCCCGGCGCCAGGACGCGGTGGAACTCGGACAGTCCACGCGCGTAGTCGGCGAAGTTGCGGAAACCGAAGGCGCAGGTCACGGCGTCGAAGCGGCCGTCCGGGTAGGGCAGGTTCAGCGCGTCGCCCTCCTCCAGCCGGATGTCGAGGTGCCGGGCCGCCGACTTGCCGCGGGCAATGTCGAGCATCTGGGGTACGAAGTCGGAGCCGACGACCTCGGCCCCTGGTGCCCGGCCCTTAAGTTCCAGGGCGAAATCGCCCGTGCCGGTGGCCACGTCCAGCACGCGCCCGGGCTCCAGCGCCAGGGCCTCCTGCGCGGCGGCGCGGCGCCAGCCCCGATCCACGCCCAGGCTGAGTACCCGGTTCAGCAGGTCGTAGCGCGGCGCGATAGAGGCGAACATGGCCTGCACGTCTTTGCCCTTGTCCTGCTTGTCGCCCACGGCCGGCCGGTCTGTCATGGGGCTGATGATAGCGGGGGGGTGCCGGGACAGGCGGGAAACCCTATCCCAGTTTCAGCAGCCCTGCCGGGGTCGGCGTGAAGCCGCAGCCCTCGTAGAAGCCGCTCAGGTGAGGCTCGTAGTCCACGTGCAGCCATTCCAGCCCGCCGTGCTCGCGGGCCGCCCGCGCCGCGCGCCTGACCAGTTCGCGGCCGATGCTGCGCTGCTGATACGCCGGATGCACGGTCGTGTCCAGCAGGAAGGCGTGGACACCCCCGTCCCAGACGACGTTCACGAAGCCCACCAGCGCGTCCCCCTGGTGCGCCGTGACCCAGGTCAGCGATCTCTCCAGCACCGGCCGCCACCACCCACCGTCGGAACTCCCGCCCCACGCGGCCTGCCGCAGACGGCCCAGCGCCGTGAAATCTATGGGCGCCCGCAGGCGGTACTGGATCACGCCGCAGTGACGCCCAGGCTGCGGCCGACCGTCTGGTACGCCTGCAGCGCGTGGTCGAGGTCGTCTCGGGTGTGCTCGGCGGTCACGATGTTGCGGATCCGGGCCGAGCCGCGCGGCACGGTGGGAAAGCCCAGGCCGACCGCGAAGACGCCCTGCTCGAACAGCCGTCGGCTGGCCTCGAAGGCGGCGGCAGGTTCGCCGAACAGCACCGGCGTGATGGGCGTCACCGAACCCATGGTGTCGAAGCCCAGCCGGGCCAGTTCGGCCTTGAAGTAGCGGGTGTTGTCCCACAGGCGTTCCATCAGGGTCGGGTCGCGCTGTACCTCTTCCAGCGCGGCGGCCAGGGCGCCCACGGTGGCCGGGGCCTGGGCGGTGGAGAACAGGTACGGCCGGGCGCGGTTGATGAGCAGCTGGCGCAGGTTCGCGTGCCCCGCCGCGTAGCCGCCCACGCCGCCCCAGGCTTTGCTCAGCGTGCCGACCTGGATTACGTCGTCGGCATACTCGAAGCCGAAGTGGTGCACGGTGCCGCGCCCTGATTCGCCCATCACGCCCGAGCCGTGGGCGTCGTCCACATAGGTCACGGCGCCGTGTTTACGGGCCACCGCGACCAGCGCGTCCAGCGGGGCCAGGTCGCCGTCCATGGAGAACACGCCGTCGGTCACGACCAGCTTCAGGCCGTCGGTGTCGTGCTCCTGCAGCAGCCGCTCCAGATCGGCCGCGTCGGCGTGCCTGTAGACCTTCTTGGTCGCCTTGGTCAGTCGCAGCCCGTCGATGATGGAGGCGTGGTTCAGCTCGTCGCTGATCACCAGATCGCCCTCGCGCAGCAGGGCGCCCAGCACGCCCTGGTTGGTCGTGAAGCCCGAGTGCAGCACCAGCGCGCTGCCGGTGTGCTTGAAGGCCGCGATCTGCTCCTCCAGTTCCTCGTGAATCCGCAGGGTGCCGGCAATGGTTCGCACGGCGCCGGCGCCCACGCCCCATTTCTCCAGGTACTCGGCCGCCCGCGCCTTGAGCGCCGGATGGTCGGCGAAGCCCAGGTAGTTGTTGCTCGCCAAGTTCACGACCTCGCGGCCATCGACCCGTGTGCGCGCCCGGTTGGCGGCGTCCAGCACACGCGGCGAGATCAGCAGGCCGGACTCGCGCAGGCTGCTCAGTTCGGCGTTCAGGCGTTCGGAGAGGGAGGTGGACATGGAGGCAGTGTACGGGCGCACTGTAGAGCGCGTCCGTGAGCTGGGGACGTTCCTCAGCCCACCGGCTGCGAGACGCCCAGGGCCGCCCGCACCCGCGGCGCGACCCCGGTGCCCAGCAGCTCGATGGCGCGCAGCATCTTCGGCTGGGGCATCAGCACGTTGGTCATCTGGAAGGACAGCCGCGTCACGCCGCCCAGCACCTCGTTCACATACAGCACCTTCTCGGCCACCGCCTCCGGCTCCCCGATCAGGTAGGGGCCGCCGGGGGCCGTGGCGGCGTCGAAGGCGGCGCGGCTGGGCGGCGACCAGCCCCGCTCGCGTCCGATGGTGTCCAGCATCCGCGCGTAGCCGGGGAAGAAGGTGTCACGCGCTTCCTGAGCGCTGCCCGCCACGTACCCGAAGGCGTGCACCCCGACCTTCAGACTGTCCGGGGCGTGCCCGGCGCGGCGTCCCGCCTCGCGGTACAGGTCGACCAGCGGCCGGAACCGCCGGAAGTCGCCGCCGATGATCGCCACCATCAGCGGCAGGCCCAGCATCCCGGCGCGCACGAAGGACTCCGGTGTGCCGCCCACACCCAGCCAGACCGGCAGCGGGCTCTGCAGCGGGCGCGGGTACACGCCCTGGCCGCTCAGCGCCGCGCGGTGCCGTCCTGTCCAGTGCACATGCGTGTCCTCACGGATCTTCAGCAGCAACTCCAGCTTCTCGGCGAACAGCGAGTCGTAGTCCCGCAGGTTCAGCCCGAACAGCGGGTAGGCCTCGGTGAACGACCCGCGCCCCACCACCAGTTCGGCGCGCCCCCCGGAGATCAGGTCGAGGGTGGCGTACTGCTGGAACACCCGCACCGGGTCGTCGGCGCTGAGCACCGTCACGGCGCTGTTGAGGCGGATCCGGCGGGTGCGCGCGGCGGCGGCCGCCAGGATCATCGCGGGGGCCGAGTCGAGATACTCGGGCCGGTGATGCTCGCCCACCCCGAAGGAGTCCACGCCCGCCTGATCGGCCTGCACGATCTCCTCGACGAGGTTCTGCACCCTCTCGGCGGCGCTCAGGGTACGCCCGGTCTCCGGGTCGGACACCACGGCGGCGAAACTGTCGATTCCGATCTGCATGGTTCAGTCTACCAAGGGGTTGATATAATAAACCTGCCCCGGTTTTTTGCGGACAGGAGCGAGCGGGCGCCCTCTCAACAGGGCGCCCGCTCCGCCTGCGCCTGGCGCTACTGGCTGGTGATCGGGGTCGTCACGTGCAGCGTGTAGCGCTTCAGGGCCGAGGTTTCCAGGCTCCGCAGGTAGGTGGTGGTGTCGCGGGGCAGGTACACGTAGTGCTCGGCGCGCGACCAGCCCGCCGCCAGGGTCCAGGTCTGCTTCATGTCCGGCGTGGTGGTCTGGAAACTCAGGGTCACGGCCTCGCTGGCGTAGGCCACGCGGTCGTGGGTCATCAGGGGCAGCTCCTCGCCGGCGTCGCGCACCCCGTCGGAGTCCTTGTCCCGCCACATGATCCAGTGCAGGAAGTTCAGTTTCGCGGCCGGGGCACTCACGACCGGGGTGCCCTGCACCGTGGCTGGCAGCCAGGCCGAGACGGGCCTGGCCTCCGCGACCAGCACATTCAGACCCGTCGGATCGACCTCGGTGACGGTCTTCCCGGCCGCCACGCTGATCTGGTAGACGCTGGTGCCGTCCTCTTTCAGCAGGTTCAGGTAGGCGTTCGCCGGAGCGGCCGGAAAGCGCACCTCGACGCCGCTGGGCAGCGGGGGGCGGCCGCCGTCGGGAGCACCCGGGGCACTGCTGCCACACGCGCTGAGGCTCAGCAGGCCCAGCAGACTCAGGGGGATCAGGCGCTTCATTTCTGGCCTCCGGCGTGGTTCAGACCCTGGCTGGTCAGGCGGTTGGTGCTCTCGTGCAGGCGGATGGCGATGGCCTGGTCGGCGGTGGGCACCGAGTTCATGCTGACCACGTAGCGGTTCAGCGTCTCGGAGGGTTGCAGCACCTCGTGGCGCACCAGACTCCAGCCGGCGGCGCGGGTGCCGGATTCGGTCGAGAAGGTGTCGAGGCTGGTGAACTGGTAGGTGAACGCCGCGTTGGCGTAGCTGTAGAGGTCGTGGGTCTGGTACAGCTCCTCGTCGGAGGTCGGCTTTCCGTCTCCGCTGGTGTCCCTGAACAGCGTGAAATACACGTTGCAGGTTCTGACCGTCTCGGGCGTCACCATCACGGCCGTCATGCCCTTCGTCTCGCCGCCCTTGAAGGGTGTGACACACAGCGGATTGTTCTTGAGGGTGTCCAGGGTGCTGCCGCCGTAATACGAAGATGACCCGAACAGCTGGATGGTGCCGCTGCTGACTGATCCGCTGGCCCCCGCATTGAGGGAGCCGAGTGCCAGCACTTTCAGCTTGGGCTCGGCCTCCGGCGTCGCCTGCTCGAAATAGATGGCGGCCAGCCGGAGATTCTGACCGACGGCCGTCTCCGGGAAGCGGAAGTTGAGCACCACCGGAGGCACGTAGGGCGGTGGTGGCTGGGGGCAGGCCGTGAGCAGGGTCAGCAGGGCGGCGCAGCCTCCAGCCGGCTTCAGCAACCGTTTAAAGTGTAGGGTTTTCACTATTCAACTGTACTCAGCGTTCAGCCCACGGTGGGGAAGATCTGTGGAGCAGACGTCAAGCATGAAGGCGCCGTCAGTTTCGTCAGAGCAGCGCAGAGAACCCTGCCCTGAGCGGGATCACCTGTTCCCCGGACGCGGGCAACAAAAAAAACATCCCCAGGGGTGATCCGGGGATGCTCTCGCCCTGCTCGGCGTCTACCTGTTCATGATGTGGATCGCCTGCTTGTGCACGGCCTCGGCGGCCTCCAGCACGCTCTCGCCCAGGGTGGGGTGGGCGTGCATGGTCAGGGCGATGTCGCTGGCGGTCGCGGCCATCTCCAGCGCCAGCCCGGCCTCGCCCAGCAGGTCGGAGGCGTGCGGCCCCACGATGTGCACGCCCAGCAGCAGATCCGTGTCCTTCTCCACGACCATCTTCACGAAACCGTCGGTGGCCTGCAGCGTCATGGCGCGGCCCGAGGCCGAGAGGGGGAACACGCCGGTCTTGATCTCGTAGCCCTTCTCCTTCGCCTCGGCCTCGGTCAGGCCGACCCAGGCGAGTTCGGGGCTGGTGTACACCACGCCGGGAATCGCCACGGCGTCCTGCTCGGCGGGCTTGCCGGCGATCACCTCGGCGGCCACCAGGCCCTCCTTCATGGCCTTGTGGGCCAGCATGGGGTTGCTCGCCACGTCGCCCACCACGTAGATGTGGGGCACGTTGCTGCGCTGGCGGGTATCGGCCGGAATGAAGCCGCGCTCCGTGACGGTTACGCCCGCCGCCTGGGCGTTTAGCCCGTCGGTGCGCGGGCGGCGGCCCACGGCGACCAGCACGCGGTCGAAGACCTCGACCGTCTTCTCGCCGGTCTTGACGTTCTCCAGTTCCACATGGATGCCGTCGGCCTTCTTCTCGGCCCGGTTGGCCTTGGTCTGCACGGCGATCTCGATGCCCTGCTTGGTCATGATCTTGGCGAATTCCTTCACCGCGTCGGCGTCGGCGCCGGGGATCACGTTCGGCAGGAACTCGATGATCTTCACCTTGGCGCCCATGTTGTTGTACACGTGCGCGAACTCGAAGCCGATCACGCCGCCGCCCACGCACAGCATCCGGGCGGGCACCGGGTCGGGCATGACCAGCGCGCCCGTACTGTCCACGATTGAGCTCTGATCCACCTCCAGGCCCGGCAGTTTCGCCGGCTCGGAGCCCGTGGCGATGATGATGCTGGCGGCGCTGTAGGTCTGGTCTCCGACCTTGACCGTGTGGTCGTCCACGAAGCTGGCCTGCCCGATCAGGTGCGTGACCTTGTTCGCCTTGAACAGCGCGCCCACCCCGCCGGTCAGCTTCTTCACGATGCCGTCCTTCCAGCCGTTCAGCTTGGCAATATCGAGGCTCTGCTGCCCGAAGGTCAGGCCGAAGTCGGCGGCGTGGCGGGCGGCGGCGATCTGCTCGCCCGCGTGCAGCAGGGCCTTGGTGGGAATGCAGCCCACATTCAGGCACACGCCGCCCACGGCCTCGCGCTCGGCGCAGGCGACCTTCAGGCCCAGCTGGGCGGCGCGGATCGCGGCGTGGTAGCCACCGGGGCCAGCACCGATGACCAGCACGTCAAAATCAAAGGATTTCGTCATGCGGTCAGTCTAGCGTTCCCCCCGAAAGCCGTCAGTGACCTGCCCGCATAGCTGGACGGCGCCCATTCACAACTCGCGCTGGTCAGTCCGGAACACGCTGGCCGCGTCCCTGGGCGGGCACGGCCGGGTCGCACATGGTCGGGGCGGAGATGGTCATGGCCCGGTCACGGCCCCGGAACTACGGTGGTTCCAGGCCCCGGAGGGACGTCGCGGCGGGCCGGAGGGGGAAGGGGGATGACCACTCGGGGAACGGTTCGGATCGGCCTGGGGGCGCTGCTGCTCAGCGTGGGCATCGCGGCGCTCGCCATCTTCATCGCGGCGCGCTACGCCTCCCTGACCGCCTACGGGCTCTCGCCGGGGGCCGAGGCGGTCTTCGTGCGCGTGGAGCGGGCCGAGCGGATGTCGGGTCAGCTGGTCACGGCCTGGGTGACCACCGTCGGCGACCGCACGAAGACCACTGCCCCGGCCAGCACCACTCCGGCCCCGGCCAAAGCCACCGGCGCCGCTGAGACCCGTTCCACCGACCCTCTCCCCGCCGACGGCGCCGTGCTGCCGGCCTCACTGTGGCGGGGCTGGTCCGTGCGGCCCCCGGACTCCTGCGCGGCGGTACTGAATCTGGATGAGACCGTGACCGGACGCAGCGCCATCGGCCCCGGCACGCTGCTGTGGCTGGACGCCGGCCCGGGGCGGACGCTGCAAGGCGCCTGCCACCAGGGTTCCGGCCGCTCCTCGACGCCGGCCCTGACCACCCTGAACGTCAAAGGGGGCGAACTGGGCCGGGTGTCGGTGTACTCCGGCAACTGGCCCCGGCTGGCGGTGCTGCTGCTCACGCTGGCGTGGCTGGCCAGCCTGTGCCACGCCCTGATCCCGGCGGGCCGTCACCGCGGCCTGAGCCGATTGATCGTCGGCAAGGACGGCCGCTACAGCAACGCCCAGTTCCAGATGGCCGCCTGGTTCATGGTCTTTATCGGCGCCTATGTCAGCACGCTGGTGTGGCGCGTCGTCAGCGGCAGCCTGCAGCTGGCAGTGGGCATCGGGTCGCCCGAGGCCCTGCTGGCCCTGACCGGCATCGCCGCCGGCACCTACGCGGCGGCGGCGGCCATCACGGCGAATGCCACCGGCCAGGGCCGCCTGATCAAGCCGCCGGCCGCCGAGCCCGAGCTGCAGAACCTCTATTCCGACGACGCCGGCCGCTTCGACTTCGGCGATTTCCAGTCGCTGGTCGTGACCCTGGTGGCGGTGGTGGGCTACCTGATCGCCCTGAGCGGCTGGCAGGAAAACGTCTTCCTGACCTCGCAGACCACGCTGCCGGACGTGGGCAACACCATCCTGACCATCTTCGGTGCGGGGCAGGCCACCTACCTGCTCAAGAAGGCCCTGCACACCGACGCCATCCGTGACCTGGGGCTGGAACTGCGCCCCGCCGAGGTAACGCTGGGCCAGAATGCCGCCCGGCCCAGCGCCCTGACCCTGGACGTCTGGCACGACCCGCTGGCGGCGGTGGGCGCGGCAGCGGTCACGCACCAGCCGGTGCTGGCGAGCGGACTGCTGACCGGCGCGGCGAACATCACCCTGGGCACGCCCCGCACCGTGTCCAGCATGCTGACCCAGTACCCGGTCGATCTGGACACGGCGGGCCTCCCTCCGGGCGAGTACACCTTCGAGGTCAGCGCGGGGACGCCCACGCGCACGCAGACGGTGCTGGGACGGCTGCGGGTGAACCAGGCGGCTGTGCCCCAGCCCTAGAGCGGTTCCGGACGGTCGGCGGCGGCCGGCGGCGGGGGGCTGCCGCCGGGCGGCCTCATCTGACCCAGGAACAGCGGCACGATGGCCGCGAAGTTGCCCACCAGCCGTCCCTGGTGCCAGCGGGGCGTGCCCGTGATCTGTACCTCGACGACCTCGCCGTCGGCCCGACGCAGCCGGGTCTGGTAGGTGCTGCTCTTGCCGTGCTGGCGCGCGACCCTGGCCTGTTGGAGCTTATGGTGATCGTCTGGAACAGTGAATTCGAGGGGCGAGCGGCCCACGATGTCCCGGGCGGGCCGCCCCACCATCTCGGCGAAGGCGCGGTTGACATAGACGAAATGGCCGCTCTCGTCGGCCACCGTCAGGCCGTGATCGACGCTCTCCATGAGCTGCCGGGCGAAATCCAGTTCCTGCTCGTAGGACTCCCGCAGCTGCCGGTGGCCGCGCACCACCCGGATGATCCGCCCCGCGAGCCAGATCGCCGCCAGCTGGACGCTCAGCAGCGGCAGCAGCAGCCAGTACGCCTCCGGACGGGGCACCAGGAAAACGATCAGAAAGCTGGTCAGGGCCAGCAGTCCGAACAGGACGTACGCCCACCGCAGTTCCCGCACGCCCGGCCTCATGATCCATTCTCATAGGCGTGGCCTGACACCGCTCTTACAGAATTCTTACGGGTCAGCTGGGGGGCGAAGGGCCGGAGGCGTCAGAGGCGGCTGGCGCCTGCTGGAAGCCCATGTCGATCATCCCGTCCAGGCTCTGGAAGATCAGTAAAGCTCGCTGGCCCCGTCGTTTGACACCGGCGAGGGCATTGACTTCGGTATGAGAATCAGGCGCCGTCAGACGACGTGGGGGTGGAGCCGCCTCTGTACACGCCATCTCTATCCACGTTTACCGCAAACTCCTGGAAGTCCATGTTGGCGAGACAGAGGTTGTTCTGAACGGCCCAGGCGTACTCTGGGGAAACCCTGAACGAATGGATGGCCCCACCGTCCGCTTCGTCTACATGGACGACAAGAAGGGTATGTTCCTCCTCCGTAGTGCTCACTTTATCCACCACGAACAGCTCATTCAAAGCACTGTCATGCAGAGCTGCTGAGAGCGCGGCGATGCTCAAGCCGTCATAATCTGCATGTTCCACAATAGTAAATCGGGCTACAAATGGAGTGGGCATCTCAGCCAACTGAACGGGTGCGGTTGCTGCGGCGAGTGCGGTTTGCCAGGAGTCATTGTCGCTGTAATCGGTTCGCACCAGCAGGGACGTCAGATCGTCGGGCTCAGGCAGAGTGAATGGCATAGTCCATCGTAGCCAGGGGGTGAGATTTCAGACCAACGTGACCCCACTTCCCGCCGCCCTGGCCCCGCCGCGCCTACACTGAGCCCCATGCTGCTGGCCCGCGCCCCCACCGCCCATCTGGAGGGGTTCCTGCGCGACACCCTGGGCGGCGGCGCGACCCGGCTGTATGGGGAAGAGGCGGCCCCGGCGCGCACCCTGGGGGCCACCGAGCTGGGCTGGTCGGACGCTGTGGTGCGCGGCTTCGGCTTCGCGGAGGTCTATGCCCACCAGGCCGAGACCTACCGCCTGATGCGCGAGGGCCGGCACGTGATCGTGACCACCCCGACCGCCAGCGGCAAGACCGGCGCCTTTTTCCCCGGCGTCTTCGAGCGCCTGGAGCGCGATCCGGACGCCACCGCCCTGTTCGTGTACCCGCTGGTGGCGCTGGGCCAGGATCAGCGCGACAAGCTGCGGGCCTTCCGTGAGCGCGGCGGCTTTTCCTGGGAGATCGGGGCCTTCCAGGGCGCCGCTCAGGTGGGCGAGGTGTTCAAGGACGGCGTGCGGATGGTCACGGCCACGCCCGACAAGCTGCACTGGTCGCTGACCCAGAGCGCCGTGCGCGCCTTCCTGGCGCGGCTCTCCTTTATCGTGCTGGACGAGGCGCACACCTACCGGGGGGGCTTCGGCTCGGAGGTCGCGGGGATGCTCCGGCGCCTTCTGGAACTGGCCCGCGCCCTGGGGGCGAAGCCGCAGGTCGTGCTCAGCACCGCGACCATCGGCAACCCGGCCGAGTTCGCGCGCGAACTGACGGGCATCGACGCCGTGGAGGTCAGCGAGTCCGGCGCCGCCAGGCCCGGCAAGCTGTACTACCTGGCCGACCACAGGGGCCAGCCGCGCCGCTTCTGGAACGCCGTGATGGACGCCAGCGCCCGCCACGACCTGAAGGTGCTGGCCTTCTTCCGGGGCCGCTCGCGGGCGGCGCGGCTGTATTCCACCTACCGGGCGCAGCCGCAGTACGCGGGCCGGGCGCACCTGTACATGGCCGGCACCTCCGACCGCGAGGGCCGCCTGAGCGAGTTCCGCCGCGCGGCGAGCGGGGTGATGTTCGCCACCAACGCCCTGGAAGCCGGCGTGGACATCGGCGACCTGGAGGTCGTGATCATCGACGGCTATCCGGGCTCGCGCATGGCCTTCCGGCAGATGGCGGGGCGCGCGGGGCGGGTGGCGCCGGGGCTGGTGCTGTACCTCCCCTCTCTCAACGAACAGGGCGTGCCGCAGCCCGCCGACGCGTTCTATTCCAACTCGGGCAATTTTCTGGAACTGCTGACCGGCCCCATCGAGAAGGCGGTCGTCGAGGCGAACAATCCCTACCTCTCGCCCAAGCACCAGGCGCGCGGCAATGAGGAATTCCGCTCCGCCGGGCTCACAGAGCCGCATCTGCCCGAAGTCTCGCCGCAGAAATACTGGAACCTGCGCGGCGAGGGCAGCCTGAAGTTCGTGGTGGTCGAGGCCGACGACTGGGCGCGGGTGGGGGCCAGAGCGCTCGACACGCCGCTGGAATCGCCCAGCCAGCACTACGCGCTGACCGAGAAGCACGAGGGCGCGGTGTTCACGCTCGACGGCCAGGGCTACAAGGTCGTGCGCTGGGAGCGGCATGGGGCGGGCACCGCCATTCTGGTCGAGAAGTTCCAGGCGGCCAACCTGTTCACGCGCGGCCTGTACGCCATCGAGGTCACGCCGCGCGGCATGGGGAACTGGCACAAGCGCGGCCCGCTGGCCTTCCGGCACGGCGAGGTCACCATCCGGCGGCGGTATACGGGCTACCAGATGCTGCGGCAGGTCTTTGAGCGGGCCTGTATCGGCTGCGACCGCGAGCCCGGCCCGACCGAGCGCGCGTGTGCGAAGTGCGGGGGCCGCATTCAGGACCGGATGCAGGATCACAAGCTCAGCGAGCACCTGTACGACGTGCCGGTCGAGCTGCCGCCCTTCCGCACCAGCGCGCTGGAAATCGGCATCGACGCCCGCGCCACCGAGCGCCCCACGGCGGTCGCGCACACCCTCAAGCACCTGCTGCAGAAGGTCACGCCCGAGCGCATCGCCTGCGACGAGAACGACCTCTCCGGCGCCTTCCGGGGCGGCCATGACACCTACTTCTACCTCTACGACGACTGGCTGGGCGGCCTGGGCGTGTCGCGCCGCGCCTATGAGCATCTGGACGACCTGCTGGCCCGCGCCCTGCAGCTGGCGGCCAAAACCTGCTGCCAGTCCCCGGACGGCTGCTACGCCTGCACGGCGGTGAGCCGCTGCTCCTCGCCCTTCCTGCCCAGCGGCGAGCGCCGCCCGACCGACAAGCACGCCACCCGCCGCTTTCTGGAGGAGGTGCTGGGCGTGCAGGCGGCGCCCGAAGCCCAGGCTGGGGCCGGCGACACGCCCCCCGACCTCGCGCCCGACCTGCCGCCCTCGTGGCCGCTGCAGGCGCGTGAACTGCTCGACCTGCACGGCCTCTCGCTGCCCGAGGTCAGCGCCCGCCTGGGCCTGCCGAGCCGCGAGATCCAGCGCGCCGTGAACACCACCCAGCCCCTGCGCCTGCGCCACCCCAGATTCGGCGAGGGCGTGTTCATGCAGGGTTTCTTGCAGGGGGAGCGGCGCGAGGTGCTGGTGTATTTTCCCGGCGTGGGCCAGAAGAGACTGCTGCTGCAGTTCGCCGGCCTGAGCGTCATCGAGGCCCCCGTCGCCTCCGGTTGACCCCCCGGGCGCCCGCTTGATAAACTCACCCCGCTTCGGGGCCCAGTGCCCGGAGCGGCAATCCGATAGGGATATGGTGTAATGGCAGCACAACAGATTTTGGATCTGTTTGTCTAGGTTCGAATCCTAGTATCCCTGCCACAAGGCGGCTCCGTTCAGGGGGCCGCCGCTTTCTTATGGAGATGAAGCCCGTTTCATGATTCATCAGATTCGAGTCATGAGATGAAGTGCGCCTTTCCTCACGTTCAGTCAGCCTGCCTTCACTGCCCGTCAGGTGGCCGGGCGTAGCCTTGTTTCAGAGGCACAGCACCCGTCCAAGTCGCGTCAGACCCTTCTGGCGCGCGACTGACGGCCGGCCCGGAGGAATCCATGAAGAAGCCCATCATCCTGCTCGCTCTGACCGCTTCCCTGCTGGGCCTCGCCGCCCCCGCCTTCGCCTCCCCCAGGCTGAGCGCCCAGAGCATCATCGTCAATCCGGTGCCCACCACCCTGAGCACCAAGGTGTGGGTCGACCGCGATCCCTACGGCACCGGCACGCCGGACTACCGCGTGGGTGACCGCATCACGATCTCGACCCAGACGAGCGAGAACGCCTATATCTACCTGTTCAACCTGAACCCCGACGGCACGACCGACCAGATCCTGCCCAACCGACTGAGCGCGAGCAGCAGCAACTACGTGCGGGCCGGCCAGGTGCGCCGCTTCCCCGCTGCCGGGGACAATTTCACCTTCGACATCAGCGGGCCTTACGGGCTGAACAAGGTGCTGGTGATCGCCAGCCGCCGCCCGCTGAACCTCAGCGAACTGAGCAGCTACCGTTCGGGCGACGCTTTCGCGACCGTCAGACCGCAGACGCCCGGCCGTCTGGCCCAGGCCCTGAGCATCGTGGTGAACCCCATCAGCCAGCCTGTGCCCCAGCAGGACTGGACGAGCGACACCGTGCAGTACAACGTGGCCTACTGAGCCACGGAAAGCAGCGACCGCCGGCCGGGTGAATGGAGAACTCCGTTCGCCCGGCCGGCGTGTTGGGTTGAGGTGGAAGGCGACCCCTCTCCTTCGGAGCTGTACCAGCCAGTCTGCTTCGCAGCCAGCTCCCCTCAAAGGGAGCCAGGAAATGCCTGCCAGCCGTGCTTTTCCCTGCCTCCCTCTTAAGGGGAGGTGGCGCGGAGCGCCGGACTCGAAGAGCTGCACAGCAGCGGGGTCGCCTACCGCGTCAACGCCCAGCCCTCCCCCCGCCGCGCTAGCCTACGGGGCGTGACCCCGGCCGCCGCTCCCCCCCCGAGGCCCTGGCAGGTGGTGGTCAACCTGCCGGTGCCGGCCTACGATTTTGCCGTACCACACGGCTTTGTCGGCGGGCCTCCGCTGGGCTGCCGGGTGCTGGTGCCCTGGCGGGGCGAGCTGGTGGTGGGGCTGGTGGTGGGCGAGGGCGACCCGCGCGGCGGCCACCGGCTGCGCGAGGCCGTGCATGTGCTGGACGACCCCGCCTGTCCCTGGGTGCCGGCCGCCACCGTGGCGGGCGTGCAGGGCTGGGCGCACGACGCGCGGCTGCCGGCGGGGCTGGTCTGGGGCGATCTGCTGGGGGTGGGCTGGCAGGCGGCTTACGCCCATATGGTGCGGGCGGTGGAGGGCGCCGACCTGAGTGCCTTCGCCCGCAAGGTTCCCACCGAGCGCTGGACGGACGCCGGGGCCTTCGCGCCGAACCTGTTGGACGCCATCCGCGAACAGGGGCTGCTGGAGGAGCGCTTCACCGCGCGTCCCCGCACCAAGACCGTGGTGGAGGCCCGGCCGCTGGACGACGTGCCCCCGGCGTCGCGCACCGTCACCGTCATCCAGGCCGCCGCGCAGCGGCCCACCACCTTGACCCCCAAACAGGCCCAGGCCTGCGCGTGGCTGGCCGAGCACGGCCCGCAGGAGACCCTGAGCGGCTGGGCCAAAGGGGCCGGGATCAGCGCGGGGGTGGTCACGGCGGCGCTGAACGCGGGCGGGGCCGAGTACGTGCGCGTGCAGGCGCCGCCGCCGGAGGCCTGGACGTGGCTCCGCGAGCACGGCCCGCTCGATTCCTATGCCGCCTGGGCGAACGGGGCCAGCGCCCAGGGCGTGCCCCTGTCGCCCACCGTGGCGGGCACCCTGGCCCTGCGCGGCTGGGCCGATACGGTGGAAGTGCCTGCCCCTCCCCCCGCGCTGCCCGAGCCCTGTGCGCTGGTGGCCGATCCGACCCTGCCCGACCGATTGCCGGAAGAAGCGGTCTGGAGGCTGCACGGGGGCCGCGCCGCCACGCGCTTCGGGGTACTGGCGCCGCGTGTGGGCCGGCTGCTCTCGCAGGGCCGGGGCGTGCTGGTGCTCGCGCCCGACCACGCCACGCTGCGCCGCGCCTGGGAGGGTCTCTCCGGGCTGGCCGAGGCCTGCGGCACCCGCGCCGTGCAGATCGCAGGCACGCTTTCGGAGGCGCAGCGCGAGCACAGCTGGCATCTGCTGGGCATGGGCGCGGCGCGCCTGGTCATCGGCAGCGGCCACGCCCTGAGCGCGCCCCTGCACGACCCCGCGCTGGTCGTCGTGCTGGAGGAGGCCAGCGACGCCCACAAGCTCCTGAGCGGCTCGCGCGCCTTCCTGCCGGATGTGGCGGCGCGCATCGCCAGCGCCCACGACGCCGCCCTGGCCTACGTGGGCGCGGCCCCGGCCGCCGAGAGCGTGCCCTGGCCCGGCGCGGTGCTGCCGCCCCCCAAGGCGCGCGTCCATGTCGTGGACTACGCCAATCCCCCGGAGCAGCCCGAGCTGGGGCCGCTGTCGAGCGTGCAGCACAAGCAGGGCGATATGGGCTACCCCATCAGCCACGACCTCGCGCGGGTGCTGCGGCAGGTGCAGGAACGGGGGCGGCAGGCGGTGCTGCTCGCACCCCGGCGCGGCTACAGCGCCCTGCTGCGCTGCCCCACCTGCGAGCACACGCCCCACTGCCGCAACTGCGACGTGGCGCTGCGTTTTCACCAGGAAACCCGCCAGCTCACCTGCCACCAGTGCGGCTACCACGAGGCCATTCCCGACAGGTGCGACAACTGCGGCGACCGCATGTGGAAGGCGCGCGGCCCCGGCACCGAGTGGATCGCCCAGGAGGTCGGCAAACTGCTGCCCGGCTTCCCGGTCTACCGCCTCGACAAGGATCGCCAGGACGACCTCTCGCCGCTGCACGCCGGAGAGCCGGGCGTGGTGGTGGGCACCCAGCTGCTGCTCTCGGGGGAGCCGCCGCCCAACCTGGCCCTGGTCGGCGTCACGCTGGCCGACACCTGGCTGAACGTCTCGGATTTCCGCGCCAGTGAGAGATACCACCGCCTGCTGCGCCAGCTCGCCGAGTGGCACCCTACCCGCGCCCCCATGCTGGTCGTGCAGACCTTCCAGGCCGACCACCCCGCCCTGCGCGTGATGGTCGAGGGCCGCGACACCCTGGCCTACCCCGCCGCCGAGGAGCGCGCCCGCAAGGCGCTGGGCTACCCGCCGCACGCCCGGCTGGCGCAGATCGAGGTCACGGCCCGCGACCCCAGGAAGGCTCAGGCCGCCGCCCAGGAACTCGCGGACGCCTTCCACGGCGCCGGGGCCACCGCCCAGGAGGTGCTGGGGCCGGCGCCCAGTCCGGTGGCGCGGCTGCGCGGCGTCTATCCCTACCACCTGTTCCTGCGGGCGAGGCACGACGCGCGGCTGGGCGAACTGCTGCGCGTGCTGGATACCCGCACATGGAAGGCGCGGGTGCGGGTGGACGTGAATCCGAGGGGGGGGCTGTAGGAACCGTATCCTGGCAGGTGGAGGCAAGCCGTGAACGACTGGGATGATCTGCTGCTCACCGGAGGATTTGCGCCACGCGAGGTCATTTTGGCAGGACTGACCCTGAACCAGGTGGGTGCAAGGCCTGACGGTGTTCCTCACAGCATCTATCAGGAGCTGTGGCATGCGGCCATGGTGCTCAAAATCTCCCTGGACGAGGGCCGCTCAGCCCTGGAACGCTGGCCCTACGCCCAGCATTTTCCCGAGTCCGCCGCTCCCGCTGACCAGCAGGACTGGGACGACCTCGTGTCGATGTTCCTGACATATTCCAGGCAAGCCGTGACACGGGCAAAGGACGAACGCTGGCTCAGCTCCCCAGAACCAGGTTACCCCCACTCGACGTGGCGCGATGGCCTGGAGTTTCTCGCCGTCCACACGGCGTATCACCTGGGCAAGGTGGTGTGTCTGCGGCAGATCATGAAGAACTGGCCGCAGTAAACGGCCGCCCAGCCCCTCGCCTTCAAGTGACCGCCTCCCCAAAATCCACGCTCGCCGCCCGCTCCAGCGCCGCATAGGCTCCATCTTCAGCCCTGAGCCTGTCCGGCGGGCCGTCCTCCACGATCCTCCCGCCCGCCAGCACGATCACGCGGTCGGCGGTGCGCGCCAGGCTCAGCCGGTGCGTGACGATGAGGGCGGTGCGCCCCCGCATCAGCACGTCCAGGGCCGCGACCACCTGGGCCTCACTCCCGGCGTCCACGGCGCTGGTGGGTTCGTCCAGTAGCAGGACGCTGGGGCGGGCCAGCAGCGTGCGGGCAATCGAGAGGCGCTGGCGCTGGCCGCCTGAGAGCTTCACGCCGCGCTCGCCCACCACGGTGTCCAGTCCGTCCGGCAGCGCCCGCACGAACGCGAGCGCGTGGGCGGCGCGCAGGGCGTCCTCGACCTCAGCGTCTGTGGCGGCCGGCCGGGCGTAGCGGACATTGTGGGCCACCGTGTCGTGGAACAGGAAGGTGTCCTGCGCCATCACGGCCGCGTGCTGGCGCAGGCTGCCCAGGGTCAGGGCGCGCACATCCAGACCGTCCAAGCGCACGCTGCCCTGTTGCGGGTCGTGGCTGCGGGTGACCAGCCCCAGCAGCGTGCTCTTGCCCGCGCCGGATTCGCCCAGCAGGGCCACGCGCTGCCCGGCGGGGATGTGCAGCGTCAGATTCTGCAGGATCGGCCGGGCGGGGTCATAGCCGAAAGTCACGTGCTCGAAGGCGATCTCGCCGCGTACCGGGCTGGGCAGCGGGCGGGCGCCGGGGCCCTCCTGCACGCTCACGGGCGCGTCCAGCACCTCGAACACGCGCCGACCACTGGCCTGGGCGCGCTGCAGTAGGTCGCCGATGTTGACCAGATCGTCGATGGGGCCATAGAAATAGCGGCCGTAGCCCCGGTAGGCCAGCAGGCCGCCCAGCGTGAACTGTCCGGCCAGGATCAGCCACGCGCCGCCGCCCAGCATGATCACGTTGCCCAGGTTGCCCACGAAGCGCGCCCGTGGAAAGGCCCGGTTGCGGATGGTCACGGCCTTCACGCCCTCCTCGTAGAGCTGCTGGCCCAGCGCCCCGATGCGGGCGGTCTCGTCGCTCTCGCGGGCGAAGCCCTGCACGACCCTTATTCCGGCCAGGCGGTCGCCGATCAGGGCACTCAGGTCGCCCAGCCGCTCGCGCGCCGCGCGGTAGGCGGGCTGCACGGTGCGCCCGTAGCGCCACAGCATCGCGCCCACGGCGAGCATCGGCAGGGTGGTCAGCACGCCCAGCAACGGCTGCAGCGCGATGAAGATGCCCACCACGCCCAGAACCCGCAGCGCGTTCGCCAGAACGGCGTCGGTGCCGCGCACCAGCACGTCTTGCAGGGCGTCCACGTCGCCGGTCACGCGGGCGATCAGGTCGCCGCTGCGCTGGGACTCGAAATAGGCCGCCGACTGCCCCTGCAATTTGCGGTACAGGGCCAGTCGCAGGTCGCGCGTGAACGCCTGTCCGGCGCGTTCCAGCAGCAGGCCGCGCCACGCGCTCAGGAGTTGCTGTATGCCGAACACGCCCACCAGCAGCGCCAGGTGCCCCCCGATGAAGGCCCAGTCCCCAGCCGGCAGCCCCTGATCGACCACCCGGATCCACACCAGCGGCGGGTACAGCTCGGCGGCCACGCTGCCCAGCAGCAGCGCCAGCCCCAGCCCGACCGTGCGGCGGTAGGGGGTCAGCAGGCCGTACAGGCGGCGCAGGGGGGTGGGAGGAGAGGACGGCGCGGGCATCCCCCGGAGCGTAGAGCGCCCATCACGGTGCCGCGTGGGGAAGACCCACTATCCTGCCCGCATGACTGCCGCCGACCCCCAGCCCGACCAGCGCGTCCCCGTGATCGTCGTGGGCGGCTTCCTGGGGGCCGGCAAGACCACGCTGGTCAACCACCTGATCCGCAGCCTGCCGCACCGCCTGGGCATCATCGTGAACGAGTTCGGCGCGCAGGGCGTGGACGGCGCCCTGATCGAACGCTTGCAGGACGACGTGACCGAGCTGACCGCCGGCTGCCTCTGCTGCACCGGCCGGGACGACCTGCTGCGCGCCCTGGTGACCATCGCCATGCGCGAGCAGAAGCCCGACGCCGTGGTGGTCGAACTCTCCGGTGTGGCCGACCCGACCCCGGTGCTGACGACCCTGCTGGAACGCTCGGTGCGTGCCGCCTTCCGCGTGACCACCCTGGTCGCCGTGGTGGACGCCCGACACGCCCTGCAGACCCTGCGCGAGCACCCCGAGGCCGCGCGGCAGCTCGCCTACGCCAACGTGGTGGTGCTGAACAAGACCGATCAGGCCGATCCGGGGCTGCTGGAGCACGCTTCAGGGGTGCTGCGCGGCGTGAATCCGCTGGCCGAGATCAAGCGGGTGGAGCGCGGCCAGATCGACGCGGACGCCCTGCTGGCGCGCGACGATTTCGACCCACGGGTGCTGGACGGCGTGGACGAGAGGGCCGCGCACACGCCGGGGCTGACCTCCTTCACGCTGCGCGCGGGGCGGCCGCTCGATCCCTACCGCTGGCAGCGCTTCATGACGGACTTCCTGCTCTCGCGCCCGGCCGAGGTGCTGCGCGCCAAGGGCTTTCTCGATCTGCACGGCTACCCGCAGCGGATTCTCTTCCAGGCCGTGCGCGACCTGTTCACCACCGACGCCTGGGAGGAAGGAAACGGCCACAGCGAACTGGTGGTCATCGGGCGCGGGCTCGACCGGGCGGAGTTCGAGTCCGCCTGGGAAGGGTGCCTGATCCCCGACCCCGCCGAACTGATCCCGGACTGAGGGGCAGGGGCATGAATGCACCTGAACCTGCTTCCCACGCGGTCTGGACGGGGTGCGGGTAGGGTGGCCGCATCACAGGAGGCCCTTCATGTCCAGCCCTGCCACCCTCACCCTGCCCCAGCGTCGTCCGCCCCACGACCCACCCGCTCACGTCGTCGAGGACGCCCTGAGCAATCACGACGGGCTGGAGACGGTGGCCGACACCCTCCAGGGGCTGCTCCGGGGCGCCGAGGCCCACCTGCCCGCTGGCGTGATGAACGCCCTGCACGGCGAGTGGCTGGGCCACCCCATCCATCCGATCCTGGTGCACCTGCCGCTGGGGGGCTGGATGGTGGCGGCGGCGCTGGACTTCCTGCCGACCCGTCAGCCGGGGGGCAACGAGGCCGCCGCCGACCTCGCCCTGACCCTGGGCACGCTGGGGGCGGTCGGCACGATTGCCACCGGCTGGGCCGACTGGAGCACCACGCGTGGCGAGGCCCGCCGCACCGGGCTGATCCACGGCGCGCTGAACGAGACCGCCTTCGTCCTGAACGTCGGCTCCATCCTGGCGCGGCGGCGCGGGCGGCGGGGGCTGGGGAAGGCACTGTCCGGGGCGGCGCTGGGGCTGGCGGTCGCGGGCGGCTTCCTGGGCGGCGAACTGGTATACCGGCACGGGCTGGGCGTGGGGCGCACGATGGCCTGGCCTCAGGGATAATCTGCGCCCTGTGACCCTGCACCCCGACCTCTATCTGCCCAGTCCCGAGGAATTCGATGGGCTCAGCCCCCAGGCCCGCGCCGAGCGCCTGAACGGCCCCCACGGCGGCGGGCTGGACGGCACGCTGGGCCAGCGGCTGGGCATCACCTGGCTGAGGATCGAGCGGGACCGCCTGAGCGCGCGGATGCCCGTCGAGGGGAACCGTCAGCCCTCCGGGCGCCTGCACGGGGGCGCCAGCCTGGCACTGGCCGAGGAACTGGCGAGCATGGGCTCGTGGATCAATCTGGACGTCCGCAAGCAGGTGGCGGTCGGCGTGGATCTGAGCGGAACCCATGTGCGGGGGGCCCTGGGCGGCTCCGTGACCGGCGAGGCCACGCTGGCCTACCGGGGCCGCACCGTGATGGTCTGGACGGTGGAGATCCGCGATGAGCGCGGGCGCGTGACCAGCCTCGCGCGCTGCACCTGCAACGTGATCTCCACCGGCGGCTGAGTTCGGCAGGCTCAGCGGCAGAGGCCCACCCAGCGCCAGAAACCCAGCGCTGGAGCCCCAGTGCTAGAGCCCCAGCGCGCGGCTGAAACTCTCGGCGGCGCGCAGCTTCATGTCCTCGACCGCGCTCCAGTTGGGGGCCGTGCGGCGCAGCGCCTCGTCGGTCACGGCGGCGGGGTTCAGGTCGGTCGGGTGGGTGGGTGCCCCGGCGTCGTCGGCGAAGCCCTGCACCTTGGGGTCGTAGGCCACGGCGGAAAAGGGCGTGCCGGCCGCCGCCGCCAGGATGACGGCGTGCAGCCGCACCCCGATCACGTATCCGCTCTGGGCGATGGTGTCCAGGGCCAGCTGCGGGTCGCGGGTGCTGATCACCTCGTCGGCGCCCAGGGCGTGCGCGGCCGCGTCGTCGTGATCCGGCATGAAGCTCAGGGCGGTGACCTGCCGGCCCTCGGCCTGCAGGGTGCGGGTCACGGTCTTCAGGTGCCCGGTGGCGTCCGTCACGTCGCCGCGCGGAGCGATGACGACGCGGTGCGGGTTGCGGCTCAGGCCGGGCGTGGGCTCCAGCAGCAGGGCCGGGTCGCCGCCCAGTTCGCCGTGGATGCCCAGGCCCCGCAGGGTGTCCAGGCTGGTCTGGTCGCGCACGATCACCAGCGTGCCGCGCAGCGCGCCCGCCACCTTGCGCCCGCCCGCCGCGCTCAGCGGCCCGACGCTCTGGTTGAACACGACCACCCGTTTGCCCAGGAAGCGCGCGAGCCGGATCACGCTCAGGTAGTAGGTCAGCGTGCGGGCGCTGGTCTTGTCCTGCAGCAGCCCGCCGCCGCCCGAGAGGACGACCTGCGAGCGCAGCACGGCACCCAGCAGCGCGCGGGGTTCCATGCGCTGGGCGCTCTCGCAGCCGTAGAGCGCCGCACTCTCCTGGGGCGTGTTCGAGAGCAGCAGCGGCCTGACCTGCAGCTTCTTCAGCTCCCGCGTGATGGCCAGCGCGATGGCCTCGTCGCCGGTGTTGCCGAAGCCGTAATACCCGCTGACGGCCACCCTCATGCCCCGGCCTGCCTGCCGGCACCGGGGGCGCGGCGGGGAGCATTCCACAGCTTCAGGCCGAACTTCAGCGCCTCGATGGCGAGCAGGCCGAGCAGCAGGCCCAGGCCCAGGCCCAGGAAGCAGCGCGCGGCGCTGACCAGCAGCGGCGTATGGAAGTGCGAGAAGGTGTTCAGGATGCTCGACTGGCCCACCACCCCGCCCAGGATCAGCAGGCCGCTGAAGTAGCCCGGCAGCCGGCCACTGAGGCCCAGCAGCGCCAGCGGATGCGACGCCACCTCCTTGAAGCGCGGCCGGATGATCGAATCCTGCACGTCGCGGCGCAGCGAGGCCTCGAACTCGGTCACGGAGCCGCCCGTGGAGTTGCCCCGGCGCTCGAAGACCAGCGCCAGCAGCGCGAAGCCCAGCCCCATCACGGCCACGTCGCCCAGCCGGATCGGCGCCGCGTAGATGTCGGAGACCGTCTTGCGGATGTCCTGGCGGGGCAGGAAGCTGGCGGCGACCAGCAGCAGCGGCAGCAGCAGGGTCAGGCCCACGCCCCGGAACGGTTCCAGGCCCAGCGTGCTCTCGCGGCTGGCCCCCAGCGCCGAGACGAACAGCACGCCCACCAGACTGAGCCCGGTGGCCAGGAACCAGTCGCTGACCCGGTGGCGGCGCAGTACCAGTCCCAGCGCCGGGAAGGTCACGGCGGCGATCAGGGCCGCGCCCGAGAAGGGACTGCCGAAATTGAGCCCGAAGGCCAGCAGCCCGGTCACGCCCGCCGCCGCCAGCCCCAGGCGCGCCAGCGGGAAGCTCAGGCCCAGCAGCAGCAGCGCCGCCAGCGGCCCGATCATGCTCAGGGCCTTCAGCAAGGGGCTAGGATTGAAAAGCGCCACCTGAGGCGTGCCGATCTTCACGCCCGATCTCGTCAGCAGCGACCCGGCGCGGCCCAGCATGGCCTCGGTCTCGTTGATGGTCGGGTAGGGGCGCAGGTACATCAGCCGCATCCCGCGCTCGCGGCCCGCTAGGTTGTACTTGCTCGCCACGTCCAGCGGGTCGAGCTGGTTCTGCCAGCTCGGCGCCAGCGCGAACAGCCGGGCCCCGCCGTGCGCGACCACCAGCTGATCGAGCCCCTTCTGGATGTTGCCCTCAATGATCGCCGGCATCCGGTTGCCCAGCGCGGTGTTCACCTGCGCGAGCAGTTCCGGGGTGCGGGCGCCGATCACCTCGTCGCCGGTGAAGGCCACGAAGGGCACGTCCGGCCAGTCGGCGCCCACCTTCGCCTGCGGCACGGCCTCGTCCTGGTAGGGGCGGTAGACCAGCACCAGGCCCTGCTTCCTGAACTCGGCGATCTGCGCCGCGTTCGGGCCGGCGGGCAGGTAGCTGGGATCCGTGGGCCACTCGATCCATTTCTGGCCGCCCACGCTGACCTCACGGGTCGGGATGGTGTAGCGGGTTCGCAGGGCCGCCGTCACGTCCGCCTCCACCGCGCGCATGTACACCGCGTTGGGCTTCACGCCTGCGCCGGGGAAATCGGCCGCCAGATCGGCGCCGTTCTTCAGGTACAGCTCCCCGCGCTGCTGCAGGCTGGCGATGGTGTCCTCGTAGACGGCCACGCCGTTCACCCCGAGTTTCTTGTAGCGGTCGAGCAGGGCCTGCGGCTCCAGCCCGTAGCGCCGCGCCTGGGTCACCAGCGCCGGGTAGTCCATGACCAGCGCCGCCGTCTTCTGCGACTGCTCGTACTGCACGCGTGCGGCGGCCAGCAGCAGCGCCGGGATCAGCGACAGCGCGATCAATCCCAGCAGCGCCCGTGTCCAGGGATGACGGGTGGAGGGCGGCACTGTCGTGGAGGGCACCGTGGCGGACAGGGGTGGGCCGGCGGGGGAGGGGTCGCCCACGCCGGTCACCGGACGGGAGGAGAGTGGATCAGTCACAGGGCACATCCTAAGGGCGCGGTGTGGGAAGGGGGGCCAGTGGGGAAGCCGGGGCCAGGGGGTGTGCCCGGCCCGGCGGCCGGTTCAGGGTAGGGTCACCGGGCGCCCGGGCTCGTCCATCCAAAGGTGGGGGCCACGGCGGCGGGCGCTCTTAAACCGTGGTGCGGATGCGGGCGCTCAGCATGTCCAGCGCGGGCTCGTTCATGCCGCCGTGCGGAATGATCACGTCGGCGTAGCGCTTGGTGGGCTCCACGAAGCTCAGGTGCATGGGGCGCACGAAGTCCAGGTACTGCTGGATGACGCTCTCGGGCGTGCGGCCGCGCTCCTGGGTGTCGCGCTGCAGGCGGCGGATAAAGCGCACGTCGGCGTCGGCGTCCACGAAGACCTTGAGGTGCATCCGGCCGCGCAGGGCCTCGTCGTACAGGGCGAAGAAGCCCTCCAGCACCACCACGTGCCCCGGCAGGATGGTGGTCGTCTGGGCCGAGCGCGTGTGCCGGGTGAAGTCGTACTCGGGCATGTCGATCGGCACGCCCGAGAGCAGCGCGTCCACGTGCTCGCGCAGCAGCGCCCAGTCGAAGGCCGCCGGGTGGTCGTAGTTGGTGGTCAGCCGGGTCTCGAAGGGGATGTCGGACTGGTCGCGGTAGTAGTTGTCCTGGTTGAGCACCGCCACGCCCTGAGACCCCACGGTCTCGATCACGCGGCGGGTCACGGTGGTCTTGCCGCTGCCCGAGCCGCCGGCCACGCCGATCACGAAGGGCGCGCGGGCAGTGGTCTGTGCCCCGGCCTCCGGCATCAGGCGTGCCCCAGGGAGCCGATCAGGTCGATGCGGCGCTCGGCCATGCGGCGGGCCACCAGATGCGGCACCTTGTCGTACTGCTCGGCCACCTGCACCACCCGGGTCACGATCTGGTAGACCCGTTCGGCGGCCTGGTTCATGTCCGCGCCGGTCGCGGCCGCGATCAGGCCCGCCGAATTGATGGCGAAGTCCGGCATGTACACGATCCCCGCCTCCTTGACGGCCGCCTCGCCCCGGCGGGTCAGCGGGTGGTGCTCGCCCCCGGCGATCAGGCGGCACTGCAGCCGCGGCACCGAGTCGCTGGGAATGGAGTGGCCGAAGCCGCAGGGCGCCAGGATGTCACAGGGCGTGTCCAGCAGTTCGCTGCAGCCCACGACCTGCGCGCCGTCCAGCTCGTTCGCCAGCGCTTCGGCCCGCTCCAGGCGCGAGTCCGCGATGGTCAGCCGGGCGCCCTCGCGGTGCAGGTGCTGGGCCAGCGTGCGGCCCACCGCGCCCACCCCCAGGATCGCCACCCGTACGCCCCGCATGCTCTCCGAGCCCAGCGCGAAGCGGGCGGCGGCCTTCATGCCCCGGTAGACCCCGTAGCCGGTCACCGAACTGGTGTCGGTGTGCATCCCCAGCGTGGCGGGCGTCTCCTGCGCCAGGAACGAGATGTCGGCCGGGGTCACGCCGATGTCCTCGGTGAGCACCACGCGCGTGGCCAGCGGGCGCACCTGGCGGCCCAGCGCGCGGAACAGCGCCTCGCGGGCGTGCGGGTCGTCCACGCCGGCCTCCGGCATCATCAGCACGCAGGCGCCGCCGCCGTAGTTCAGCCCGGCCAGCGCGGCTTTCAGGGTCAGGCTCTCGGACAGCGCCAGCGCGCCGCGCACCGCCAGCTCCTCTTCCTGTTCACGGAGTCTCACGCCGGCGATGGCCGGCCCGAGGACGGTCGAATGGATGGCCATGGCGGCCCGCAGGCCGCTGGGCGCATGGTGAAGCAGGGTCAGGGCCTCGTGCCCGCGCGTCTGCATCTCCTCAAGTATCAGCATCAGGACTCCTGTCGGCCTCGCCGGGGTTCGGCGGGCGCACACGTCTAGGGAGGCTACCACCAGACCCGGTGGCATATGGCCTCCGGGCGCCTATCCGGGACTGCGGCCCGCCTGCGACCCACGGAACGGGCGGCCTCCGCCTTGAAAGAACGCTGTCATAGGCGCCGCGTCAGGCTGCAGCCAGACACGGCTTGGTGTTCGGCGCCTACATCTTCGAATCACGAGGGTGCGCGAAAGGGGAATGGAATGGAACGGATTGCTCCGCTGGCCAAGATTCTGGCAGAGGCGAACGGGATTGACTGGCAGACCCTCAGGGGTTCGGGCGAAGGCGGCATGGTCGTCGAGCAGGACATCCTGAATTACCTCTCGCGCATCATGAGCGGGGAGGAGGAGCCGCCGTCCACCCCGGTCGACGTGCCGCCCGCCGACTGGAACGGCGACGTGAACGCCATGCCCGACCTGAGCGGCATGAGCTCCGAGCAGCTCAGCCGCGCGGGCGTGGACTCCGATATGGCGGCGCTGCTGAACCAGGCCCGGCCCCCGGTGTCCCCTGAAGTGCCGTCCACTCCGGCCACGCCCGAACTGGACGCCGAGGACATGGACTTCGAGCTGGACGACGATGTGACTGGAGAGATGCCCGGCGAGGCAGCTGCGCCCGCCGCGCCGATGGCCCCCGTGGCCGCCACGCCGGCCATGCCCACCTGGGACTTCAGTGCGCCCGCACCGCAGGCTGCGGCCCCGACGGCTGCTCCCTCCATGCCGGCCGCCCCGATGCCCGAGGTGCCGATGCCTGACCTCCAGATGCCGGCGGCCACGGCGCCCGTCGCGGCGGCTGGTGTCGCGGCGGCCGGTGCCGGGCTGGGCAGCCTGCTCTCGCGCCTGTACCAGCAGACCCCGGCGCCGGCCGCGCCCCTGGAACCCGCGGAATCGGCCCCGGCCCACAGCGAGACCGCCCACAGCGAAAGTGCCCACAGCGAAAGCGCCAGCCCGGACGAGGCCGCTGCAGACGCCGGCGCCTTCTCCTCCGAGGAGGCCCATTCCGGCGCGCCCCACTCCAGCTTTGAAGTCTCTGACCACACGGACGACGCCCAGGAGCAGCCCGCCCTGGCCGCCGAGCCCGTGGTGATGGACACGCCCGCCATTGAGGCCGGTACCGTAGAGGCCACCACCGGCGAGACCAGCACCGCTGAAGCCAGCACCGGGCCCGACGAGCGGCCCGCGCCGGAGCCGGTCGCGGCGGCCGAGGAGCCCGAGGCCCCCGCCGAACCCCAGGCCCAGACGGCGCCCCAGGACGCCCAGGCCGAGCCCGCCCCCGAGGCTGAAGCGGCCACTGCTGCTCCCGCCCCCGCCGCCCAAGCCTCCGGCGCGGTGTGGTTCGGCACCTACCTGCGCCGCTCTGTGGACTTCGGCGCCGCCAGCGCCCTGCATGGCCAGCTGAGCCGCGCGCTGGGTCAGGACGTGCCGCTGGCCTTCCTGGTGGCCCGCGCCGTCCAGCGCCACGCCGCCGCCCTGGGCCTGAGCTCGGTCGCCCTGCACGACAACGCCCAGAACCGTGCCCGCAGTGTGGCCGGCGAGCATCTGCGCGCCGCAGTGGACGCCCTGGCCCACACCTACGAGGGCACGCCCGATCTGCTGGTCGTCGATGCCGGGGCGCTGGATCTGGATGACCTGCACTACCCGCACACCGTGACCCTCAGCGTGGGCCGCGTGCATGACGGACGCGCCGCCCTGACCCTCAACGGCCCGGTGGACGCCGCCCAGGGCGCCCGCTTCCTGGCCGATCTGGACGCCACCCTGCGAGAGCCGATCCTGCTGGTGCTGTAACCCCTGTAACCCACTTCTACAACCGAAAGGGGCGCTCCGAATGGGCGCCCCTTCCTGTCGTGAGGTGTGCTTCAGGCCCCGCTGCTCAGATTGGCCTTCTCCCACTCGTAGAACTCGGGTTTGTAGAACTCCAGCCGCACCTTCTTGTATTCCTTGGTGGAGTACAGGATGGCGTGCGGGGTACCCGGTGCCACCTCCTGCTCGATGGCCGCGATCTTGCCGAAGGCTTCTTCCTTGCTGCGGCCGTGCACCATGGTGAAGATCGTGTAGGGCCACTCGGGGTAGGTGGGGCGCAGGTAGCAGTGCGAGACCGCCTTGAAGCCGGCCATCTGCCGCCCGACCTCGGCCACGTCGCCCTCGGGTACGGCCCATACGCCCATGGCGTTGAAGGTGAAGCCCGCCTTCTGGTGGCGGAACACAGCCGACACCCGCCGCAGCGCGCCCGCCGCCTTCATCTTCACGGCGTGCTCGGCGACCTCCTCAATGCTCAGGCCCAGGGCCGCGCAGGCCTGGGCGTAGGGCTCCTCGGTGACTGGCAGGTCTTTCTGGAACTCGGTCACGAAGGCGCGGTCGAGGTCAGTCACGGCGTAGCCGATGTTGCGCTGCTCGCTGGTGTACTGCGGAGCGGCCTTGGCGTTCCAGTCCTCCTTGCCGGTCATGTCGAACTCCACGCCGATCTTGAAGAGGTGCAGGGTCGGCATCAGCCGGGTCAGGCGGGCGCCGCTCAGGTCGTGGAGCCGCTGCACGTGCGCCTCCAGGTCGCTCTCGGGCGGCACGGCGATGGTGTACCACAGGTTGAAGTCGTGGTTGCGCTTGTAGTTGTGGCTCACGCCGGGATGGCCGTTGACGACCTCGGCGCCGGCGTCCAGCTGATCCTCGTCGTGCACGGCCGCCACCAGGCTGCTCTGGTAGCCCAGCGTACGGGTGTCGAAGATCGCGCTGACCTGCCGCAGCACGCCCTGAGCCTTGACCTCGCGCAGGATGTCCAGCGCCTGCTCCTCGCTCAGGCCGACCTCCTGCGCGATCACCGCGTAGGGGCGGCGCACGATGGGGATGTCGCGCTGGATGCGGTTGAGCAGCTGCTCGCGTGGGGTAGGCGGCGCGGGGGTCGCCGGAGGCGTCACAGTCTGGGCGGGAGCGGTCATACCCGCCACCATACGCCGGCCGGAGCGGTAAAAGGTCCCCGAACGAGCGGTCAGACCGGGCGTGGGCCGGCGCCCGGCGCTGCCCCTGAACCTTCCCCGGGGCCTACCCGCCGGGCGCCGACCGGGCGCACAATGGCCCCTATGGAGAGAAGGCGATGGTAACCGCGATCGTGATGGTTCAGGCCGAGCGCCACAGCATCCAGACGACCGCCGAGGCGCTGGCCGGCGTGCCCAGCGTGCGAGAGGTCTATTCCGTGACCGGCGAGTGGGACATCGTTGCCATCCTGAAACTGGCGCAGTATGAGGAACTCGACGACGTGGTGACCGGGCATCTTCGCAAGGTGCCGGGCATCCTGCGAACCCACACCATGCTGGCCTTCCGCACCTACAACGAGGCGCTGCTCGATCAGGGCTTCGGCGTGGGGCTGGATGAAGGCCAGGGTCGCTGAGGCGCTGTCCTGAGCGTGGGCTGGCCACCGTGCCAGCGTGACGCCGGACACCACCCGCAGGCCGCACGCCGATTCACCCTGAGCCGGACGTAGACCCCCGAACCTCTTGAGGCCGCGTGGCATCTGCTGACTGGAGACGAGGTTCGGGCCATTGACGGGTCTGGAAATCCCTGCAGCCGCCCGGTGCCTGGGTCTCCGGGCCGAACTGTAGCCTGAACGGCCGCACGATTGAATCCGGACTCCTCAGCGCCTTCTCAGAAACCCACTGGAGTCCACTGGAGCCGGGAAAGCGCTGCGACGTCCCGGGTTCGGCTCAGTCCTGTTCGCCCTGGTGTTCGCGGCGCCCGGCTTCTTGTTCGATCCGGCGGTGTTCTGTATCAAATGCTGTATTCACTGAAATTCAGGGGCCATGTCGCAGTGTCGATTGCGGCGTGGCCCTCCGAAATTCGCCGGAGCGCCGCTCCGCAGCGGAAACTATCGTTGAACGGGCCCGCGCGTTTCGTGATCCGGCCTCCGTGTTCGTGCTCATCCACTTTACTTTCATGTTCTTTTGTGTCCATACTTTATGTCGGAGGGTTCCCATCATGTCTTATAGAAAACTCAGCGAGCAGGTACATAAACTCAGCAATGCACAACGCAGTGACACCTTTGTAAAGATGTTCCGCGACGCAGTGCGCGACGGCAAATTCGAGGCCGCGTACATGCCCGAGCGCTTCACCCTGCCCAAGCAGTTCAGCCGCCGCGGCGACAGCGACACCTACCAGCGCGACGCCAAGGAAATGCTGTTCCAGGCGACGCCCGCTTTCGAGAAGTGGTTCGAGCAGACCAACCGTGAGCTGGCCTCGGCCCGCAAGGGCGGCAGCATCAAGCCCAGCCTGGAGAACATCGAGGCCGGACTGGTGGACTTCAAGACGATGGCCGCCGAAACCCGCAAGAAGATGCAGGCCAGCTACGAGAAGGGCCGCGCGCTGGGCAAGGGCCGCGCCAAGACCAAGCGCAAGTAGGGAAACGCCGGTCAACGCCGAACTCTGTACTTCTCAGGCGGAACGTTCCCTCGCGGGGCGCTTCGCCTGTTCTCTTTCCGGGGGCGGGCGGGTATCGTTGCGGGAATGACTGTGGCTCAGGATGCTTCCCTCCCTTCCCCCTCCCCCCGCCGGGGCCTGCTGATGGTGATTACCGGGGCGTCCGGCGTCGGCAAGGGCACCTTGCGCGAGCGCTGGCTCGCGGGCCAGGACGTGTTCTACTCGACCTCCTGGACGACCCGTGAGGCCCGCCCCGGCGAGCGCGACGGCGTGGACTACATCTTCGTGACCCCGGAGGCCTTCGAGGCCAAGGCGGGGCAGGGAGGCTTCCTGGAGCACGCCGCCTTCGTCGGCAACCGCTACGGCACGCCCATCGAACCCATCGAGGCGGCGCTGGAGCGCGGTCAGGACGTGATCCTGGAGATCGAGGTCGAGGGCGCCATGCAGGTCAAGGCGCGCATGGGCGACGAGGCCATCCTGGTGTTCATCATGCCGCCCAGCCTCTCGGAGCTTCGCCGCCGTCTGGAGGGCCGCGCCACCGAGACCCCGGAGCGCATCGAGGGGCGCCTGGCGCGCGCCCGCGAGGAAATCCGCGAGGCGCACGAATTCCGCTATGTGGTCGTGAACGACGATCTGGAGCGTGCGGTTGCCGAGATGCACGCCATCCAGACCGCCGAGCGCGCCCGCCAGCTCCCCGAGAGCGAGTGGCAGGAGCGCGACCGCGAGGCCCGCGTGCAGGCCGACCACCTCCGCAGCTACACCCTGACCGACACCGACCTGCAGCGCATCGTGGAGTCATAGACCGTGGAGTCGTGAAGGAGACCGTATGCCGCTGGAACTGATCCAGGGAGACATCGCCGCGCAGACGACCGACGCCATCGTGACGGCGGCCAACAGGGAACTGATGGGCGGCGGGGGCGTGGACGGCGTGATCCACCGCGCCGCTGGCCCAGAACTGCTGCGCGCCCTCCGGCAGATCGGCGGGACGCCCACCGGCACCGCCGTGATCACCCCTGCCTTCCGGCTGCAGGCGCAGGGCGTCCGCTCCGTGATCCACGCCGTCGGGCCGGTCTGGCGGGGCGGGCACTCGGGCGAGGCGGAGCTGCTGGCCGGCGCCTACCGCCACAGCCTGGAACTGGCCGCGCAGGCGGAGTGTGGGAGCGTCGCCTTTCCCTCGATCAGCACGGGTGTCTACGGCTATCCGCTGGAGAAGGCGGCGCCGGTCGCCCTGCAGACCATCCTGGCATTCCTGGTCGACCACCCGCCGCTGAGTGTCCGGCTCGTGCTGTATGACGTGGGCACGCTGAACGTGTTCCGGCAGGCACTGGCACGCCTCGGAGCCCATCGGGACGCATAGGTTGACCCAGGCTGCATAGCGCGCTATATTTTCCCAATCACCGCCTGAGAGGGCGGATTTTTTATGCCTGCGGAGCACCGGGATACTCCTCCGGTCTATGCACCCCGCGACCGGATACCTGCTGAGAAAAGCCTGTGCTGGACGCCGTTTTCCGGTTGGTCTGCATGGAGTTGACTTCACCTGCATGGCACGCTATCTTTTCCCTATCACCGCCGAAGAGGGCGGGTTTTTTGTTTTATGTGCTGCGGGCCGCCGCCTGTACTGCGTTAAGGCGTCCTGAGCCGCCCGCCATCCAGCCCCGCGCGGGCACGCGCAAGCTGTGGGCATGAGTGACGACCCGAAGACCGGCTACGACCCCGCCGACCAGTCCCCCGCCGAGGGCCAGAGCCACCCCATCCCCGACGCGGCCCGCGGCCAGAGCACCGGCGTCGATCCGGCGGCCAAGGACGAACCCGCCGAGGGCGGCCGGGACGAGGTCGAGGACACCCCCACGTCAGGCCGTGAAGGCTGAACCCCTGCTGGGGGCGGCTGCGCCGCTCGCAGAGGCAGGAGGCCCGGCTCTGAACGTGGCGCGGCCCGATGCCGAGCGGGCCGAACTGCTCGCATGGGTCAAGGACACCCTGCGCGCCGAGTACGGCGAGCGGCCCCTGAGCCCGCGCCGCGACCCGCTGCACGAACTCATCAGCACCATCCTCTCGCAGCGCACCAACTGGCGCGACGAGGACGCCGCCTACCAGGAACTGCGCGGGCTGGGCGACTGGGACGCGATCATCGCCGCGCCCACCGAGGCCGTGGCCCACGCCATCCGCCGCAGCAACTACCCCGAGAGCAAGGCCCCGCGTATCCAGGAGACCCTGCGCCTGATCCGCGACGCGCCCGGCGGCTACAACCTCGATTTCCTGCAGGAACTGCCCATCAAGGACGCCCTGAAATGGCTGACCGACCTGCCCGGCGTCGGGGTGAAGACGGCCAGTCTGGTGCTGCTGTTCAACTACGCCCGACCGGTGTTCCCGGTCGATACCCACGTCCACCGCATCACCACCCGCCTAGGCGCGATCCCGAAGATGGGCGAGCAGGCGGCCCACCGGGCGCTGCTGAAGGTGCTGCCGCCCGACCCGCCCTTTCTGTACGAGATCCACGTGAACCTGCTGCGGCACGGACAGCAGGTGTGCTCATGGACGGCGCCCAGATGCGGCGTCTGCGTGCTCCGGGAGCGCTGTGACGCCTTCAGGGTCCACGACGGCAAGGTGCCCAGCTGGAAAGCCTGAGCCCGGCTGACTCGGGACACCGGCGAAAGGGCAAGATGGGGTATGCCGCCCATCTTCCTGATCCTGGGGACACCCGCCGCCGGGAAGAGCACGGTCGCCCGCGCGCTGATGGAGCGCTTCGGGCGCGGCCTGCACCTGCCGGTGGACGACCTGCGCCACATGGTCGTCTCGGGGCTGGCCGAGCCGGGCTTCGAATGGACGGACGAACTGAAGCTGCAGCTCCGGCTGGCCCGCGGGGCGGCGGCGCGCACGGCCCTGGCCTACGCGGGAGCGGGCTTCGCGGTCGCCATCGACGACTTCTGGCAGGGCGAGACCCCCGACGCGGACTATGGGCCGCTGCAGGGGCACGGCGTCCACCGCGTCCTGCTGCAGCCCTCGCTGGAGGCGACCCTGGCGCGGCTGGCCGCCCGCCGCCCGGACGAGGCCAGCTTCAAGGGTGTGCTGGCGCAGGCCACCCTTCTGATCCGCGCCGACATGGACAGGCACCCGAAGACCGGCTGGCAGGTGGTGGATTCCAGCGACCTGAGCGTGGGGGAGACGGTCGACCGGATTCTGGAGCAGGCACAGGTCGTGCCGACCGGGTGACCTCAGGGTGAGGTGAGCAGGCGCCGGGCCAGGTGCGCGAGAGTCAAGGTGCCAGGGCTCTCGACCGACCAGTCGAAGGTCGTCGGATGCTGGCAATACAGCGCCAGCACGAACGATCGACCCTGCGGATCGGTCACGATCCCCACGTCGGCCCGCAGATCCTCGTTGCTGCCGGTCTTGCCGCTGTATATCCAGTCCGGCTGCAGGAAGCGGGGAATCATCGAGCGGTCGTGCTGCGCGCCAAGCATCCCCAGGATCACGCTCGACGACGCGGAGGAGCACAGCTCGTGCAGCACGATGCCCCGCAGGAGCCGCGCCATCTCGGCCGGGGTCGTCACGCCCACGGCCAGGGGAGGGCGGCCCCCGGCGCCGGGCGCGGCGTGCTGGGGCAGAAGCCGCGTCTGCTCGAAGCCGAGTCCGGCCAGTCGGCGGTTCACCCCGTCCAGGCCCAGCGTGTCCAGCAGGAGGTCAGTCGCCGTGTTATCGGACAGCGCCGTCATGAGGTGGCAGAGGTCACGAAGGGGGAAGGTCAGGCCCACGGAGAGGTCTCTCAGCACGCCGCTGCCCCAGCTTTTATGCCGGTCTTCCAGCGTGAAGGGCTGGGCCCAGCTCAGCGCCCCTTCCTCCACCAGCAGCGCGATATGCAGCAGAAGGGGCAGTTTGTACGTACTGGCGGTGGGCACCACTTCATCAGCCCGCTGCGCCCTGATCATTCCGGTGCCCAGCTCGTGCACGCAGAAGGCCACCCGGCCCCCAGGCCCCGGTACCTGCCCAGACTCAGGTAAGGTCACCCCGACCCCACGGCCCTCAGCCCCGTTCGCGTTCGCGCAGGATCAGCTGGATCAGGCCGAGCAGCACCAGTTCGTCGTCCTCAGGCTGGCTGGGGCGCAGTTCCTCGATGGTGAAGCGGCGGGCCAGGAAGCTGCGCTTCTTGTGAACCCGGTAGGTGGGCAGGCCGTCGGCGCCGCTCACGGTGTAGGTGGGATTCACGAGGTAATCGAAGCCCATGGCGATCAGGTCGCCGATGAAGGGCACCGCGCCGATCACGCCCTCGATCACGCCCAGCCAGGGATGGTCGTCGCGGATGGTGAAGCGCGGCTGACCGTCCGGCCCCAGCAGGTCGTAGGCGGCGCCCCAGAGGGTTCGCAGTCCCTGGGCCTGCAGGGCGCCCACCGGGCTGCCGCCCGTTCGGCTGATCAGGCGTTTGGCCCGCCAGTCGAGCGCGCCGGCCATGAAGCCCTGGGCCTTCATGCCGTGGGTCTGGCGCGTGCGGGTCTCGTCGCTGAAGACCCGCACCTCGTCGCGTACGCTGAAGGTCTTTTCCTTGACCACGGCGATCAGGCCCCCGCCCGCATCGTGCACGCGCAGTTCGGTGAACAGACTGAACTTGAAGGTCACGGTCAGCGGAAAAGTGAGGTTCACCCTCCGGGGTACGGGGTCAGGGGCGGGGCGGTTCCCAGACGTCCAGGCGCGCGCCGGGCTGGATGCCGGCCGCCTGGGCCCAGAGATGCGCCGGCTGGGCCTTGCGGGCCTCGGGCTGCACGCTGCGGATCAGCACCGCGCCCTGGCCGCAGGCGACGCTCAGGCCGGCCTCCGAGACGTCCAGCACCTCGCCGGGCTGGCCCCGGCCTTCCGTCACGCCCAGGCCCTCCAGCTTCAGGCGGGCGCCCTGCAGGAAGGCGGTCGTCTGCGGCCACGCGGCCACGCCCCGGTATCTGTTCACCACCCCGGCGGCGGTGTCCGTCCAGCGCACGAAGCCGTCCTCCTTGATCAGCATCGGGGCGTGGGTGGCCCGGGCGTCGTCCTGCGCCCTGGGGACGAGGGTGCCGATGCGGAACAGCGCCTCCACGATCAGCCGGGCGGCCTGGGTGCTCAGGGCGGCCGAGAGTTCCAGGCTCGTCCAGGCGGGCTCGATGGGCATCTCCTCCTGCAGCAGGATCGGGCCGGTGTCCATGCCCACGTCGGTCTGCATGATAGTCGTGCCGGTGACCGTCTCGCCCCGGATCAGCGCCCACTGGATCGGCGCGGCGCCCCGGTAGGCGGGCAGCAGGCTGGTGTGCGTGTTCAGGAAGCCGGAACTTGGCACGGCCAGCAGGGAGCCGGGCAGGATCTTGCCGTAGGCGCAGGTGACCGCCACGTCCGCGCCCGAGTCCCGCAGCGTGGCCTCGAAGTCTGTGTTGCGGCGGAGCTTCTGCGGCTGCGCCAGCGGCAGGCCCAGCTCGGCGGCTCGGGCGGCCACGGGCGGCGGGGTCAGCCGCAGGCCCCGGCCCACCGGCTTGTCGGGCTGCGCGACCACCAGTACGACCTCGAACTGCTCGCGGATGGCCTCCAGCACCGGCAGCGAGAAGGCCGGCGAGCCGAAGAAGGCCACGCGGGGGGAGGCGGGCCCCGCCGTGGACGGCGCCGGCTGCCCTTGCACCGCCGCGCGCCCGCCGGCCGGGTTCGTCACAGGTTCTGCTCCAGATGCCGCGCCTGTTCCCATTTCGCCAGGTCGCTGAGCAGGGCCTTGGACTTGTGCTGGATGGCGAGCAGCTCCTTGCGGTAGTCCTCGGTGACCTCGGCCGGCAGGCGATCCAGGAAGAGCACGCCGTCGAGGTGATCGGTCTCGTGCTGGAAGACGCGGGCCAGATAGTCGTCGGCCTCCAGCACCTGCCCCTGGCCGTCCAGATCGGTGTAGCTGACCTGCACGGCGCGCGAGCGGGCCACCCCCTCCTCGTAGATGCCGGGAATGCTCAGGCAGCCTTCCTGGTACGAGCGGTCTTTCTTCTTGTCGATGACCTTCAGTACCGGGTTGATCATCACGAAGTCGCGCAGCACGCGCGAGCGCAGGGGCCTGTCCTGGCCCTCGTGCTCCTCCTCGTCGTCCTCGTATTCCACGGCCACGAACATGCGGACGGGCAGGCCCACCTGGGGAGCGGCCAGCCCCACGCCACGCGCCTCGAACATGGTCTCCAGCATGGTGTTCGCCACCTCGCGCACGCTCTGGGGGCCGAAGCCGGGAACGCTCAGGATCTCGCCGGGGCGCAGCGCCTTGGCCTTGCGGCGCAGGATGGGATCGCCGTACAGGCGCAGCGGATACACGCGGGGAGAGGCAGGGTCGCTCACAATGCCTCCTGTTTTACCAAACCCGGCCGGGGGGCCACCGTCGGCCCACACAGTCTGTCTTCTGTGCCATCTGCCGGGCCGTCTGCCGGGCTGACCACCGGAACGCCTGACGGGGTGGCCGGCGTGGTCAGGGCCGGACGCCGCCCACCACCCCACCCCCCGCTCCGGGCAGGCCTTCGGCAAGCTCTCATATTGTCGGCACTGCCCCCGCTTAGGGTCAGGGGAAACAGCGTCCCCGGAGGTTCCCCCATGTCCAAGCATCTGACGTTCCCGTCCGCCCGAACAGCCCTGCTCAGCCTCGCCCTGCTTTCCGCACCGCTGGCGGCAGCCCAGGACGCGGCGCCGGCCCAACCGGCTGCACAGCCTGCCGCCCAGCCGGCCACACCAGCCCCCACCGGCACCCCCGCCTCGCTGGCGGCGCAGGCCCGCTCCCTGGCCGAACAGGCCCGCGCGACCTATCCCAAGGGCAGCGCGAACATCGACCAGACGCTCTGGAAGCAGGCCGCCGCCGCCGCCGAGGCCGCCGTGGGTGCCCAGCCCCAGAACGCCGAGTACCTGCGGCTGCGCGCCCAGATCTACACCGAGGTCGGCTTCTGGCGCCAGGCCGAGCGCTCCTGGAACGCCCTGTTCAAGGTGCAGGCCCCCACGCCCGGCAGCGATGACACGAAGGCCGCCGCGAACGCGCAGTACAACCTGGGCTACGCCGCCTACACCCTGAACCAGCCCAGCCAAGCCGAGGCCGCCTTCAAGACCTGCCTGGAACTCGATCCGCAGAACCTGCTCTGCCTGACCTGGGCCGCACGCACGGCGCTGGAAGCTGGCAACTACGCCCAGGCGAGCGCGCTGTACGACCGCGCCCTGGCCCAGAAGGCGGGCGACAAGACCCTGGTCTACTTCCGTGGGCTGGCCCAGAGCGCGTCCCGCTACGGGCCGGCGGCCACCCGCGCGTTCAGCCGCGCCTACGGCGACCGCGACGCGGGCCGCAAGCCCAAGGCCCTGGCCGGGTTCCAGGAGGCCGCCCGCAGCGCCCCGAACTTCACCGAGGCGTGGCGTGAGGGTGGCCGTCTGGCGCTGGAACTGAACGACGCCCCCGCCGCGCTGGCCGCCTTCCAGGGGGCCGTGGCCCTGCCCGGAGCCAGCGCCGCCGACCGGTTCAACCTGACCCTGGCGCAGGAGGGCGTGCAGTACGGCCTGGGGGCAGTGCGCGCCTACCGCGCGGCCTACGCCAAATACACTGCCGGCGACAAGCCGGGCGCCGAGGCGGGCTTCCTCGACGCCGCCACCCAGAACCCGAACTACGCCAAAGCCTGGGCGTGGCTGGGCCGCGTGCGCTACGAGGCCAAAAACTTCACCGGGGCGGCCGAGGCCTACGGCCGGGCGGTGGCCCTCGACCCGAACGACAAGGGCAGCGCCTACTACCTGCGCCTGGCCGGCCTGGGCAAATAGACCCCCGCGCCGCCTCCCGAACTCCCGTCCGTGTGGCGGGAGTTTTCCACATGCGGCCGGCGAAGGGGCTGTGGAAAACTCCCGCTGCCTGTGGATAACTTCAAGCGGATGCTGGACGGAGCGTCCGGAGAAGCCGTCTGCACTCCCTCTGGGACGAACATTCCTCCCCGGTGAACGCTCCCTGCCGGATGCCCGCCGGTGGGGGGAAGTTATCCACAGGGCAGTGTGGATAACCGGTCTGCAGGCCGCGCCGGTCGTGGCTGAATCCACCCCAGCCTTCAGTTTCAGGGCAGGTGGCCGCTCGCCCCGCCTCTTCACCGTTCCATCACCCTGGGCACCTGGGCTTGGATCGGCTCCGCCAACCCCCCATAACGGGGGAGATGAAAAGTGCGTTGCCCCGGCCCCACCCGACGCTGCTGCCCCGGGGCACGGTGATCGTCCTGCTGGCGGGTCTGGCGGCGCTGTGCGGTGTGGCCGGGTACCTCGCGGTCGGCGGTGACCTGTTGCGCGGCGCACTGGCCTATGCCGGGGCGATCCTGACGGCGGCCTCGCTGGAACAGACCGGTGTCGGCCCGCTGCGCCGCTGGGCGCTGGCCCTGCCGGTCGGCGGCGCGCTGTACGTGCTGATGCTGTCGCTGCGCTGAGGGCCGGCTGTCTGATCCAGCTGCCTGGCCCGGCGGTCGGCCAGAGGCGGCGGGGTCAGAGGTCGCAGAGGAGCTGACCCCCGCGCGCTACCCTTCACCCCATGACCCAAGCGCCCTCCCGTCCCCGCATCCTCGTCGCCAACGACGACGGCATCTTTTCTCCCGGCATCAAGGCGCTGGGCCTGGCCATGAGCGACTTCGCCGACGTGACCGTGGTGGCCCCCGACGTGGAACAGTCGGCCGTCGGGCACGGCATCACCATCCGCCGGCCGCTGCGCTTCCGGCACACCGCCAGCGCGGGCTTCGGCGAGGTGCCCGCCTACCGCGTGGACGGCACGCCCGCCGACTGCGTGGTGCTGGGCGTGCATCTGCTGGGGGCGCCCGATCTGGTGGTCAGCGGCATCAACCTCGGCCCCAACCTGGGCGACGACCTGACGCACTCGGGCACGGTGGCCGCCGCCATCGAGGCGCTGGCGCTGGGTGTGCCCTCTATCGCCTTCAGCCAGCGGCCCTCGGAGAGCGGCGAGTACGATTTCGCGGCCGGCGCCCAGTACGCCGCTCGGCTGGCCCGCGAGGTGCTGCAGCGCGGCCTGCCCCACCGCACGCTGCTGAACGTCAACTTTCCCCGGGAGACGGCGCGCGGCGTGCGGGTCACCCGGGTCGGCGAACACCGCTGGGAAGATTCCATCGTGACCCGCAAAGACCCCGAGGGCCGCGAATACCACTGGGTCGCCGGGGTCAGCCGCGCCCCCGACGCCCAGGACGAGAGCACCGACTACGGCGCCGTGCAGGCCGGCTTCGTCAGCGTGACGCCGGTGCGGATCGACCTGACGGCCCGCGATCTGCTGGAGGAAGTCGGCGGCTACGTCCCGCAGCTCTGATCCGGAGTCCGTCCATTCCCGGAACCCGTGGGAGGTCGCACCCGCTCCGCTCGGACAATGTCCATTCTGGAACGGATATTTTCGGATTCCGGATGATCCGGCCCGCCGTCCCGGTCAGGGCGCCTGATTCTTCTCGCACTCGGCGTTGATCTCGTCGGCCTGCGCCAGTGCCTGAGCAATAGGCGGCACGTCGTATCGGGCGCGCTCCCGGTCGGTGGTGGCCGGGTCGTAGGGTTCAAGCTGGAACTGGCAGCCCTCGCCCACGCTGACGTACTGCGTGCCGTACTTCTGCGGCTGGCCCAGGCTGCGCTGCCAGCGGTCGTAGGTGGCGGCGTATAGCCAACGCGCCCGCTCGTCGCCACGGGCGATGGCCTGCGCCGAGAGCAGGTTCGCCAGCCGGTAATGCTGTGGGCAGTTGCCGTGCTGGAACAGGAAGGCGGCGCCCACCAGATCGGTCGGGGTGGTCAGGCGGCCCGCCCGCAGCAGCGTCAGGGTCTGGGCGCGCCGGGCCTCGTCCTCGCGCGCCACGGTGCTCCAGTCGATTGCGCTCATGTCCACCTGGCGGGCCGCCTGGTCGGCCGCGAAGAGCTAGGCCATGCGCCGTGACGCCGCCGCGTCTGGCTGGACGCCCACCGTGATCTGTCCCAGCGCGGGGCGGCAGCCGCTGCCCGCGAACTGGAAGGTCGTGGCTGTGCGCTGAGCGCCGCCGGCCAGAGCGGCAGAACACAGCGCCAGCGTGCCCATCATCCATAGCTTCATCTTCTCTCCTCGCTCGCCAGCACGAAGGCCACCGCGCCGGGAAATTCCTCCTGCCAGATGAGCCCGTCGTGGCCGCCCACGCGCCCCACCTGCCGCACCGCGCCGCCGCGTGCCCGGATGCTGGCCGCATAGGTGCGCGAAGCCTCCAGAAAACCGGGCTCCAGCGTGCCGCCCGAGGTGAACACCCGGGCCTGCGGGTGCGGCAGCCCCTGCGCTCCGGGCAGGTTCGACGGACTGAGCGCGATCACGCCCCGGAAGGTGTCCGGATGCCGCGCCGCCATACTGATCGCCCACGCCCCGCCGTTCGAGAAGCCGCCCACCACCCGCCCCTGGGCCGTGCCCCGCACACCGAAGCGTCGCTCGATCTCCGGCAGGACGGTGTCCAGCAGAAAGCGCTCGTGGGCCCTGAAGGCGGCCTCACCGCCGGTGTAGCCATCCAGATATTCCTGCGCGCGGCGATCCTGGGCCGGGTCGTAGGCCTGACCGGTCAGGGCGGAGGGGGCGCTCTCGATGCCGACCAGCACGACCCTGGGCGCTCGCCCACTCTGGATCAGGGGCTCCAGGGTGGTGGCCATGCCGGGCGCGGCGCCGTCGGCCAGGTAGACCACGGGCAACGGCTCGGCGGCGCTCCAGCCGGGCGGCGTGTAGACCGAGAGCTGCCGGGTGCCGATCAGCGGGAGTCCCGACTCCAGTCCAAAGGTCTGTACCCGGCCCAGGAGCTGTCCGGTGGGCACGGCCTTCAGGGCCGGCGGCGCCTGGGCCCCGCGCCAGGTCTGGAGATCCTGCCCGAACTGCCCGTCCCGGAAGACCCCGATGGTCATGGCGAGCTGTTGCACCTCGGCCACCCGCGCCGTCACGCCCCACAGGTCGGTGCCGGGTATGGGCGAGAGGGGCAGCTGCAGCCCGCAGCACACAGATGCCTGCGTGATGCCGGCCGGTGCGCGGTACACCACGGAGACCTGACCCGGCCCCGGCACCACGCGCCACTCGCCCACCTTGAGGGCCGTCACCGGGGGCAGCGGCGCCCGCAGGCGGCAGCCCTGGGCCCCGGAGGGCTGGACATCGCAGTCTCGACTGAAATCACCAGCTCTGGAGAAGTCCGGCACCAGCGGGCGCGGCCCCCCTCCGCCGGCCCAGGCGACCCCGCCCAGCGCCAGCGCCAATAGCCCGGCGCGCGTCACCCCCGACTTCACGGTCGCGGCCTCTCGAATCCCTTCAGGTACTCCTCGATGGGTTCCAGGCCGACGTTCGCCCGGCGCGCGTTCACTCCGGCCGGATCGTCCAGCATTCGCGGCGACGCCTTGCCCTGCACGTCGTCGTACATGACCTGCGTGCCGTAGACCTGGGGCTGTCCCTGTGCCAGCCGCACCCGGTCGGTCAGGTAGGCGAGATTCCGGGCCTCGGCGGGCGTGCTCCGCTGCTGCGCCAGCAGATCGAGCACGCAGGCCTGCAGCGAGGGCCGCAGATCGGCGTGCTGGGCGAGCAGCCAGGCATCGAAGGCCAGCTCAGGGTCGCTGCGGTTGGCGCTGGGCCATCCGCGTTGCCGGAGCACTTCCTTGAGCCAGAGGGTCGATTCCCTGTCCACCTCCGACATGCTCCGCGCGCCGGGTTGCCCCGTCCGGCTCGCCTGATCCTGCTCGACCAGCCGGGCCGCCTCATTCGCCAGAGAACCGATCTGCGCGGCGGTCAGCGGCGTGTTCAGCGCGGCGGGGGTGGTGAACGGCTGGCAGACCGGCCGCACCACCACCGGGCGCCTGAGACCGGGGGGCGCCTTGGGGGGCGGCTGCTGCGCCTGGACGCGGGTCAGCTCCTCGGCCAGAGGGGGCAGGCCCAGCCCGGCGCGGCGGGCATCGACCCCCGCCGCGTCCTCAATGGGCAGTGGCGTGACCCGGCCGCGCCGAACCGAGAAGGCCGTGCCGTAGCGCTGCTTCCCTCCCAGCCCAGTCAGGCCCTGGTCGATCAGGCCAGCCGCCTGCTGGCGCTCGGCCGGAGTGGTGGCGGCGCTCAGGGCGAGCGGCCCGGCGCACCATTTCAGCGTCGGTGTAAGGAGCAGTTGGCCCACGGCAGCGCGGCCGGCCGGATCGGCCGGCCAGCCCCAGGTGCCCAGCAGACGATCCACATAGCCGGTGAGTTCACGTTCCAGCGGCTGCAGCTCACGAACCTCGGCTGGGGTGAGCGGGCGCAGCGCCATCCGCCGATAGATCCCCTGAACCTGCCCAGCATAGCTCTGGGTGGTGGCCCGCACGGCCAGGGTCAGCTCCGGGCTCATGAGCCGGGTCTGGGGGGCGATCAGGCGGGCGCAGGCGGCCGGATCCGGCAACGCCGGACTCTGCGCGAGGGCTGGGGCGGGAAGGCCCAGAAGGGCGAGGATCAACCACGGGCGCATGGGGCTCCTGTCGGGTGGGAGGTGTGGGGAGGGCGTGCCCCATCTTGTCAGGCCGGCCCGCTGTTCGTGTCCCCATGTGCGGCCGTGTCCTAAGGAGCGCTGACCAGCTGAAGCTGCGCGGTGGGCACGGGCGTGAGCTGGAGGTGGCGCAGGTCGGAGGCGTCCAGCGCGAAGACCATCAGCGCCGACTGACCGCGCCGCGCCTGGGCGAGCAGGGTCTTCAGGCTGTCCGTCTGCGTGAACGGTGTGGATCGGCAGTCGCAGGGCAGTTCCAGTCGTCCGGCCCGGACAGCCCGCACGGCCAGCCCGATCTCACCGTTCATGCTGCCGACCAGAGCGTACACGGCCCCGTCCTGGGCGTTCACCTTGAGCTGACTGTATCCGGCATGGGGGCCATCGTCGGGCGACAGACCCAGTCGGGGTGCAGGAGCGGAGGCGGGCGAGTCCAGGCGCATCAGTCTGGTGACCTCCTCGTACACGGCCCACTGGTACAGGTTGGTGGCCCGCACCGGCCGCTGCGTGGTGCCCACCTGCATCTGGGCCGGGCCGATGTGCAGCGTGGGATTCACCACCCCGCTCAGCCGGAGCGGCCCCTTGAAGCTGTAGAGCAGTTGGCTAATGAGATTCTCCGCGTAGACGTAGGGCTCCGTGCGGCTCCCTGGCTTCGCCGCAGTTCCTGGCCCAGTGGGCAGAAAGTGAACTGCCTCGTTGAGGTTCAGCCCCTGCCAGTCCTCGCCTGGCACCTTGAGTTGCACAAAGGCCTCAGTGCCCGGAATCGTCCGGGCCTCGACTTGGGCCATCCGCAGGGCAGCAATCAGGTCGCTCAGGCGCAACAGGCTGTTCAGCCCGGTGTCCGGTTGCCTGACCCGGCAGGCCGCCTCGTACTGCTCGCGCCCGCCGGCCGCCTTGATCCGCTCGCGTATCCTCAGCTGATCCTCGGGAAAAAACCGTGCCAGGGCCGATTCATCGAAGGTGCAGAGCTGTCCCACGGGCACTGGCGCCGCCTGGATCGTCGGCAGTTGCGCCGCTGCCTGAATGCCCAGCAGGCCGGTCATGCCCGCCAGGAGCGTGGCGCGCAGCAGGCTGGGCACCGTATGCACCCGCCCCAGCTCCCGCGCGATCACCGCCGGACTCCCCAGGTCACGCAGCGCCGCCGTGACGGCCTCGCCCTCACTCAATCCCGAGAGCTGGTGGCGGTACACCTTGTCTTCCACGGCGCCGCGCAGTTCGGTCAGGGCGTCGCGTTTCTTCTGACCCCACAGGCCGTGCGTGGCGCGCCGCAGGTAGCGCTCGACCGCGTTCATGCGCCGCCGCCGATCACGCCGCGCACGGCGCCGCTGAAGCGCTCGTAGCGCTGGCGCTGCTCACGCAGTTCGCTGTGGCCGCTGGGGGTCAGGGTGTAGACCTTGACCGGACTGCCGCCGCGGGGCAGCACCTGGAACTCGCCGCTGATCCAGCCGGCCTTCTCCAGCCGGTGCAGGGCGGGGTACAGGGTGCCCTCGCGCAGGCTGAAATAGCCGCCTGTGCTGGCCTGCACGTCCGCGATGATCTGGCCGCCGTAGCGCGGGCCGTGTTCCAGCGTGGCGAGGAGCAGGAGGTCGAGGTGGCCTTTGAGCTGTTGAGCGTCCATACGCGTTCCTTCGCCGTCGCCTGAGTGGAGCGACATCGCTTGTCGAGGTATAGACATCGTAAGCCTATGGGCATCGGAAAGCAAGGGGGGTGGTCTGGGCTGGGGTCAGCGCGCCGGGTGACGCTCCTCCAGGGTCTCGAAGGCCCAGGCCCGCACGCCGTCCGGGAGGGTCAGGGGAGGGATGGGCGTGTCCCAGCGGCTCATGACCAGATACAGGCCCGGCTGATCGGGGCTGGAGAGCAGTTCAGCGCTCAGCAGGCCGGGCTGGGTGCCCAGAGCGTCGAGAAACTCCCGCAGGGTCGCCAGGGCGCTGTCGCCCCGCGCTTCGGCGTAATGCACATGGCTGGCCATAGGTGTCCACAGTGCGCCCGGTGGCCCGCACGAGTCAAAGGGCCGGGGAGGAGTCGCGGCGCTCAGTCGTACAGGCTGAGCGGGTCGCGCGGGCTCCAGCGCAGGTAGGTGCCGAAATGCAGGTGTGGGCCGGTGCTGCGCCCGGTGTTGCCGACCCGGCCGATGCCCTGCCCGCGCACCACCAGTTCGCCCTGTTTCGCCAGATTGACGCTCAGGTGGGCGTAGCGGGTAATCCAGCCGTCCGGATGCTCGACCACGACCGTCCAGCCCCAGCCCCGGTCGTAGTCGGGGCGCGACTCCAGCACGCGGCCCGAGCGCGCGGCGCGCACCAGCGTGCCCGTCGGGGCCACGATGTCGATGCCGTAGTGAACCTCGGTCTCGCCGCCCAGCTCGCGCTCGCCGAAGCCGCTGCTGATGGTCTGGTGGCCCGGCAGCGGCCACAGCCAGCGTCCCCCGGAGGCCGCGCTGCGGGCCGGACTGGAGGTGCTGGCGGCGCGGACGCTCATGCCGCCGCGGGCGGGGGCCGAGCCGCCGGCGTGGGCGGTGCGGGCGGGAATGGTCAGCACGGCGCCGGCCCACACGGGTTTGCCCCCCTGGTAGCGGGGGTTGGCCCTGACGAGCTGGCTCAGGGTCAGGCCGTATTTGCGGGCGATCACGGTCAGGTTCTGGCCCTCGGTGACCCGGTGGGTCGAGGCCGGCAGGCGGCGGTCGGGGATCGCCAGCACCCAGCCGGCCTGCACCTGTGCGCTGCCCCTCAGGCGGGCGTTGACGGCGCGCAGCTCGGCCATGCTCACGCCGGAGCGCGCGGCGATCTCACTCAGCGTGTCGCCCCGCTGCACCCGGTAGGACGATCCGGCCTGCGCGCCGCTCCAGAGCAGGGCGGCGGCCAGCAACGCCGGAAGATGACGGTTCACACGCCAGATCATAGCGGGTCAGCTGGCATTTCCATGAGAAAGCCCGTCCGGCACGGCTGCGCTACGCTGTCGGGGTGAGCGCCGAACCGCCGCAGGATCAGCCGGAGTCCCGGGCACAGTACCAGCCCCCGGCGGGCTTCCGGCGACTGCGGCTGCGCCTGGCCTGGGACGGCGCCCCCTACGCCGGCTGGCAGTCCCAGCCGGCCGCGTCCAGCGTGCAGGACACGCTGCTCTCCGCCTGCGCCCGCCTGGGGGCCGGTTCCTTCCGCGCAGTCGCCGCCGGCCGCACCGACGCCGGAGTCCACGCCGAGGACATGCCCGCGCACGTGGATGTGTCCGAAGATTTCGGGGTGCCGCCGGGCAAGCTCGCCCGCGCCCTGAACGCCTGGCTGCCGCCCAGCGTGGCCGTCCTGGCCGCCGCCGAGGCGCCCCCCGGCTTCCATGCCCGCTTCTCCTGCACCGAACGCCGCTACGTGTACCGCCTGCTGGCCTCGCCGCAGCGGCATCCGCTGTGGGCGGGCCGCGCCCTGCATGTGCCGCAACCCCTGGACGCTCAGGCCATGAGCGCCGCCGCCGCCCACCTGACCGGCACGCACGACTTCGCCGCCTTCGCCACCCAGGAGGAGCGCCAGACGGTGCGGGAACTGCGAGCGCTGGAGATCGTGCCCGGCCCGCACATCTGGGAGATCCACGTACACGGCGAGAGTTTCCTGCGCCACATGGTGCGCGGGCTGGTGGGCACGCTGCTGCTGGTCGGGCAGGGGAGACTGGCACCCGGCGAGGTGGCCGAGATCCTGGCCAGCCGCAGCCGGGCCCAGGCGGGCGCGAACGTGCCCGCACACGGGCTGTACTTCGCGGGGGCGAGCTATGGCGGGCCGGCCAGCACCACAGAGCGTTCCTCACGGTAGGGGAGGCCGCGACTCGTGGCCCCGGCATCCCAGTCCTCTGATCGCGCGACCTCACCCATGAATTCGCAGCGAAGCTGCCAGTCCTCCCAGGTTGGGGCCCAGGCCCGCACCGATGCCCGCCACTCCCCCAGGATGTCCCAGCCGATCCTGCCCAGGCGCTGGGGCACCTGGGGTACGTCCAACGTCGGCCCGACGTACAGGAAGTGCGCTCCAGGCGCGGCAACGGCTGGCAGGTGGTCGATCACTCCCGTCGGCCCTCGCCGCGAGACGATCAGGTCGAAGGGGCCACGCAGGGCCAGGGGCACCTCGCTCTTGCCGTCCCACTCCGCAAATTCGGCGTGCGGAGCATTCTGGCGCGCCAGTGCCAACAGTTCGGGCGAGCGGTCGTAGGCGGCCCAGCGCGCACACCGGCTCCCGAAGCGCGCCGCGTCCGGGCCATGCCCGCAGCCAGCCTCCAGTACACGTGACGTTGGGCTCAGGTGCTCCATGAGCAGGGCGTCGAAGCTCAGTTCCGGGTCGGGGCCGTCCAGCACGCGCCTCCAGGGGTGACGATAGCCGCCCAGCTCGCGGGCCAGGTGGGCGTACCACTCGCGGGAGTGGGGGGTCTCGGTCATGCCCGGCCCACGGCCAGCACATGCGCGCTGATGCTCAGCAGGGTCTCGTCCAGCTCGGTCAGGCGCAGGGCGGCCAGCAGGCCATCCCGCGCCACCGAGTCGGCCATCACCGCCTCGGGGTCGCGCAGCAGGTTCGCTGAACCTTCCAGGGCGTACAGAACGACCCTGGCGAAGCCCGCGGCCTCCAGTTCGGCGCGCAGTTCGGCCGGGTCGTGGAAATACGCGGTGGTGAAGTAGCCGGGCCGGGCCTGCGGGTTGTGGTATCGACCGCTCTGGTAGGCTTCCTCACGGATGGGGCGGCCGTAGTCCTCGTCGTTCAGGCCGCGCGTAAAGTCACCGCAGATGGCCGCCGCCCGGGGAATGGCGGCGGCGCAGACGAGGCCGCCGGGCCGCAGGACGCGCCGCGCCTCAGCCAGCGCGGTGGCCCGGTCGGCGGCCTCTGGAAGGTGATAGAGCGGCCCCAGCAGCAATGCGGCGTCGGCGCCCGCGTCCGGGTAGGGCAGCGCGCGGGCGTCGCCCAGAGTCAGCGAGGCGAGGGACGCTAGGGTTTCGTCCCTCCGCGCCCGCTCCACATGACCGGGCATGGCGTCCAGCAGATGAACCCTGTAACCGCGTCCCAGCAGCTCGCGCGCATAGATCCCTGCCCCGCCGCCGATATCCAGCAGCGTCCCGTCCGGCGGCAGCACCCGCGTCAATACGTCCAGCGTGCGGACGAACTCGACCTGGCCCAGGCCGCGGGTCAGTCGGTCGTGTTCCCGATCCTTCTCGTAATAACGGGCAATTTCACGCATGGGTCAGGGTAGCGGCGGCCATCCGCGCTCAGCATCGGCCAATCGGCCCATCCCTACGCCAGCAAGTCCCGCGCGATGATCAGTTTCTGAATCTCGGAGGTGCCCTCGTAGATCCGCAGCAGGCGCTGGTCGCGGTAGTAGCGCTCCACGGGCGAGTCCTTCATGTAGCCCATGCCGCCGTGCACCTGCACGGCCTTGTCGGCCACCTGCGAGAGCATCTCGGTGGCGTGGTACTTGGCCACGCTCGCCATGCGGCGCACGTCCTGGCCCCCGTCGACCATCCAGGCGACCTTCTGCCACAGCACGCGGCTGGTCTGGATCGCGATCTCCATCTCGGCCAGCATGAACTGCACCGCCTGGAACTCGGCGATGGGCTGCCCGAACTGCTCGCGCGCCTTGGCGTGGGCCACGCTCAGTTCCAGCAGCCGCTGCATGGCCCCGGTGCTGCGGGCCGCGATGCCCACCCGGCCGTTGGTCAGGATGCCCAGCGCCTCGCGGTAGCCCAGGTGCTCCGGGCCCAGCAGGTTGGCGGCCGGAACCTCGGCGCCGTCGAAGATCACCTCGGCGCTGAGCGACCCCTTCTGGCCCATCTTCTCGTCGATCTTGCCGATGCTGACTCCGGGCGTGCTCTGCGGCTCGACCAGAAAGGCGCTCATGCCCTTCGTCCCTCTGCTGGCGTCGGTGACGGCGATCACCGTGAGCAGCCCCGCGATCGGCGCGTTCGAGATGTAGTGCTTGGTGCCGGTCAGCACGTACACGTCGCCCCTCTTCTCGGCCCGCGTGCGGATGTTCGCGGCGTCCGAGCCGCTGGAGGGCTCGGTGATGGCGAAGCCCGCCACGCACTCGCCGCTCGCCATGCGCGGCAGGAAGCGGCGTTTCTGCTCCTCGGTGCCCAGCCTCACCAGGCCCGACGTGCCGATGCTGGCGTGGGCCGAGATCACGCCGCCGAAGCCCATGTGGCCCATGCCCAGCGCCTCGTAGGCGGCGCAGCGGCCCAGGGTGCTCAGGCCCACGCCGCCGTACTCCTCGGGGATGCTCAGGCCGAAGAGGCCCAGCCCGGCGGCCTCGCTGAGCAGTTCGGGCGGCACCCGGTTGGTCTCCTCGATCTCGTGGGCGCGGGCCTCCACGCGGCTGAGCATGAAGTCACGGATGGTGGCCTGCACCTCGCGCAGGTCTTCGGGCAGCTGGAAATCCATGTGTGCACAGCCTACGCCGCTCGGGGCCGCGGCGCGGGTGAATGTCGTCATAGGGGGCCGGCGGGGGAGGCATGGTGGCTGGCTGCCCACGGTGCTGCCCACTTCGCTGAGGGCAGCTTCATGTCCGGCGGATTGACACCCTGCCCGCCCGCGTCTAGGATGTGTGGGCCTGAGAAGGCGCGTGGTGGGTTTAGCTCAGTTGGTTAGAGCGCCGCTCTGTGGAAGCGGAGGCCGGGGGTTCAAGTCCCCTAATCCACCCCATCCCCCCGGTTCTGGCGCACCTGCCGGGCCGGGGTTTTCTTTGACTGTGCGGGGATGGCGGAACTGGTAGACGCACCAGACTTAGGATCTGGTTCCCGTAGGGAGTGAGGGTTCAAGTCCCTTTCCTCGCACCACACAGGCGCTCGGCCCCGCTCCGGCGGGGTTTTTCGCTGTCGTTCCCGGCCGGGGTGCGGGCGTGGCTCAGGCCCCTTCCCCCCCGGATCTGGTGCCCCTCGCCGCGCTTGAGCGAGGTCACGGACTTGGACGATCTGCACCGGAGGCGCGTCCGTCTCCAGTCCGCCTACAGCCAGCCGCGCCAGCGCCCCAGCGCCACCACGAGCACGCTCAGGCCCGCGCTGAACAGCAGCACGTCGCGGAAGCCGGTGTTGCCGGCCTTGAAGATGTCGGCCTGGAAGTTCATGCCCATCACGCCCGCCACGGCCGCGATGATCCCCAGCGTGACGGTCACCACCGTCAGGGCGCGCATGACGTCGTTGGTGCGCTGCCCGGTGCTGCTCATCAGCAGGTCGAAGGTGCCCAGCACGGTTTCGCGGGTCTGGCCGACCGCCTCCTGGGTCTGCTCGAACTGCCGCAGCAACCGGGTCAGCATGGCTTCGGGCTGGTCATCCTGGAAGATCAGGAAATCCGGGCTCGCCAGCCCGACGTAGACCGGCCGGTGGGCGCCCAGCAGGCGGCGCAGCTCGCTCACGCGCCGGCGCAGGCCCACCAGGGTCTCCAGGTGCTGACGCTCGCGCCGCTTCTCGCTCAGGATGCGCTCGTCCAGCCGGTCGATGTTGTCTTCCAGCGGCGCGAGCTGCAGGACGTAGCCCTCGATGTGCTCGGTCAGCAGCACGGCCAGGAAGGCGGCCGAGTCGAGCCGGCCCAGCTGGGTGTCGGTCTCCAGCCGGCCGCGGAAGGCGGTAAGGAAACTGACCGGCTCCTCGTGCGCGGTGCAGACGATGTTCTCGCTGACGGCGATCTGCACGGCGACCGGGCGGTAGTGGTGCAGCCCCTTCTCGACCGCGCTGATCCGCAGGTGGACGCCGGAGTCGTGGCGGTGCAGCGACGGCCGGCCTCCCGGAGACAGCAGGGCCGAACAGGTGCGCTCGTCGAGCGGCAGCGCCCGCAGCAGCGTCTCGACCGGCGCCCCGGGTTCGCCCTGGATATCGATCCACAGCAGCTGATGCTTGTCCAGGGCCGGCAGACCGCCGCCGAGGTCGATCTCGGAGTCCTGACCTTGGGCGTCGAAGAGCAGGGCGGAGATGGGCATGGCGTGAGGATAGATCAGTCTGCTCAGCAGGAGATGGAAAGTAGTTCACTCACGAAATGCCGTCCCATTCGTCTTCGATTGTAGGAATAGTTGGAGACAGGAAGGGGTCAAAACGTGTCGTTAACTCCCCACGGGCCATCACTATGACCTGAAAGTTATTTGCCTCAGCAGGCGGGTCACCCTCGTCATCTCGCCAATAAAGTAGGCCAAACGAGCCAGGGGCCTCACGGCAAATCCACTCCAAAAGGGTTTGAATGTCATCCCAATATGAAGATCGGTGGTTTTTGTGACCGCGTAAGTGTATAAAACATGAACCATTCATATAACCGATGTCTAGCACAGCGTTTTGATCGGATTGAACGTGATGTGATGAGTTGTTCACTGTCCACTGGAATCCACCAGTCAACCGTTCGAGGCCACCGAAGATCTCGTTTTCCCTACTATTTTCTCCAGGCCATTGAGGGGACTCCCGAATATTGAACCAGCCGTGGAACTCAAACACGCTCTTTCCTGAAGCCGTCCGGGTGCCCCCGGTGCCAGTTCCAGGCGGTCTGCACGATCTCCTTCAGGTCGGTGAACTTCGGGGAGAAGCCCAGATCCTGCACGATGCGCGAGGCGTCGGCCACCAGGCGGGGCGGGTCGCCGGCGCGGCGGTCGCCCACCTCGCGCCTCAGGGGCGTGCCGACCACGGTGTCCACGGCGTCCAGCACCTCCTTCACGGAAAAGCCGTGGCCCAGGCCCACGTTGTAGGTCGCGGCGTCGTGTCTGCCGGCCTGCAGCGCCTCGAGGGCCAGCACATGCGCGTCGGCCAGATCCTGCACATGTACGTAGTCGCGGATACAGGTGCCGTCGGGGGTAGGGTAGTCCTCGCCGTAGATCATCATCTTCTCGCGCACGCCCAGGGCGGTCAGGCAGGCCAGCTCGATCAGGTGGGTCTGGCCTGCGTGGGCCTCGCCGATATCGCCGACAGGAGAGGCGCCGCACACGTTGAAGTACCGCAGGATGGTATACGGCAGGCCGTGCGCCACGTGGAAGGCGTGGATCATGCGCTCGGTCATCAGCTTGGTCTCGCCGTACACGCTCTCGGGCTGCATGGGCGCGTCCTCGGGGATGGGCACGGCGTCGGTGGTGCCGTACACGGCGGCCGTGCTGGAGAACACCAGCGGAATCTTGCGGGTCTCCACGATGGCCTGCAGCAGGTTCAGGCTGCCCACCACGTTGTTGCGGTAGTAACGCCCCGGCGCGCGCATACTCTCGCCCACCTCGATCAGCGCGGCAAAGTGGATCACGGCCTCGGGCTGATGGGCCTGGAGCGCGGTCTTCACGGCCCCGGCGTCCAGCAGGTCGGCCCGGACGAGTTCCACGCCCGCCGGCAGCGCCTCGGCGTGCCCGCTGCTGAGGTTGTCCAGCACCACGACCTCATGTCCCGCCGCCCCAAGTTGACGCACCGTGTGCGACCCGATATACCCCGCTCCACCGACCACCAGAATCTTCATGGAGGTCAGGCTAGCAGGGGAGGCGCGCGGCCTAGCCGTCCGTCCCTATGAGTTCCGCAATGTTCCGCACGCCGTCGCGCTCCAGCATCCGGCTCAGGCCCCGGTTGAGTCCGCGCACCAGACCGGGGCCGCCGTACACCAGCGCGGTGTAGACCTCGACCAGATTCGCCCCGGCGCGCAGCTTGGCGTACACGTTCTCCGGCGTGAACACGCCGCCCACGCCGACAATCGGCACGCGCCCACGGGTCAGGCGGTAGGCGTCCCGCACGAGCCCCGTCGAGCGCAGGGTCAGCGGCTGCCCGCTCAGGCCGCCCGCCTGCTCCCGGTGGGGGTGGCCCAGCCCCTCGCGGCTCAGGGTGGTGTTGGAGAGGATCAGGCCCTGGGCTCCAGCCTCCAGGGTGGCCCCTACGCTGGCCTCGAAGTCGGCGGGGTGCAGATCCGGGGCCAGTTTCACGAGGACAGGCGGGGCGCGCAGGGCCGCCACCCGGCCCGCCTCAACCTCCTGCACCACCGCGCGCACCAGGGCCCCCAGCTCGTCGGCGGCCTGGAGGGCGCGCAGCCCCGGCGTGTTCGGGCTGCTCACGTTGACCACGAAGGCGTCGGCCACGCCCTGCAGGGCCCGCACGCACTTCAGGTAGTCCAGGGTGGCCTCGTCGTTCCCTGTGGCCTTGTTCCGGCCGATGTTCACCCACACCGGCACGTCTCGCGTCCGCAGGGCCGCCAGCCGGGCGTGCAGGGCGGCGGCGCCCTCGTTGTTGAAGCCCATGCGGTTGATCAGCGCCTGATCGCTGGGCAGGCGGAACAGCCGGGGCCGGTCGTTGCCGCTCTGGGGCAGCGGCGTGACCGTACCGACCTCCAGAAAGCCGAAGCCCAGCGCGGCGAAGGCCGGCACCGCCACGCCGTTCTTGTCCAGCCCCGCCGCCAGCCCCACGGGCGAGGCGAAGGACTGCCCCCACAGGGTCTGCGAGAGCCGGGCGTCGGTCGGCGCGCTCAGGCGCCGGGCCAGGGCGGGCCAGGCGGGCACGCGCGAGGCGGCTTCAAGCGCCCTGATCGTCAGGTGGTGGGCGTCCTCGGCGTCGAGGCGGAAGAGCAGGGGTCGGGCGAGGCGGCGGTACATCAATGCCCAGGATAGGGCGCTCTGGGGGTTATGAGGCTGTGGCTCAGAACCCGGGGGCTCAGCCCTCGGCCTCGCGGCTGATGGCGGCCTCTCCGCCGATGCGGGCGGAGGCGCGGGCCAGGGCCACCAGCACCACGATGGCCAGGACGGTCGCCAGGACGGCGTAGGTGTAGAGCCCCGCCAGACTCTCGCCGGTATTGAACAGCACCTTCAGGGTGGTCTTGATCGCCTCGTTCCAGGCCAGGGCCGCCACGAGGCCCAGGCTGGCGCTCGCCAGCGTGATCATGGTCTGCAGCATCGCGCGTGAATTGTTCATTGATCCTTCATAACAGGCCGGAGGCGGCCTGACAATCGGGCAAATGGGGGGAGCAGCGACGGGTCAGCGGGCCGGCGCCAGGAAGGTCGGCTCCAGCTGCACCAGTCGGGCGTGCTGGGCCCGCTCGCTCTCCTCGATCAGATCCTGCAGGGTGGTGCCGCCCAGCACGCCGCGCAGGGCCGCGTCGACCCGGAACCACAGATCCTGGGTGCCACACACGTTCTGATGGTCGCAGGCGTGGTCGTCCTCGACGCAGGACACCGGAGCGATCGAGCCTTCCATCGCCGTCACCACGTCATAGGCGTTGATCTCGGTGGCCGGGCGGGCCAGCCGGTAGCCCCCGTGGGCGCCCCGCACGCTGCGGATGAAGCCGGCGCGGCGCAGGTTGCTGGCGATCTGCTCCAGATAGTGCTGGCTGATGCCTTGCCTCTCGGACACGTCCTTGAGCGGCACGGCAGCGCCGCCCTCACGCCCGATCTCGATCAGGGCGCGCAGGCCGTACTGGGCTTTGGTAGAGACCCACATGGGGCCAGTCTAGCGCTTAATTCCGGGTGGAGTGTAGGGATTTAGGGGATTGTGGCTAGGAAGGCCGCTACACCGACGCTGCGCCTTCGGGGAGCGTCCTCCGATCGGAGGTGATGCCTCCGCCCTGGCCGCGTCGGTCGCTGCTCAAATCCCTCTCTGTGTTCAGGATGACTACTGTGCTGACGCTTGCGTACAGCTCATGACCCAAAAAAAGGAGCGCCGGGGAGTATCCGGCGCCACTCTTCCCGCAATTGTCTGCTCAGTGCCCGTTCTGGCCGCTGCGCTCGCTGCTCAGGCGCCCGCCCCCCTGCACGTCGTCCAGCCTGACCGCGCCGTGGCGTTTCATCAGGCTCAGGGCCTCGTCGCCGCGGGCGCCGCTGGGATCGCGGGCGATGACCAGGGTGTGGCCGCTACGCAGGGCCGCCTGGAAGCGCTCGGCCTGCGAGGCCGGCACGCCCATGGCGCGCAGCAGTTTCACGTAGTCGCCGTGGTCGCTGCCGGCCAGCGCGCCGAAGAGCCCGCCCAGCGCCCCGCCGCCGATGACCCCGAACAACATGCCGTACAGCCCGCCCACGTGCAGCGAGTTGGTGGCCGGAATGATCCACAGCAGGAACCAGATCGGCACGGTCAGCACCAGGCCGGCGGCGATGCCCACCAGGGCGCCCTTGATCACGCTGCCCGAGCCGCCGGGAGCGCCCGCCTCGGGGCTCACGCCGGTCGCCTGCGCGATGGTGTCCTCGGCCACCACATCCGACAGGGCGAAGCCCAGGTGATCGCGTTCGAACCCGCGTGATTTCAGGGCCTCCAGAGCAGTCTGGGCCTGCGAGGGCTCGCGGAAGAGGGCAACGACGCTTTCCATACCCTAGATGTTTAGCATGTCGGGCCCCCGGGCGGGGAGGGACAAACGCGCCGGACGCTGAGCGTTCTTTTGCCTTTGGGGGCCTCGTCGGGGGAAGAGGGACGTCCGGGCGCTCCACAGGTACGTTTGCCTGCCAGGCGCTCCCTATACTGCGGACATGACCGCCAGGGCAGCTCTCAGCGTGCCGGACGCCGCCTTCGAGGCGCGGCTGCGCGAGGTGCTGCGTTCGAAGGTGGAATTCATCGAACTGATCGGAGAGGATCTGGTCGCGGCCGGCGGCAAGCGCACCCGGCCGCTGATCACCTTCCTGTCGGCGCAGCTGCTGGGCGCCTCGCCCGGCGGGCCGGACTGGAAGTATGTGCAGGACGTCGGCGTGTGCGTGGAGCTGCTGCACTCGGCCTCACTGCTGCACGACGACCTGATCGACGACGCCGACACCCGGCGCGGGCATCAGGCGGCCTTCCGGCGGTTTGGCAACGTGGTCAGCGTGATGAGCGGCGACTTCATGCTCTCGCGGCTGCTGATGCTGCTCTCGCAGATGCCGGGCAGCGCGCCCCTGACCCGCGCCTTCGGCGAGACCGCCTCGGTGATCTGCGAGGGCGAGGTGCTGCAGTTTCAGGTCGCGGCCTATCAGGACTACTCGCTGGAGCACTACCTGAGCGTGATCCACGGCAAGACGGCCGCCCTGACCGAACTGGCCGCCCGCAGCCCGGCGCTGCTGCTGGGTGCCCGGCCCGAACAGGCCCAGGCCCTGGCGACCTTCGGCCTGGAATACGGCCTGGCCTTCCAGATGCAGGACGACCTGCTCGACCTGGCCGGCGAGGAGGCGCTCATCGGCAAGCCCGTGGGCGGCGATCTGCGCGAGGGCAAGGCAACCCTGCCGCTGCTCTACCTGCTGGACGGCCCGCACGGCGCCGAGGTGCGCGCCGTGCTGGAGCGCCGCGCCGCCCAGGACGGCGACGTCGCCCGCGTGCGTGAGCTGGCCGTGCAGGGCGGCGCCTTTACGCGCACCCGTGAGGAAATCCGCCGCCGCGCCGCGCTGGCTGCCGCCGCCCTGGGGGTCTTCCCGCCCTCCGAGGCCCGCGAGGGGCTGGAACGGCTGGCTCATAAGGAGATCGAACGCGCCCGGTAAAGGCGGCGCCTTCAACCTGCGCTCAACCTATGCCTGTCATCACCGCGCTTGATGGATCCGTGCCTGTCCCTCTGAACCCCCACACGGTCTCCCTGAACGGAGTGGAGGGTATCGCCCAGGCCTGCCCGAGTTTCCCGCATCGGCCCGATCCGATCTCCAGTCAGGTTCGCGTGGCCCCGTCCTGATCCGGTGGACGGCCGCTCCTCCCCGTCGCCTGGCAATCGCCAGGTTCGCCTGCCCTCCTGCACGCATCCCGATACTGGAACCGCTTCCCCTGCAGCGCGTGTCTGTCGCTGAAAAAGGCGGCAGCCCGGTGGGGTTGACGCTGACCTCACGGCCCGGCTAGAACGGTGGACGGTTTGAGCATCCAGACCTACCCGGAGCACCCTCCTTTGCCCTCTCAGGTTGTCTATGCGAGTCGGGCGGGGCGTGTATGCTTCGGGGGTCAGCAAAGCCATCCAGAGCGCCGCGTACCGTCGTGGCCGGCAAGAAGGAGACCCACACATGCGGGCATCAGGACTCAACTGGCAGGGCCTCATGGAACAGCTCCAGCAGGCACTGCCCCACTGCGAGGTGACCGATCAGTCGCTCGCCTATTTCAAGTATCCCCGGCGCACCGTGTCGCTGAACCTGCCGGTTCGTATGGACGACGGCTCCGTGCGGATGTTCCGGGCCTACCGCTCGGTACACAGCAATTCGCGTGGCCCCGCCATGGGCGGCGTGCGCCTGAAAGCCGGCCTGAACGCCCACGAATGCGAGGTGCTGGCCGCCATCATGACCCTGAAAGCGGCCGTGGCCGACCTGCCCCTGGGCGGCGCGAAGGGCGGCGTGGACGTCGATCCGGCGACCCTCAGCGAGCATGAGTTGCAGGGGCTGGCCCGGCGCTATTCCAGCGAACTCGTGAAGTTCATCGGACACCACGAGGACATCCTGGCCCCCGACGTGGGCACCGACGAGCAGGTCATGGCCTGGATCCTCGACGCCTACGCCGAGAACACCGGCGAGACCCTGAGCGGCGTGGTGGTCGGCAAGCCCATTCCGCTGGGCGGCTCCTACGGCAGCAAGGACGCCCGGGGCCGCTCGGCCGCGCTGATCACGGGGCGCGTGCTGGAGGAGGCCGGGCGCACGCTGAACCACGCCCGAGTCGCTGTGTACGGCTTCGGCGCGGTGGGTCGCCGGGCCGCGCAGAGCCTGGCCGAGCAGGGCGCGCTGGTGGTCGCCGTGAGCGATCAGGGCGGCGCCACCTACGCCAGCAGCGGGCTGGACGTGGCCGCCGTGACCGCCCACCGCCAGCGCCACGGCTCGGTGCAGGGCTACGCCACCGACATCACCCCCGACGAGCTGACCGAGCTGGACGTGGACGTGCTGATGCTGGCCTACGACTACGGCGCCATCAACGCGGGCAACGCCCACGCGGTACGTGCCGACTACGTGGTCGAGGCCACCAACCGCGCCGTGCTGCCCGAGGCCGAGCGCTTCCTGAAAGAGCAGGGCGTAACAGTCCTGCCCGATCTGGTCGCCAGCATCGGCGGGGTCGTCGTGAACTACCTGGAATGGGTGCAGGACGCCAGCAACTTCTTCTGGACGGAAGAGGAGATCGAGTCCGCCATCGACCAGCGCGTGAACCCGGCCCTGGACGCGGTGCTGGCCTTCATGCGGACGCGCGGCACCGATATGCGGACGGCCGCCTACGCCATCGCCCTGAACCGCCTGCACGACGCGACGGTGATGCGCGGGGTGTATCCCTGAAGCGGTGAGCTCTGGGCTCTGAGCTTTGAGCCAGAAGCCCGACACCTCCCCTTCGGACAGATCTTTTTCCCTTTCATAGCCCAGAGCTCATAGCTCCTCACCCATCGCCCCTCCGAAGGAGGCCCCCCATGACCGCCACGCAAGACCCCAAAACCCCCAAAGACCTGGGGCCGCACGCCATCCCCAGTTACCTCGACCCCAACAACATCGGCCCCTACGAGATCTTTCTGGAGCAGGTGAACCGCGTCACGCCGTACCTGGGCAAGCTGGCCTTCTGGGTCGAGACGCTCAAGCGGCCCAAGCGGATTCTCGTGGTGGACATCCCGGTGCACCTCGACGACGGCTCGGTGGCGCACTTCGAGGGCTACCGCGTGCAGCACAACACCTCGCGCGGGCCGGCCAAGGGGGGCGTGCGCTACCACCAGGACGTGACCCTGAGTGAAGTGATGGCGCTCTCGGCCTGGATGACGGTCAAGAACGCGGCCGTGAACCTGCCCTACGGCGGCGGCAAGGGCGGCATCCGCCTCGACCCGCGCAAGTACTCCACAGGCGAGCTGGAGCGCATCACGCGGCGCTACACCTCCGAGATCGGCCTGATCATCGGCCCGGACAAGGACATCCCCGCGCCCGACGTGAACACCGGCCCGCAGACCATGGCCTGGATGATGGACACCTACTCGATGAACGTGGGCCGCACCGCCACCGGAGTGGTGACCGGCAAGCCCGTGGCGCTGGGCGGCTCGCTGGGCCGCGCCGACGCGACCGGACGCGGCGTGTTCGTGACCGGCGCCGAGGCCATGAAGAAGCTGGGGATGCCCATGGAGGGCGCCCGCATCGCCGTGCAGGGCTTCGGCAACGTGGGCGAGGCCGCCGCGCGCATCTTCCATGAACACGGCGCGAAGATCGTCGCCATTCAGGACGTGACCGGCACCATCGCCAGCGAGGCCGGCATCGACCCCGGCGTGGCCCTGGAGCACCTGCGCCGCACCGGCAAGATCACCGACCTGCCGGGTAGCGAGGAAATCACCCGTGACGAGTTCTGGGGCGTGGACTGCGACGTGCTGATTCCCGCCGCGCTGGAAAAGCAGATCACCCTGCACAACGCCAACCGCATCAAGGCCCGCCTGATCATCGAGGGCGCCAACGGCCCCACCATCCCCGCCGCCGACGACCTGCTGGCCGACAAGGGCGTGACCGTGGTGCCCGACGTACTCGCCAACGCGGGCGGCGTGACGGTCTCGTACTTCGAGTGGGTGCAGGACTTCTCCTCCTTCTTCTGGACGGAGGACGAGATCAACAAACGCCTCGACCGCATCATGAGTGAGGCCTTCCAGAGCCTCTGGGCCGTCAAGGAGCAGCACGGCGTGACCCTGCGGACGGCGGTGTACATCGTGGCCTGTACGCGCGTGCTGGAAGCCCGGGCTTTGCGGGGGCTGTACCCGTGAGGATGTAGAAGGTCTATGGATGATGGTCGATGGAGAAGCACGTTCCATCGACCATCACCTTTCGGCCATTCCCTCAGTACAGCTTGTCCAGGACGTCATCCTTCATCACGAAGGAGTTCTCCTTGGTCGGGAACTGGCGGGCCCTGACCTCGGCGGCGTAGTGCTCGATGGCCTCGCGGGCCACCTTGCCGACCTCGGCGTAGCGCTTGGCGATCTTCTTCTCCTCGCCCTCGTAGACGCCCAGCAGGTCGTGGGTCACCAGCACCTGGCCGCCGCAGCCCACGCCCGCGCCGATGCCGATGGTGGGGATGTGCAGCTTCTCGCTGATCAATCGGGCCAGACGGGCGGGAATGGCCTCCAGCACGATCCCGAAAGCCCCCGCGCGTTCCAGGGCCAGCGCTCCGTCCAGGGTCAGGCGGGCGGAGTCGTCGTCCTTGCCCTGCACCTTCAGGCCGCCCTGGGCGGTGGCGGTCTGGGGCATCAGGCCCACGTGGCCCATCACGGGAATGCCGTTGCGGGTCAGGGTGTCCACGACCTGCAGGATCTCGGCGGTGGCGCCCTCCATCTTCACGGCGTCGGCGCCGGTCTCCTGGATGATCTTCACGGCGTTGCGCATGGCGTCCTGCACGCCCGTGTGGTAGGTGCCGAAGGGCAGGTCGACGATCATGAAGGTGTCCGGGGCGCCCCGCCGCACCGCGCGGGCATGGTGGATCATGTCGCCCAGCGTGACCGGCGCCGTGGAGTCGTAGCCCAGCACGACGTTGCCCAGCGAGTCGCCCACCAGGATCAGGTCGACCCCCGCCGCCTCGGCGTGCCGGCCGCCGGGATAGTCGTAGGCGGTGACCATCACCAGCGGAACTTCGGAGTGCTGCAGCTCCGGAATACTGCGTTTCATAGGCGGAGGGTAGCAAAGGGGCAGCCGGGACAGGGCCCTGCCCGCTGCCGTGAGGCCCACCCACCGCCCGCCCCACCTGCCGGGGTGCGACCACCGGCGCTGCCTTATGCTGGATGTATGCCTTCACACGATGCTGCCCCAGCGGTCTCCGGGCCTCCGCAGCAGGAGGGGCGGGCGGCAGAGCGCTCGGAACTGCACGCGCGGGCCTGGTGGCGGGTCACCCAGGCGCTGGGCGGGGCCACCCTGCCCGACGAGGTGATCCGGGTGGTCGTGCAGGAGGGGGTGCGGGCCATGGGCGCCGACGCCGGCTCGGTGATGCTGGTCAGCGCCACCGCCGAGGAGCTGGTGATCCAGGGTTCGGTGGGCTACGACGCCGATCTGATCGACCTCTGGCGTCATCTGCCGCTCTCCCGGCACACCCCCGCGACGGTGGCCTTCACCAGCCGTACGCCGGTTCTGATCGAGACCATGCAGCAGGCGCTCGAGGCTTACCCGGTGCTCGCCCCGGTGCTGCGCGCGACCACCGGCAGTCTGGCCGCCCTGCCGCTGCTGGTCTCCGACCGGAGTCTCGGGGTGCTGACGCTGTCGTTCGCGCAGACGCGCTCCTTCGACGACACCGACCGCACCTTCCTGCTCTCGCTGGCGGCCCAGTGCGCGCAGGCCCTGCAGCGCAGCGCGGCGCTGCGGGAAGCCGAGGTGCTGAACACCCAGCTGTCGTTCCTGGCCGAGGCCAGCGCGGTGCTGGGCCGCTCGCTCGACCTGACCACCACGCTGGACAGCATCGCGCGCCTCACCGTGCCCCGCCTGACCGACTGGTGCGTGATCCACCTACCTGCCCCGGAAGGGCGGCTCAGGCCGGTGACGGTGGTGCATCAGGATCCGCAGATGGCCACGTTCCTGCGCGAGTTCATCGAGCGCTACCCCTCGACGGTCGACAGTGAAGGCAGTGTGGGGCGGGTGTTCCGGAGCGGTGAAGCCGAGGTCATGACCGAGATCAGTGACGACCTGATCGAGGCCATGCCGATGTCCGAGACCTGGAAGGGCGAGATTCGCCGTCTTCAGATGCGCTCCGTGATCACCGTGCCCATGAAGGCCAGCGGCACGGTGGTCGGCGTGCTCGGCATGGCGAGAACCAGCCTGGAGCGGGCCTACACCCAGGGCGATCTGGCCTTCGCCCAGGAGGTCGCGGCCCGTGCCGGTAACGCCGTGGAGCACGCCCGGCTCTACCAGCAGCTGCAGCAGGAGCTGGCCGAGCGCAAGCGGGCGCAGCAGGCCCTGGACGCGGCCAACGCCCACCTGGAGGAGCGGGTCGAGGAGCGCACCCGCGAACTGGCCGAGGTCAACGAGGAACTGCGCGCCTTCACCTACTCCGCCTCCCACGACCTGCGAACCCCGATGCGCCACATCAGCAGCTTCGCGGACATCCTCGAGCGGCGCTGGGACGGCTCGGACGAGCGCTCACGGGCGGCGCTGGGACAGATCCAGCAGGCGGCCCGGCGGATGCACGCGATCATCGACGGCCTGCTGAGCCTGTCGAGGTCCAGTCAGCTGGCCCTGGAACCGGCCCCGGTGGCGCTGGGCCCACTGGTGCAGGGAGCCATCGGCGCGCTGGAGCTGGAAACCCAGGGCCGCTCCATCGAGTGGCGGGTCTCGGCCCTGCCGGAGGTGCCGGGCGACTCCGGCCTGCTCTCGCTCGTGCTTCAGAACCTGCTGAGCAACGCGGTCAAGTACACGCAGCGCGAGCCCAACGCCGTGATCGAGGTGTCCGCCGAAACCCAGAGCGGCGAGGTGAGCGTGACCGTGCGCGACAACGGCGTGGGCTTCGATCCCGCCTACGCCCACAAACTGTTCCAGCCCTTCCAGCGCCTCCACCATCCGTCCGAGTTCGAGGGCACCGGGATCGGGCTGGCCACCGTGCGGCGCATCGTCTCGCGGCACGGCGGGCGGGTGTGGGCCCAGAGCATGCCGGGTCAGGGGGCCACCTTCTCGTTCAGTCTGCCGCTGTAGTCCTGCCGCTATAGGCCGGAAGCTCAGTCCTCGGCCACGTCCGTCAGATCCATCGCCCGCAGTTCGGGGGCCAGATACGCGGTCACGGCCACCACGACCAGGGTCACGATCCCGCCCAGCCACACCGAGCGGGCGGTGCCCAGCAGCCGGGCGGCCACGCCGCTCTCGAAGGCCCCCAGTTCGTTGCTGGCCCCGATGAACATGCCGCTCACCGCGTTCACCCGCCCGCGCATGTGGTCGGGCGCCCGGATCTGCAGGGTGGCGCTGCGGATCACCATGCTGATCCCGTCGAAGAGGCCGGCGGCCACGAGCGCGGCCACGCTCAGGGCGAAGTTCTTCGAGAGGCCGAAGACCAGCATGGACATCCCGAAGCCCGCCACCGCCGCCAGCAGCGTGCGCCCGGCGCCCTTGCCCGGCGGGTGCTTGGTGGCGTACAGCATGACCGCCAGCGCCCCCACGCTGGGCGCCGCGACCAGCACACCGAGTCCCGTGGGCCCGGCCGCCAGGATGTCGGACGCGAAGATGGGCAGCAGGGCCACCGCGCCGCCAAACAGCACACTGAACAGGTCGAGGGCCATGGAGCCCACCAGCACCTGCCGCCGCATCACGAAGGCCAGCCCCGCCTTCACGCTGTCCCAGACCGGCTCGCCGGGAGTGAAGCGGGGTCTGGGTTTGGGCTTCACGTAGGCCACGCAGGCCAGCGACACCACGAACAGCACGCCGCCGAACACGTAGGCGCCCGCCGCCCCGACCGAGGCGTACAGCACCCCACCCACCGCCGGCCCGGCGATGGCCGCCGCCTGCCACGCGCTGGAACGCCACGCCGAGGCCCGCAGCAGCAGTTCGCGCGGTACCACCTGCGCCTGGAAGGCGGGCAGCGCGGGGTCGGAGAAGCCGCGCGCCACCCCCAGTGTGAAGATCAGCGCCAGGATAGGCAGGATGCCGTGCTGAACGGCGTGTGGGGCGTACAGCGCGAAGCAGCCCGCGCAGACCACCTCGACGGAAATGGTGCCCAGCAGGATCAGGCGGCGGTCGCTCCGGTCGGCCACCACGCCACCGAAGAGGGCCAGGCTGAGCGCCGGAATGGCCTCGACCAGCCCCAGGATGCCCAGCGTCAGGGGGTCTTTGGTCAGCTGGTAGAGCTGGTAGGCCACCGTCAGGGCCACCGCGCGGCCCGCCAGGGTGGAGCACACGGCGGCCAGCAGCATGGCGCGGAATTCGGGGAGCGCCAGCACGGCGCGGCTGGAATCGGGGGCTGAAGAGTGGCGACTCGAACTCACTGCGGCAGTCTAGGCCGGGCTCCAGGCCGATCTGGCGGCAGAGCTGATAGTCAGCCCTCAGCCCTTCACGACCTCGCCCCAGCGGCCCAGCACGAGGTAGATGATCCAGCCGGTGACCGCCACGTACAGCCAGACCGGCACGGTCCAGCGCACCCAGGCGCGGTGCCTGTTGAACAGGCCGCGCGCCGCCGGGGCGTCGATGTTGCCCAGGTTTCCGGCGGCCTTCAGGCCCTTCCAGGCGTTGTACAGCGCCCCCAGCGCCAGCGGCAGGTTCGCGGCGGCCAGGATGATGTGGCTGATCAGCAGGGCGAAGTACGCCGGGCGCCACTCGTCCGGCCCCACGTATTTCTTCTCGTAGCCCAGGCCCAGCCGGGTCAGGTACAGCACCAGGAAGATGGTCGCCAGGGCACTGGCCGTGAGCATGGCGCGCATATGCGCCTCCCGGTTCCCGTTCCGGATAAACAAGACGCCGACCACCAAGGCCAGCCCGCTCAGGACGATCGTAATGACCGCCCACTGATTGATCGTTTGCGCCAACACGGGATCAGTGTAGGGGTGGGGGGCAGGGCAGGTGTCCGTGCTCCGGGACACCGCACAGGTCGCAGGATGACCTGGTGGATGGCGCCTGCGCATCAGGGGACAATCCTCCGGCCCCCCCGGCGCCTAAAATGGCGCAGGACTTCGCCCCGTGGGCGGCGGAGGCAAGGGACGGTGAGGAAGTGAGTGGAACGTTGACGGTTCCCCGCGCGGTTGCGGGCGCCTGGTTGCCCCGGCTGGCGTGGGCGGCACTGATCTACAACGTGCTGGTGATCCTCTGGGGCGCGGTCGTGCGGATCACCGGGGCCGGCGCGGGCTGCGGCGAACACTGGCCGCTGTGCAACGGCGTGGTGGTGCCGCAGAGTCCCACCCTGCACACCGTCATCGAATTCAGCCACCGCCTGACCAGCGGCGCGAGCGGCCTGCTGGCGATCGGCCTGGTCGCGCTGGCGTTCCGGGTCACGGCCAGGGGGCATCCGGCGCGTTTCGGGGCGCTGCTCAGCCTGGGCCTGATCATCCTGGAGGGGCTGGTGGGCGGCGTACAGGTGCTGCTGGGCCTGACCGCCGACTCCACCGACCCGGCGCGCGGTTTCGTGCAGGGCGTCCACCTCGCCAACACCTTCCTGCTGCTGGGCGCGCTGCTGCTCACGGCGCTGTGGGTCTCGGGCGCCCCGGCCCCCCGGCTGCGCGCCCAGGGCTGGGTCGGCGCCTGGAGTTACCTGGCGCTGGGGCTGCTGCTGGTGCTGGGCATGGCGGGCGCGGTCACGGCGCTGGGCGACCTGCTGTTCCTCCCGGCCGACGGCACGCCCATCGACACCGTGAAGCGCGACTTCGGGGCCACTGCCAGCGTGATCGAGAACCTGCGCGTGCTCCACCCCATGCTGGCGGTGCTGGTCAGCGCCTTTCTGGTGTGGCTGGGCGTGTTCCTGCGCCGCGAGCGGCCAGGGGCGGACGTAGCCCGCTGGAGCGGCGTGGTCTGGGGACTGGTCGCCGCCCAGATGGCGCTGGGCTTCCTGAACGTGGCCCTCAAGGCGCCGGGCTGGATGCAGCTCTCGCACCTGCTGCTGGCCTGCGTGCTGTGGCTGGCGACCGTGCGGCTGGTGTACGCGGCGCTGGTCGCCCCCCAGGCCCGTGCGGCGTCCGGCGGGCTGGAGGTGGGCGCGTGACCTCGGGCCGCGTGCAGACCCCGGAGGCCCGCCCCCCCTCTGATAGCGTGAAGGCTATGACGAAGGCCGCGCCGATCCGCGCCACCTGGCGGGATTACCTGGCCCTGACCAAACCCAAGGTCATCAGCCTGCTGCTGTGGACTACCGTGACGGCCATGTTCATGGCGGCGCGCGGCTGGCCGGGGCTGGGGCTGCTGCTGGTGGTCAGCGTGGCCGGCTACATGTCGGCGGGTTCGGCGGGCGTGTTCAACATGATCATCGACCGCGACATCGACCTGAGGATGGCGCGCACGGCGGGGCGGCCCACCTCCAGCGGCCTGATCGGAGGGCGCGAGGCCGCGCTGTTCGGCGGCGCCCTGCAGATCCTCTCGTTCCTCATGCTGTGGATCTGGGCCACGCCGCTGGCCGCCTGGATGAGCCTGGCGGGCTTCGTGACCTACGTGGGCGTGTACACCGCGCTGCTCAAGCGTCACACCTGGCACAACATCGTGCTGGGGGGCGCGGCCGGCTGTTTCCCGCCGCTGGTGGGCTGGGCCGCCGTGACCGGTGACCTGAACCTCTTCGCGTGGTTCCTCTTCGCCATCATCTTCTTCTGGACGCCCGTGCACTTCTGGGCGCTGGCCCTGATGATCAAGGAGGAATACCGCGAGGTCGGCATTCCCATGCTGCCGGTGGTGCACGGCGAGAAGCTCACCGTGGCGCAGATCGGCCTGTACGCCATCTACACGGTGGTGCTCTCCTTGATGCCGGTGTTCCTGCGCGAGGTCGGGGCGATCTATTTCGTGTCGGCGGCGGCCCTGGGCGGCTGGCTGCTGGTGCTGTCCTGGCGGCTGTACCGCCATGTCATGACCGGTCACACGGTCGAGCGCAAGGTGGCCGTGCCGCTGTACCTGTATTCCATGCTGTATCTGGCCCTACTGTTCGCCCTGGGTGCGCTTGACCGGGCCGTGTTCGCCGCCCTGGGTTGACAGCTCTGGGCTGGGCCGGCTGAGCGGACGGCCCCGGCCACGTGGCCCCTCCACTGGAGCCCCTTCACTTTTCCTTCGGCAGGACACTTTGCCCGCGCTTCATGGTGTCTCATGCGGAAGCGACCTAACCGAGCGGTCGGGCGGGGCGTCCCTCATCCCAGCCGGGGTTCCGGCGCACCCTGGTCATCTGGACGCTTTAAACTGTAGGGCAGAAGAAAGGAGTCATGTTGAATACCACCCAAGACCGCCACAGCGGCACACGGAGGCGCTCCGGCCGCGTTCCCGCCATCGCCGCGATCCTGGGCATGGCGCTGCTCAGCGGCTGCCAGCAGGTTCGCCAGTCCATTTCCATCGGGGACATGTCGTCGGGGTACAACCGCGAGATCTGGTGGATGAGTCTGTGGGCCATCGCCCTCTCGATCATCATCTTCATCGGGGTGTCGTACGCCCTGTTCTACACGGTGAACAAGTTCCGTGAGGACAAGCACGAGGCCCCGCCCGCCCAGTTCCACGGCAACAACCGCCTGGAGATCGCGCTGGTCGGCGTACCCGTCATCATCGTGATCTTCCTCAGCGTGCTGACCGTGAAGAGCCTGGCGGTCGTGAACGCGGTCGATGCCCAGGCCCCCAAGATCGACGTGCTGGGCCGGCAGTTCTGGTGGAACTTCTCGTATCCGGCCGCCAAGGCCCAGGCCGGCGGCGTGGTCACCAACGGCAACGAGATGCTGATGCCCGCCGGACAGGACGTGACCCTGACCGTGACCAGCGGCGACGTGATCCACGGCTTCTGGGCGCCCAACATCGGCGGCCAGCGCGCCGCCATGCCTGCCGTGCAGAAGACCTGGACGGTCGACACCAGCCGGCCCGGCGCGTACCAGGGCAACTGCTCGCAGCTGTGTGGCGCCAGCCACGCCAACATGCGCTACAAGGTCGTGGCGCTGGAGCAGGCCCGCTACGACGCCACCCTGGCCGCGGCCCAGGTCTACCGTGCCCCCGAGCCGGCGCCCGGCAGCGCCGAGGCGCGTGGATACGCCATCTTCATGCAGGGCAAGGGCAGCACGGGCGCGACCGCCTGCGCCGCCTGCCACCGCGTGCAGGGCACGCCCGCTGCCGGCGTGAACGGCCCGGATCTGAGCTTCTTCGGCACCCGCCGCACGCTGGGCGCCGGCATGTGGGAAGCCATGAGCGAGCAGCAGTGGGAAGAGCCCGGCGCCGCCCGCGCGCTGCACGAATGGCTCAAGCACAGCCCCAAGGTCAAGCCCGGCAGCCTGATGCCCACCTATGACGGCAGCGAGTACATGGTGCAGGGCCGCAAAGCCAAGGGCGGCGTGCTGACCGACGCTGAGATCGACGACGTGGCCGCCTACCTGCGGAGCCTCAAGCTGCCCGAGGAAGCGGACTACTGGAAGGGCACACGCGTCATGGGCGCCCCGAACGCCGCCGTACCCAGCAGCTCAGCTCCCGCCGCCACAGGAGGTACGCAGTGACCGTTCAGCACGCTCCATCACCGCAGTCTGTCGCGGCTCCGCGTCCCGGCGTCTGGGAAGTCCTCAAGGACTATATGATGACCACCGATCACAAGAAGATCGGGACGCTCTATATCCTCACCAGCATCATCGGCTTCGCCATCGCGGGGCTGCTGGCGGTGGGCCTGCGGATCCAGCTGGCCGTGCCGAACAACACCTTCCTGGTCGGCAACCTCTACAACCAGGTGCTGACCCTGCACGCCGCCCTGATGATCTTCTTCTTCCTGATCCCGATTGGGCTGTTCGGCTTCGGGAACTGGTTCCTGCCGCTACAGCTGGGCGTGCGCGACGTGGCCCTGCCGCGCGTGAACACCTTCGCGGTGTGGCTGTTCATCTTCTCGCTGATCCTGGTAATCCTGGGTCTCGCCAACGGCGGCGCGCCCGGCGTGGGCTGGACCTTCTACTACCCGCTCTCGGTGGACGCCAACCAGACCGGCGTGGCCGTGCTGATGGTGGCGCTCACCCTGAACGGCATCGCCTCGCTGCTGGGCTCGGCCAACTTCGCCGCGACCATCGTGAACATGCGCGCGCCCGGCATGAGCCTGTGGAAGATGCCGATCTTCTGCTGGAGCATCTTCGCCACCTCCATCCTGCAGCTCATCTCGCTGGGCGGCCTGACAGCGGCGGCGCTGGTCACCTTCCTGGAACTCAAGCTGGGCCTGAGCATGTTCAACCCCGGTACCGGCGGTGTTCCGGTGATGTTCCAGCAGTTCTTCTGGTTCTACTCGCATCCGGCCGTGTACGTTATGCTGCTGCCCTACCTGGGCATCGGCGCCGAGATCGCCTCCACCATGGCCCGCAAGCCGCTGTTCGGCTACCGCGTGATGGTCTACTCGATCCTGGGCATCGTGCTGGTCTCGCTGCTGGTGTGGGTTCACCACATGTTCGCGGTGGGCCTGCCCGACGCCTGGCAGATCGCCTTCATGATCGCCACGCTGATCGTGGCCGTGCCGACCGGCGTCAAGATCTTCAACCTGATCGGCACCCTCTGGGGCGGCCGCATCCTGATGAAGACGCCGACCTACTGGCTCGTGGGCTTCATCTTCAACTTCCTGATCGGCGGCATCACCGGCGTGGCGCTGGGCATGATTCCCTTCGACTATCAGGTCACCATGTCGTACTTCGTGGTGGCCCACTTCCACAACGTCATGATGTTCGGCACCGCCTTCCTGGCGATGGCCGGGCTGTACTACTGGTGGCCCAAGATGACCGGCCGCTTCCTCGACGAGAAGCAGGGCCTGTGGCACTTCTGGCTCTTCATGATCGGCTCGTGGATGACCTTCCTGCCGCAGTACATCCTGGGCCTGCTGGGGATGCCCCGGCGCTACTACACCTACCCCGACGGTAACTTCGCCTGGACGGAACTGAACTTCATCTCCACGCTGGGCGCGCTGACCCTGCTGGCCGGCGGCGCCGTGTGGTGGTGGAACATGTGGTACTCGTTCAAGAAACCCGCCACCGCCTCGCCCAACCCCTGGGGCGGCTTCACGCTGGAGTGGACGGCCGCGTCCCCCCCCGCCGCCTACAACTTCGCCCACGAGTTCCCCTCCACCTTCCCCACCGAGCGCCCGCTCTACGACTGGGAGAAGAACGGCGACACCCTGACCCCGGTCGACCCCAAGACCATCCACCTGCCGCAGGACTCCTGGGGCCCCTTCATCACGGCCGTGGGCACGCTGATGATGGGCTACGGACTGTCTTTCGGCTGGTTCACCAACTACACCCCGGCTGGCGGCCTGCAGCCCTTCTTCGACGCCAGCCCGGCGCACATCCTGGCCAGTATCGTGCTGTACCTGAGCTTCCCGGTGTTCTTCTACGGGCTGTTCAAGTGGGCCGGCACCCGTGAATACGCCGTGCCCGTGGAACACCACCACCTGACCAAGTACGACAACGGTTTCATGGGCATGGCCTGGTTCATCATCTCGGAAGTGGGCCTGTTCGGCGTGCTGATCGCCGGCTACGTGTACCTGCGCGTGATCGGCGCCGCCGAGCCGCCTGTGCTGCGCCCGAACATCTGGCTGGCCGCGCTGAACACCCTGATCCTGGTCAGCAGTTCGTTCGTGATCCACCGCGCCGAGCAGGACAACCACCACGGCAAGTTCACCCGCTTCCGCCTGGGCCTGTTCATCACGCTCGTGCTGGGCGCCGCCTTCATGCTGTTCCAGGTCTACGAGTTCGCGCTGTTCGGGGTCGAGAGCGACTGGAAGCAGAACCTCTGGCAGGCGTGCTTCTTCATCATCGTGGGCCTGCACGGGCTGCACATCCTGATCGGCGGCACCGGCATCGCCCTGCCGTACTTCCAGGCCATGACCGGCAAGATGGACAAGTACAACCACGGCTCCATCACCCCCGCCAGCCTGTACTGGCACCTGGTGGACGTGGTGTGGCTGTTCATCGTGGCGATCTTCTACGCCTGGTAGGCAAGGGTTGATGGTCGATCGGTGATCGTTGATGGATCACAGACAGTGAAAAGGAGGGGCACCCGCGCAGGGAGGGGGTGCTCCTCCTCTTTTCCCTATCCACCATCACCTCTCTCCACCCTCCCAGGGACACCTCACCCGCCGGGCCGTTCTAGGCTGCGCGTATGAAGTGGATCACGGCGGTCTTGCTGGCAGTGGCGGCGGTTCTGGGCGGGGTGCTGCTGTTCCGGCAGTCGTCCCCGGCGGTCACGGGCGGCGACGCGCTCGATGCGCCGCGCCCGCTGCCCGCCGTGGCCCTGGTCACCGACCGGGGCGCCCCCACCACGCTGGCCGCCTCGGACGGGCGGATGCGGCTGGTGTTCTACGGCTTCGTGCGCTGCCCCGACGTCTGCCCGGCGACCCTGGCGAGTTTGAAGAGCACGTATGCGAAGCTCACGCCCCAGCAGCGGGAGCGGCTGCAGGTGCAGTTCATCACCGTCGACCCGGAGCGTGACCGCCCAGAGGTCGTGCGCGCCTACCTGAACCGCTTCGACCCCGCCTTCAGCGGCCTGACCGGCACCAGCGTGGCGGTCAACGAGGCGGCCAGGGCGATGTTCGTCGGCATCGTCAACGACACCGGCCTGAACCCGGAACATGGTGGGCACACGGACGGCGCCCCGGCTTCGGCGGAGGCCAAGGAGGCGCCCGTCGGCGCTGCCGAGGCGGCCATCATCCACGGCGATCAGGTCGGCGTGGTCGATGCGCGGGGCCGCTTCGTGCGCGTTTATGGCAACGGCGCGGTCATCGACGGCACGCTGGAACGCGACCTGCCGGGGCTGATCCGCCAGTACGGGTCGTGAATCTCAGGGGGTCTGGCTGAGCTGGATCACGCTGAACACGGCGTTGTCAGGGTCGCTGAGCACGGCGATGGTGCCGTAGGGGGACTCGAAGGGGGGCACACTCACCGTTCCGCCGGCATCGGCAGCCACCCGCACCGCCTCGTGCACGTCGTTCACGGCGAAATAGGGCATCCAGTGCGAGGGAATACTGGGGGGCCAGTGCTCCTCGTCCATCTGTAGGATGCCGGCGATGTCGTCGGGGCCGTGTTGAAGCATGTAGTAGTAGTCCACACCAGTCAGGGGCTGGCTGGTCGCACCCAGGAGCCCTGTGTAGAACGTCAGCGCTTGGCCCGAGTCGCGCGTGTTGACCTCCTGCCAGGTCATGGAGCCGTGCTCGCCTTCCAGCGCTGAGCCGTGGAACTCCAGCGGCTGCCACATCCCGAAGACCGCCCCGGTGGGATCGCTGGCGACCAGCATGTGCCCCAGCTCCATGACCTGCATGGGCTCCACCATGACCTGGCCGCCCAGGTTGCGTATTCGGGTGGCGTCGGCCTGCGCATCGTCACTTCTGAAGTAGACCGACCACGCGCTGGGCATGCCGGGCATATCCGGCGATTTCGGAACCAGCCCGGCCACGTCCGCACCCCCAACGCGCGCCCGGTGATAATGGCCCAGCGCGGGGCCGTAGTCCTCGAAGTCCCAGCCGAACAGCGCCGTATAGAAGGGCTTGACCTCCTCGGGTCTGCCGGTAGTGAGATCGAACCAGGTGGGTGTGCCGGCGGGGCGGGCGCTGACCTCGGGCATGGGAAACCTCCGTATTCGGTGGGCTGCTTCAGGCCACAGGCAGACCTTCTCGCACACAGCGGGCGAGAGGGGAGCGGCAGGCGAACGGGCCGGAATCATCTGCTTTCTTACAGTTCAAGCGTACTCCTGAGATCGTGTGCTGTCAAATTTACCCAGTTCAGTTCCGTTCACAGCTAAACTGCGCTACACTCTGTCTATGACCGAGCCGCACGATCCCGCCCTGCGTCCCAAGACCCTGACGGAGTACGTGGGCCAGGAAAAACTCAAGGACAAGCTGACCGTGTACCTGCAGGCCGCCAAAGGCCGCCGCGAGGCGCTCGACCACACCCTGCTGTTCGGGCCTCCCGGGCTGGGCAAGACCACCCTGGCGCACATCATCGCCGCCGAGCTGGGCGTGAACATCCGCGTGACCTCCGGCCCCGCCATCGAGAAGCCCGGCGACCTGGCGGCCATCCTGACCAACTCGCTGGAAGAGGGCGACGTGCTGTTCATCGACGAGATCCACCGCCTGGGCCGCGTGGCCGAGGAACACCTCTATCCGGCGATGGAGGACTTCAAGCTCGACATCGTGCTGGGGCAGGGGCCGGCCGCCCGCACCATCGAGCTGCCGCTGCCGCGCTTCACGCTGGTGGGGGCCACCACCCGCCCGGGCCTGATCACCGCGCCCATGCGCAGCCGCTTCGGGATCATCGAGCACCTGGAGTACTACACGCCCGAGGAGATCGCGCTGAACCTGCTGCGCGACGCCCGGCTGCTGGGCTTCGGCCTGGAGGACGGCGCCGCGCTGGAGATCGGCGGGCGCTCGCGCGGCACCATGCGCATCGCCAAACGCCTGCTGCGCCGCGTGCGCGACTACGCCGAGGTCGCGGGCGAGACCACCATCGAGCTGGAGCGGGCCCACTCGGCGCTGGACAAGCTGGGCCTCGACTCGGCGGGCCTCGACGACCGCGACAAGAAGTACCTCGAGACCCTGATCCACCGCTTCGCCGGCGGCCCGGTTGGCGTGGACACCCTGGCGACCGCCATCAGTGAAGACGCCCTGACCCTGGAAGATGTCTACGAGCCCTACCTGATCCAGCTCGGCTTCATCAAGCGCACGCCGCGTGGCCGCGTGGCCACCGCGCACGCCTACGACCACCTGGGCCTGCCGGTCAGCGGCGACGGCGACCTGGGCCTGTTCGTGAACTGAGCGAGGTCACCAGGGCTTGCTCTTGGAGGCCTGGGACGCTCACCCGGTTCGTCTGCCGTCATCAGCGCGGACGTGCCCGCACCACTGCGGCACCTCCGGAGCAGCACTGGGGGCTCTTCGCCCGCGAAATTCTGGTTTCCCGCGGAGTTCCGGGACTCCATGCTCCCGTCGCCCTGGCCTGGTTCCGACAACGGATCGGGCCAGGGCGGGATCTGTCTGGTCTCCCGACCGGGTCACGGTCACGGCTGACGGGCTAGGCGGTGCGGCGTTCAGGCCCAGGACGGTGGCGCCACAGGTCGTATCCCAGCGCCCCCAGAAAGATCACGGCGCCCAGCGTGAACACGCCGCCGGCGCCCCACACCTGCCACACGGCGCCGCCCAGCACCGGGCCGATCGCGTAGCCCAGCGCTTCCACGGCCATCACTGTGCCCCAGGCGGCGGCGCGCTGGCCTTCGGGCAGTGTGCGGGCGACCAGTCCGTTCCATCCGGTGAGGAAGGCGCCGTAGCCCAGGCCCAGCAGGGTGGCCAGCAGCCACAGGAAGCGCTGCGGCTCGGGCAGGGCCGCCAGCGCGAAGGTCGCGGCCAGCAGCAGCAGGCCCGGCCGCAGTGCGCGGCGGGGGTGGTCGCGGTCGGCTCGGCGGCCGATCAGCCACAGGCTCAGCGCGAACAGGCCCAGCGCCAGCAGGCCCGGCAGGATCAGGTCGCGCAGGCTCAGGTTCAGGCGTTCCAGCAACGGGTAGAGCAGGGTGACCAGCAGGCCCGGCGCCAGGGTCTGGGCGAGCGCGGCCGGCAGCAGCGCCGCCACGGGTGCCCAGGCCGTCCAGACCAGCCGGGTGCCGGGCCGGGGAGTGCGGAGGCGCCAGAGGCTCAGGGCCAGCGCGGCCGCCAGTCCCTGCATCAGCAGCAGGCTGTTCCAGGCCAGCTCGGCGCTGTACTGCATCAGGGGCCCGATGCCCAGCGCGCCGAGCAGGATGGCGGGCGCCACGCTCAGGTTGCTGATGGCCAGGGCGCGGGCCGTGCGGCCGGGCTGGGCCAGCGCCTGAGACGCGCTCATGATGCCGGGCCACAGGGCGGCGGAGGCCAGCCCCCAGACCGCGCAGGCCAGCAGCGCCGCCACCGGATGGGGGTAAAACCTCAGGGTCAGGGTGGCCGCCAGTCCCAGGCCCGTGATCACGGGCAGGGTGCGGCCCAGCCCCCAGCGTTCGGTAATCAGGCCGCTGGGGCCTTTGGCCAGGGCGTCGGCCAGGTAGTGGGTGCCGGCCAGCGCGCCGATCAGGGCGGGCCCGAGATTCAGGGCCGGGCCCGCCAGGGGCAGCACCGACACGAACAGGGCCGTCCGGACGGCCTCGCTCAGGGCGAGCAGGGCCAGAAGCCGCAGCATGGTCAGGGGCCGCAGCCACAACATCCCGCTGATTGTACGGCCCCTGATTGTCCGGGGCTGTCGGGGGGGGCCGCGCCCCCGGTGGCAGGGGGCAGGGCGCGGCCAGGTTTCTGGGCACGGGCCGCTGCCGCCGCTCTGGCAGGGGGTCTCGAGGGGCAGGTGGGTAACGCAGCCCCCCGGGTCGGCCGATCTTTAGTCCACAGGGCCCCTCGGGCGGTAAGGCGCAGGTAAGTGCGGCTGACTAGGGTGGACTCAGGCCAGGGCTGGTGCTGGCGATCCGTCTGCAGACGGCTGGACAGATTCTCTGCAGATGGGCAGGAGTGCCCCGTCCATGACCCTGACCCCCCCCGAATTCACCGCGACTCCCTACCTGTTCGCCCAGTCCGTGGACTTCCCACAGGTGCTGGCCCTGCCCGCGCGCCACTCGCTGCCGGAGGGCGACCTGCTGACCTTCCGGTTCTCGAACGGCTATGGCGCGGCCGTGATGCGCGGGGCCGGGCACCCCCAGGAGAGCGCCTTCGAGTTCGGGGTGCTGGACTTCACGCTGCCCGAGCCTCAGCTGACCTGCCTGACCCCGGTGTGCTCATCGCTGTTGCAGGGCCTGTCGTACGAGCAGGTGGCCCAGTTGCTGCCGCGCGCGGAGCGCCTGCCCCTGCATCCGGATCTGCAGCACGCCGACCTTTCCCTGGAGAACGAGGACTTCTAACGGGGCTGCTTCGGGCTGGGCAGGCTGTGGCGGGCACCGGAACACAGCAGGCTGGGAAAACGGGCGTCTGAACCCGGAAAGAACGAAGCTCCCGTGGCCTGGGAGCTTCGTTCTTTCCGGGCGCGGTCTACAGGCCGCCGGCCTGATCCGGAATCAGCAGGGTCTTGAGGGCCGGGCCAGCGCTCCACACGCCCCGCAGGCCGTTCTTGACCGCGGAGTTGCGCACCGCGTCGTAGATGGCGGGGGAGAGGTTGGTCGAGGGATAGGTGCCCAGCGGCCCCTTGGGCGTGACCCGCACGTCCAGCGGAAAGCCCAGGGCCAGGGCGGCGATCAGCAGGCCGCCCAGCAGGAAGCCGCCCACGGCGCCGGAGACCATGTGCCAGGGCTGTTCCAGGGGCACCGGGATCAGCCGGGCGATCACGACCGCCAGACCGGCGCTCAGCAGCAGGGCAATCACGGCCGCCGCGACCGGGCTGCCGGACAGCGAGTTCGCCAGGAAACACAGGGCGATCCCGCCCAGGCCCCAGGCCAGCCCGGCCAGCCCCCGCCGTGCCCCCAGGGCCGTCAGAACCGCCCAGAGGGTGATGAGCAGGGCATCGAACCAGGTGATCACGCCGGGCAGTGTAGTCCCGCGGGCCTTACAGTTTCCTGCCCTGGGCCACATCTGCCGGGGGCGTGAAGTAGCGACACCCCTGGGCCTGGGACGCTTGTCGAGGAGGCACTGTGGCTGGCAGCCCTGTGGATGGTGGCCCTGCTTGCCCTGCCCCGGAGTCCACCCCCGTAGACTGCGCGCATGATCCGCGTTCTGCTCGTCGATGACCACGCGCTGTTCCGTCAGGGGCTGCGTAGCCTGCTCGAAACGGAGGGGATGCGCGTGATCGGGGAGGCCGCCAACGGCCGTGAGGCCCTGCGCTACGCCGCCGACACCCACCCGGACGTGATCCTGATGGACATCCAGATGCCCGAGCTGGACGGCGTGAAGGCCACCCAGAGCATCCTGGAGACCGATCCCACCGCGCGGGTCATCATGATCACCATGTACCGCCAGGATCGTTACGTGTTCGAGGCGGTCAAGGCCGGCGCACGCGGCTACATCCTCAAGGACGCGGACGCGGCCACGCTGCTCGACGCGATCCGGCGGGTGGCGGCGGGCGAGGCCCTGCTGGACGCCGACATGGCCCAGAACGTGCTGGACGACTTCCGCGACAAGCGTGAGGAGCTGCCCAGCGAGAAGCACGCGGACCTGAACGAGCGCGAGACCATGATCCTCAAGCTGCTCGCCCAGGGCTTCTCGAACCAGGAGATCGCCCTGCGGCTGGACATCAGTGAGAAGACGGTGCGCAACCGGCTGTCGGAGATCTTCACCAAGCTGCAGCTCAACAACCGCACCCAGGCGGCGCTGTACGCCATCCGTGAGGGCATCGCCAACCTTGATTGAGCGGCCCCCGCCGGGTCGCCCCCGATGAGCCGTCAGCGCCCCGCAGGCAGGGCCGGTCAGGCACAGGTTCACGTGACCTTCCAGGCCGGCTGTCTGCGCCAGTGGGCGGTGCCCAGCGCCGAGCCCGATCTGGCCTACACCGAACAGGCGTTTCCGGAATGCCCGACCTGCCCGCACCGGGTCGAGCCCGAGGGGGCCGCGCCCTTCTGTACCCTGCGGCCGCTGGGCACGGCCCATCCCTTCGCCGCGCTGGCCGGGCTCGAGCTGCCGGAGTAGGCCGACCGGCAGGATGCAGGGCGTGCGGGCGCCGGACAGGAGCTGGGCTCAGGCCCCCCCTGATCCGGGCCCACCGCTCCTCCACACCACCCCCGCGATGGCTCAGAATGGGCGGCCATGACGGCTGAGTTTCTGAGCGATCTGCAGGCCCGGGGGTTCAGGGGCGAGGTGGGCCTGTGCGTGTCCGATCTGGAGGGCCAGGAGCTGCTCGCCCTGCAGCCCGTGCGGGTGTTTCCGGCAGCCAGCACCATCAAGATGCCCCTGCTGGTGCTGGCGCTGGAACTCGCGCAGCGCGGCGAGCTGGAGCTGAGCGCGCGGGTCGAGATGCGCGCCGCCGACCGGGTGAGCGGCGCGGGCGTGCTGCACGAACTTCAGGGCGGCCTGGCTCTGACCTGGCAGGACGTCCTGACCCTGATGATCATCGTCAGCGACAACACGGCCACCAATATGCTCATCGAGCGGCTGGGCATGGAGGCGGTCAACGGCTGGCTCTCCGAACGCGGCTGGGCCGCCACCCGCCTGATCGGCAGGTTGCAGCTGCCGCCCGAGCAGCGCAACGAGGCGCAGCGGCGCGGCGAGCGCAACCGCACCACGGCGCGCGAACAGGTCGAACTGCTGGGGGCGCTGGCACGCGGAGAACTGCTGGACGGGGTTCACACCGGACTGGCCCTGGACATCCTGGGCCGCCAGCAGTACCGCGACATCATCGGGCGCCGGGTGCCGCGCGCCCAGGACGGCGAGCTGCTGTACCGGCTGTGCAGCAAGAGCGGCGAGCTGAGCGGCGTCCACCACGATGTCGGGCTGCTGTTCACGCCGCGCCCGCTGATCGTGGCCCTGCTCTCCGAGGGCGGCACGGACATGCGCGAGCATCCCGAGAATCAGGACGTGAGCCTGCTGGCCGACGCCCTGTGGCCCCTGCTGGCCCATTTCGGACAGGTGCGCCAGCAGGTCGGTGGGGGCCCCGTCCGGGGGTGAGTGGCGGCCCGGCCGGGAGCGGCGCCGGGCACCTGTCCGGGGACATTTAACCGAAGGGTCAGGCGCATCATGACACTCACTGGAGAAGTGGCTTCCAGATTGGGTTAAGCGCTGCTGGGAGCGGTTCCGGGTCATGCTATCCTGCCCGCATCGGGCCGCCGGAACGCCGTGCAGGCCAAGTGCTCAGAAGTGAGGGGAACGTGGAAAGAAACGACGCTGTTATGCCCTGGGTCGCCATCGTGAGCGCGGCCATGATGTGGATTCTGCTGCTCTTCCTGTTCAACAAGGAAACGGCGCCAGAGCCGGTCGTTGTGGATCAGGCGGTCGTGGCGAGTATTGCGAAGGATTACCCGACGGTGGGTAAGGCCGTTTTTGAAGGCAAGGGGAACTGCGTGGGCTGTCACGGCGCGCAGGGCCAGGGCATCATCGGGCCCAAGCTGGCCGGCGACGAGAAGCTCCTGAAAGATCCCGTGTACGTCCACACCATCCTGGTGAACGGCAAGGGCGCCATGCCCGCCTACGGGAATACCCTGACGGAAAGCGAGATCTACGCGGTCGCCAACTATGTGCTGAACTCCTGGGGCAACAAGATCGATCCGCTGCTGACGCCGGCCACCGTGGCCGAAGGCCAGACCAAGATCGACCCGGCCGTGCTGAAGAACCGCAGCCGCTTCGTGCCCGAGGATCTGAAGCTGCCCGAGATCTTCCTGGCCACGTTCATCATGGTGCTGCTCACCTACGGCCTGATCGGGCTCTACTCCGTCTGGGCCGAGGGCATGGAACTGCACCCCGGCATCCACAAGGTGCGCTCCTCGCCGCTGGCCGTGATGGCCATGCTGACCACGCTGGCCCTGACCGTGGTGTTCAGCGTGCTGTTCGTGCGCCAGATGGTGACCGACTACGCCGGCTGGGCCGCCAAGGAACCGGTGATGCCCAACGTGACCGCCGAGGGCTTCTACGCCGCGATGATCCTGCTCACGCTGGCTGCCGCGCTGGCGCTGTACAAGAAGTACTTCATGGACGGCGAGGTGCTCGTCGAGGACGCCAGCGGCGAGTTCCCCTGGTGAGTGCGCGCAAAGCAGGAAGAACAGGAGAGGTTGACCTATGACCCGCTATAAGAGACAAGACCCCGAACTGACCCGCCGCAAGTTCATCAACGCTGCCATGGGCGGCGCCGCGGCCGTGGGCGGGATCAGCCTGATCAGCACCCTGGGCGCGGCCAAGCCCGCCTTCCGCCTGACCCCCCAGCTGGCGCCCCCGCTGGCCGGCGACATCATCGTCCACTCCGACCCCAGCCGCTACGGCGAGCCGGTCAAGGTGTCGGATCTCAGCGAACAGCTCGTGCGCGCCTGGCCCGCCTTCAAGGACGAGGGAGGCAAGCTGGTGGTGCGCGACCAGGATCCGACGAGCGTGCTGGCGGTCTACCGCTTTCCCAAGGGCCAGATCGTGGAGCCGACCAACCTGGAGGCCACCATTGACGGCGAGATCGTCGCCTACGGGGATCGCTGCACCCACGCCGGCTGCAACGTCGAGGACAACAAGCAGCAGCCGGGCCTGATGAACTGCCCCTGCCACTCCGGCCAGTACGATCCCAAGCAGGGCTGCAAGGTGATCGGCGGCCCACCCCCTCATCCGCTGCCGCAATTGCCGATCAAGCTGGAAGGTGAACAGCTGGTCGTGACCGGCTTCTTCATGAGCGTGCCCTACGGCTACAGCAAGGAAGAGGACTGGAAGAGGTACACCGAGCAGGTTCAGGAGGCACTGTCATGAACCAGTGGTTAGACGAGCGTCTGCACATCTCCCGCCTGAACGACAAGTTCCTGCGGAAAGCCTTCCCGGTGCATCACTCCTTCTTCTTAGGAGAGATCACGCTGTTCAGCCTGATCGTGCTGATCCTGACCGGCATCCTGCTGGCGCTGTCGTACGAGCCCAGCAACACGCTGGTCGTGAACTCCTTCGATCCGGGTACGGGCGACAAACCCAACCTGATTCCGGCCGCCTACCACTCGGCCCTGAAGATCAACGCCATGCCCTTCGGCGACATGCTGCGCCGCACCCACCACTGGATGGCGAACATCATGATCGCGGCCTCCGTGATCCACATGATGCGGATCTATTTCACGGGCGCCTTCAAGAAGCCCCGCGAGATCAACTGGTGGATCGGGATGCTGCTGCTGATCTTCGCGGCCCTGACCGCCGTGACCGGCTACATCCTGCCCTACGACAACTACGCCTATCAGACGGCGGGCGTGGTCTACGCGATCACCAAGTCCGTGCCCTGGGTGGGCGACTGGCTGGCGCAGGCCGCCTTCGCCGGACAGTTCCCCGGCGCCGGGATCATCCCGCGCATCTACGGCTACCACATCATGCTGCTGCCGGGCATCCTGCTGGCGGCCACCGGTGCCCACATGCTGCTGATGATCAAGCAGAAGCACACCCAGCCGCAGTACGCCAAGCGCATTGCCTACAAGAAGATCGTCGGCGTGCCGCTGCTGACCCAGCAGACCCCCATCATGCTCACGCTGACCCTGCTGTTCACGGGCATCGTGCTGCTGTTCGGCGCGTTCATCCCGGTACACCCGGTCGAGTACTTCGGGCCGCCCAGCTCGACCCCGATCAGTAACATCAAGCCCGACTGGTACCTGCTGTGGGTCTTCGGGGCCCTGGCGATCATCCCCGCCTTCGACTTCGAGCTGCTGGGCGGCACCATCGGCGCCGAGTTCGTAGGGGCCATGGTCTTCCCCGGCATCGTGGTAGGCCTGATGTTCGCCGTGCCGATGCTCGACCGCGCCAAGGAGAACAACTACTACGCCGAGAACCCCACCAACCACCCGGTGCGGCTGGGTGCAGGGGTCGCGTTCATGGCCTTCATGCTGATGCTCTCGCTGGCGGGGTACAAACCCGATCTGATCGCGGCCGGCGTGCTGACCTCCGCCAACGCCAACACGATCCTGTGGATCCTGGTGTTCGCGGTACCCGCCTTGACCTACTTCGCCGTGCTGGGCATCGTCCGCATGATCCGCGCCCTGCGTGAGGCCGACGAACGTGAAGCCGCGGCCCACTCCCAGCAGGCCCTGTCTGCCGACGACTGAGCGGATTCCACCAGCAGCGGCCCCGTCCTGATCGACGGGGCCGCTCTGCTGTTCCGGGGTGCCGAGAGTCCCGGCCTGCCACCGGCCGATCCCCGACCCCTGCCCACAGAAAACCGCCCACAAGGGGCGGTCTGGTCAGCGGAACGGACGTTCAGTGAGACTGCTTACGCCTGCACGCTCCGGGACGAGGGCATCACACTGATCTCTTCGCCCTGGCGGCTGCCGGCGGCGTAGCCGACCTGAGCGCCGAACTGCCAGGCGAGCTTGAGCATGAACTGGATGGCTTCCTCGTCGCGGTTCTGGATCAGCAGCCGGAGGTGCTCGGGGAGGCCGTCGGGCAGTGGCATGGCCCCGAGCTGGTCTCCGTACTCGGCGCGGAGCCGCTCGAACCACTCGGCATACGGGTTGGGCGTAGCAGGGTTCGTCATAGGGGTCATCTTAACATGACCACACTCAAGGAATGTAAGCCTGAAATAGAGATTGCCTCAAGGTGGCCTTGCCCTAGGGCCGGGCAGCTGGGGATGGATCAGCGACAGGGATATCTGTTCGGATCGGCCGACCGACCGCGCCCGAATGGGCCAGGGGCGCACAATTTCATTTCCTGAATAGTGTTACGCTTCACCCATGACCGCGACCTCGTTTCCCGATCCCAGCGCTGGTGTGCCCAACCGGGACATCAGCATCAGTGAATTTGGCGCGCAGAAAGCCCTCGGCATCCTGGCGAACAGCGGCAAGGAAAATGCCGGCGTGCGCGTGTTCATCAAGAGTGGTGGCTGCAGCGGCTACCAGTACGGCATGGCCATCGACGACCGTGAACTCGAGGGCGACACCATCGTCTACGACCGGGGCGTGAAGCTGCTGGTCGACCGGATGAGCCTGCCCCTGCTGCGCGGCGGCGAGGTCGATTTCGTCGAGAACATGATGGGCGGCGGCTTCACCGTCAACAACCCCAACGCGACCAGCTCCTGCGGCTGTGGTCACTCCTTCCGCACCGACAGCTCCCAGGCCCCCGACGGGGAGGGCAGCGGCGGCTGCTCCAGCCACTAGACCTCTGCTGGAGCCATCGGCGACCACCGGTAGCCAGTCCCCTTATATCCAACCCTCCGAGGCCCTCTGTGGCCTCTTTTTTTGTCTCGCCACAGCGCTGCTCCCGGTTCGTCGCCAGTAGATGGACAGGGAAGTCTGGCAGGGGGCTCCAGATACTCCGGCTGAGAAAGATGACCGGCGGCTGAGCATAAGCGGTCATACAGTCGCTCCCGGTGGCCTTCACACTCTGGTGGGATGGCCGCTCGCCGATCCTCAGGGGCAATTTCCACCTTGACACTGCGTGAAGAAATCTTATACAGTCCCTCATTACGCACATTTGGGCATACCCCAGCCGTTTCGGAGGATCACTATGAAGAAGACCCTTGCCCTCACCGCATTCCTGCTCGGCGCCGCGCTGGCCGGCCCTGCCAACAACAGCCTGGTGGTCGGCACCTCGCAGGAGCCGCCCAACATCTACGATCCCTGGAACACCAACAACCTGGCGATTACCGCCGAGATCAACGGGTACATGGGCGCCGGCTTCATCTCTATCGACGACGACGGTGAGGTGCAGCCCGACATCGCCACCCGCGCCCCCACCCTCGCCAACGGCGACTACAAGGTGGTCAAGAACGCGGCGGGCGACGTGATCCGCAACTCCGTGACCTACACCATCCGCAAGGACGCCAAGTGGAGCGACGGCACGCCCATCACCATCGCCGACGCCCAGTTCTGGCTCAAGCTGCAGCTCGACGACCGCGTGCCCGTGCCCGACCGCGACCCCTGGGATCGGGCCAAGATCACCGCCAACGACGCCGACACCTTCACCGTGACCTTCGAGCCGCCGTACCTCTTCGCCGAGCAGGTGGGTGCTCCCGGCATCGCCCCGCTGCATGTCATGGGCGCAGCCTGGAACGCTTTCGATGCCAAGACCAAGGATGAGAAGGATGCCAAGGTCGTCAACGAGGAGTGGAAGAAGTTCATCTCCTCCTACACCACTGCCCGCAACCTGCCCAAGGTCGTGGCCGGCCCCTTCAAGCCCACCGCCTGGCGCACCGGCAACAGCCTGACCATGACCCGCAACCCCGCCTACTGGAACCAGCCCAAGGCCGGCGCCGACAAGTACGTGCAGACCGTGGTCTACCGCTTCATCCCGAACACCAACACCCTGAAGGTCAACACGCTCTCGGGCCAGCTCGACGCGGTCAGCGCTGTCGGCCTGACCTTCGACCAGGGCGTGGATCTGTCGCGCACCGAGCGCGGCAAGTACAAGACCTATTTCGTGCCCGGCGCCGTGTGGGAGCACATCGACGTGAACACGCGCGGCCAGAAGGCCAAGGATCTCGACCTCGACGATCCCCGGATGCGTCAGGCACTGCTGTACTCCATCGACCGCGACGCGCTGACCAAGGCGCTGTTTCAGGGCCGCCAGGCGGTCTCGAACAGCTGGATCAGCCCGATCAGCAAGCTGTACAAGAAAGACGTCACCGACTACAACCAGAACGTCGCCAGGGCCAAGAGCCTGTTCACGGCGCTGGGCTGGACGCCGGGCAGCGACGGCATCCTGCAGAAGGCCGGCAAGAAGCTCACCCTGAACTTCGGCACCACCGCCGGCAACAGCGTGCGTGAGCGGGTGCAGCAGATCCTGCAGGCCCAGTGGAAGGCCGTGGGCGTGCAGGTCAACATCCAGAACTATCCCGCCAGCGTGTTCTTCGGCCCCGACTTCCTGAGCAAGGGCGAAACGGGCAAATGGGACCTCGCCATGTACGCCTGGAGCAACAACCCGCTGTTCGAGGAAGGTAACCTCTTCAAGAGCGACGCGATCCCCACGGCGGCCAACGGCTACTCCGGCCAGAACAATGCCGGCTGGAAGAACGCCGAGTACGACACGCTCTTCAAGAAGGCCCAGGTCGAGTTCGACTCGGCGGCGCGCATCAAGCTGTTCGACCGGATGCAGACCATCTGGAACAGCGAAGTGCCCTCGCTGCCCCTGTACTTCCGCGTGAACGTGTACACCAAGGTGCCGGGCCTGGCCAACTACACCTTCAGCGCCTACACCCAGTACCCCAGCTGGAACGCCGCCAACATCGGCTGGCTCTCCCGGGGCGCCGTCGAGGAATACAAGCAGAAGTAACCCGTTCCGATTGATTCCGTTCTGTTTCCGGAATCAATCCGACCAGAGGGAGAAGGAAAGATACGGATTTCGCGGCATGGAGGAACACCCAGTTCCTTCCTGGGTGTTACGGAATAGAGCGGAATCCGTGTAAGCAACCTGGGAACGGTGGCCTCACCGCCCCCGTGATTGAAGGAAGGGGGAGAAGCCGGCGCGCTTGCTCCCCCTTATGTATCGCCCCCCCGCAAGGTGAACCATGGGAACGTATATCCTCCGCCGCGTCCTGCAGATGATTCCACTGCTGCTCTTCGTCAGCCTGATGGTCTTCATGCTGACTGCCCTGCAACCGGGCGATCCGGTCGATCAGCTCGCCTTCGGCAACCCGAACATCACCCCGGATGACATCGCGCGGCTCAAACACGCCTACGGCTACGACCAGCCCTGGTTCGTGCGCTACTTCTTCTGGCTGCGGCAGGCGGTGGCCGGGAACTTCGGCTACTCGCAGGACTTCAACATTCCCGCGCTGGAGTTCGTGTTCCAGCAGCGGATGCCCAACACTTTGCTGCTGACCGTGCCGGCCCTCATCGTCAGTACGCTGATCGCCGTGCCGCTGGGCATCTTCAGCGCCATCCGGCAGTATTCCATTCCGGACTATCTGCTCACCTTCTTCAGTTTCCTGGCCTTCAGCGCCCCGGTCTTCTGGGTGGCGGCCATGGCCATGTACTTCTTCGCGGTCTACCTGCCGGGTGTGACCGGCGGCGCCCTCTCGCTGCCCCCCGGCGGCCTGGGCAGCCCCGAACTCCCGCTGGACGCCGGGATCTGGACGACGGTGCTGGACAAACTGAAGTACCTGCTGCTGCCGCTGAGCATCCTGATGCTGCGCGAGATCGCCGTGACCATGCGCTTCATGCGCGCCAACATGCTGGAGGTCATGACCCAGGACTTCGTGCGAACCGCCCGCGCCAAGGGGCTGACCAGCCGCGTGGTGCTGTACAAGCACGCCCTTCGCAACGCGGTGGCCCCAATCCTGACCCTGATGGGCCTGAGCATCCCGGGCCTCTTCGGCGGCGCGGTGATCACCGAAACGGTCTTTTCCTGGCCCGGCATGGGCCGCGCGATCTTCGACGCCCTGGTCAGCAAGGACTTCAACGTGGTGATGGTCTCGCTGATGCTGCTGGCCCTGCTGACCGTCATCTTCCAGCTGCTGACCGATATCGCCTACGCCTACGTCGATCCCCGTATCCGCTACACCTGAGGCCTGCCATGACCACCGCACTGCCCACTCCGTCGGCCCCCGCCCGTGCGCGCAGCAACTCGACCTTCGCCATCGCCCTGCGCCGCCTGCGCAAGCACCGCGCGGCCATGGCGAGCCTGATCGTGATCCTGCTGCTGATCCTCGTGGCCCTCTTCGCGCCGTTCATCGCGCCCTACGACCCCAACACCCAGGACTTGAACGGTATCTACGTCCCGCCCAGCCCCGGGCACCTGATGGGCCAGGACAGCCTGGGGCGCGACCTGTTCTCGCGGATCATCTACGGCAGCCGCATCAGCCTGATCGTGGGCTTCACGGTCTCGCTGTTCTCGGTGCTGCTGGGCACGCTGATGGGCGTGCTGGCCGGCTATTTTGGGGGGCGCACCGACACCCTGATCAGCCGCTTCATCGAGATCATGCTCTCGGTGCCCGAGCTGCCGCTGCTGCTGACCCTCAGCGGCCTGCTGCTCTCCAGCGACGCCCCCTTCCTGGTGGCCCTGCGCCAGAATCCGAACAACAGCGTGTTCATCATCGTCGGCATCTTCACCTTCTTCGGCTGGATGGGCACCGCCCGCCTGGTGCGCGGCGAGGTGCTCAAGCTCAAGAACCTCGAATACGTGGACGCCGCCCGCGCGCTGGGCGCCACCTCCGGGCGCGTCATGGCCCGGCATCTGGTGCCCAACCTGCTCGCCATCATCATCGTGAACGGCACGCTGGCGGTCGGCGGCGCCATTCTGGGCGAGGCCGCGCTGTCCTTTCTGGGTTTCGGCATCCAGCCGCCGGTCTCGACCTGGGGCAACATGCTCAGCAACGCCAACGAGGTCGTGCTGGAGCATCCCTACGTGGCCTTCTGGCCGGGGCTGGCGATCCTGATCACGGTGCTGTCCTTCAACTTCCTGGGCGACGGCCTGCGCGACGCCTTCGATCCCAAGAGCCGCCTTTAAGCCGCTTTTCCCGCTGTCAGCCGGGCATTTCGCCGGCTGGCTCCTTTTTTGTCGTCTGTCACGCCGATCCCGTATGCTGTGGGCATGATCGTTCTCGGCATCGACCCCGGCCTGGCCAATCTGGGCCTGGGTCTGGTCGACGGTGACATCCGCAAGGCCCGTCACCTGTACCACGTCTGCCTCACCACCGAGAGCGCCTGGATCATGCCGCGCCGGCTGCAGTACATCCACGAGGAGGTCTCGCGGCTGCTAGCCGAGTACCGGCCCGACGCCGTGGCCATCGAGGATCAGATCCTGCGCAAGCAGGCGGACGTGGCCTTCAAGGTCGGGCAGGCCTTCGGGGTGGTGCAGCTCGCCTGCGCCCAGGCCGGCGTGCCCATCCATGCCTACGGGCCCATGCAGGTCAAGAAGTCGCTGGTGGGCACCGGCCGCGCCGAGAAGGAGCAGGTGATCTACATGGTCAAGGCGTCCCTGGGCGTGCGCGAACTGTTCAACAACCACGCCGCCGACGCCCTGGCCCTGGCCCTGACCCACCTGGCCCACGCTCCGGTCAAGGAGCGCGCCGCGCAGCTCGTCCGCTGAGCGGTGTGGTCGGCGTGCTGCTTTCCCTCCTGACGTCCGTGGCCCTGACCTTCGGGTGGCTGTGGTTCTTCGTGCGCCGCGACCGCCACCCGGAGCCCGCCTGGCTGCTGGCGCGCACGTTCGGCTGGGGCTGCTTCGCGTGGCTGGTGGCCGCCGCCTTCGAGGCCAGCCTGGGCCGGCTGCTGGATTCCCCGCTGCCCCTGGCCCTGCTGCTGGTGGCCCTGCTGACCGCGCTGATCGAGGAGGGCAGCAAGTTTCTGGCCTCCACGACCGCCATCACGGAAGTGCCCTTCGACGAGCCCATGGACGGCCTGGTCTACGCCGTCACGGCGGCGCTGGGCTTCGCCCTGATGGAGAACATCACTTACACCCTGGGCTTCGGGGGACGGGCCGGCACCTGGCACGCTGTGGTCACCACCCTGGCGCACGCCCTGTTCAGCGCCCCTCAGGGCTACGCGCTGGGGGGCCTGCACTGGCAGCGCGGGCGCCTCTGGGTCGCCCAGGGCGTGCTGCTCAGCGTGGTGCTGCACTTCGTCTTCAACGGGATCCTCTCCAGTTCGACCGGCTGGCCGCTGCTGCTGGCACTGG
>NZ_PPPD01000001.1:2275000-2357500 GCF_002901445.1 Deinococcus koreensis
GCGACTACATCCTGCGGAGTCTGGAGCGCACCGTGCGCTGGCTCGACCGGTGCCTCACCGTCAAGTCGAGGCCGGAACAGGCCCTGTTCGCCATCGTGCAGGGGGGAATCCATCTGGATCTGCGGGAACGCAGCCTGGAACTCACGCTGCCCTTCGACACCCCTGGCTTCGCCATCGGGGGGCTGGCGGTGGGGGAGAGCAAGGCCGAGATGTATCCGGCGGTGGCCTTCACGGCGGCGCGCCTTCCCGAAGCCCGACCCCGTTACCTGATGGGCGTGGGTCACCCGGAAGACCTGATCGCCGGGATCGCGGTTGGCGTGGATATGTTCGACTGCGTCTATCCCACCCGCACGGGCCGCTTCGGCTACGCCTTGACGGACGATGGCCGGCTCAACCTCAATTCCAGCGCGCCGCGGAGTGAACTCCGGCCGATCGACGAGAACTGCGACTGCTACGCCTGCCGTCATTACACGCGCGCCTATCTGGCCCACCTGGTCAAGGCGGAGGAGATGCTAGGGCCCCGGATGCTGTCCCTGCATAACCTGCGCTACCTGCACCGTCTGGTCGAGCGGGCGCGGGAGGCCATCGCCAGCCAGAGTCTGGCCGGTTGGGCCCAGACCTGGGGTGAACGCTATTTCAAGGGGGCAATACCTGAATGGTTCCAGAAGGCCCTGGAAGCAGGGTCGGCTTCATCATAGAGGAAGCTTTCTGCCGCACGGCGCACAGGAAAACCCTTCGATAACCCGGCCCAGAATTCCTTCACAGATCGGTCAGAAATGGGGTTCTGAGCGAAAAATCGCGCATTTATCGGCCTCTCAGGGTTGACCATAGGTTATTCATACGGGTATCATCCGGCTGATCTGACTTCTTCGAAACCATTCGGATTTGAAAGTCAGGTTGCGTGAACGGAACACGAAGCGGCGATCACCACTGGGAGAGGAAACCCGGCAACTCGCCCCAACGTCATGCTCAGCACTGCGGACTGTTCCCCGCGCGCGACATTTTTTGGGGGTTCCATATGAAGAAAAGCCTGCTTGTTCTCACCGCCGCACTGTCGTTCGGCATGGCGTCCGCCCAGACGGATGCTCCCGCCAGCGCGACCCAGGTGCCCTCGCTGACCGACGTTCCCGCCGGTCACTGGGCCAAGGACGCCATCGATAAGCTGGTCAGCCGTGGCATCATCCTCGGCTACCCGGATGGCACCTACCGCGGCACGCAGAACCTGACCCGCTACGAGGCGGCCGTCATCATCGCCCGCCTGCTGGATCAGATCCGCACGGGCGAAGTGCCTGCCAGCGGCATCGACGCCGACACCCTAGCGGCGCTGCAGAACGCTATCCAGGAACTCGCCGCCGACCTCGCCGCCCTGGGCGTGCGCGTCAGCGACCTGGAAGAGAACGCCGTGAGCCGCGACGACTTCACCCGCCTGGAAGAGCGCGTCGAGACCATCGCCGCCTCGCAGGGCGACGCTGAAGCCCTCAACGCCCTGCAGGGCCAGATCGACGAGCTGACCGCCCGCGCCGATGACTACGACACCCTGCGTGCCGATGTCGACGACAGCGCCAGCTCCATCGCGGCCCTGAACGACCTGACCGTGCTGCTGAACCAGGACATCCTGAACCTGCAGGATCGCGTCAGCGCCGTGGAAGCCGCGCAGGCCGATCTGGTCGGCCGCGCCGACTTCGACAACCTCTCCGGCCGCGTGGGCGTCGTGGAAACCAAGGTCACGAGCCTGGACAACCGCGTCACGCAGCTCGAGAAGTACGCCTTCTCCATCAAGCCCAGCCTGGGCGCCACCTACTACGTGGCCCGCAGCACGCGCAACATGGATGTCGACCGCCTCATCGCGGGCACGGTGTTCGGTAAGGGTGACGACGGCGACGGCGACACCAAGGACACTGCGGTCGACTACGCCGACCTGACCAATGGCCGCGTGCTTGTGGTCAACGACGCTGCCAACTACTACGGCTTCAGCGGTGCCGGCAACTACGGCACGACCGCGACCACGGGCAATGCCGTGCGTGTCGAGGGCAAGACCGACATCAGCCTGTCCATCAACTTCAGCAACAGCGGCAAGTTCGGCACGGCGACCAGCGCGACGACGGGCGCCTTTGTCCCCAGTGCTGGCGGCCTGAATGTGAACAGCGTGGATCTGAGCTTCGGCGTGCAGGCGGGCTTCCCCTCCGGCTCGGCGAGCGCAGGCCCGGATGGTGTGTTCGGTACGCCTGACGACGTGCCCGCGACGTCGTTCTATCCTGACGTGCGCGATCCCGACACCAAGAACATCTACCGTCCCCTGTTCTTCTACTTCAACAACGCCACTGCCAACTTCACGGTGGGCAATGCGCCTGTGGTCGTGACCTTCGGCAAGGGCCTGAAGTTCAAGTTTGCCGACTACCTCGGCGATAACGACAAGACGGGTCGCGGCGACGGCTTCAACGTGCTGGTCGACGGCAGCACCGTTCCCGTGATTGGGGCGTTCAAGCCCACCCTGAACTTCGTGTACGGCAGCCGCGGCGGCGCCAATGGCGACAACCTGTACTACCGTGGCGTGCGCGCCACCATCACCCCAGTGGGCACCCTCAAGGCTGGCCTGCAGGTGCTCGAGGAAGGTGCGGACGCCTTCGGTCAACCCGCTGGCACCCCCAACGACGTCACCGCGTTCGGCGCCGACCTGCACGGCACGGTTGCGGGCTGGCAGCTCGACAGCGAATACGCCATGAGCCGTGTGTCTCCCAACCGCTTCGCTGCTACTCCTGCGGTTGAGCAGGAGACCGCTTTCTACGCCAAGACCGCTGGCAGCCTGGGTCCGGTGAAGGTCTACGACCTCAACTACCGCACCATCAGCACCAACTACGACAAGGTCGCGGGCATCTCTGAAGCCAACCCCACGGACGGCGACAACGGCAGCACGGCTCCCTACGCCGCCAACCAGACCGGCTTCGGCTTTAAGGTCGGTGGCAGCCTTGGCCCCGTGGCCGTGGGCGCCTACCTGGATAACAAGGTCGACTTCGGTCTCAGCCCCTTCAGCCCCGCAACGGCTGCCGGCGCGGTCGTGCAGCGTGGCGCCGCGGCCAAGGTCAGCCTGTTCAATCTGGTGACTGTCCGTGGTGGCTATTACGAGCACATGGAGAACGCTCTGGGTCAGGCGGGCGTGCGCTACAACGTGCGCGGCGACGTGACCCCCGGCCTCGGCCTGGCCATCGGCGCGTACTACCGCAACGTGGCTATCAACGGTACGCGCACCCAGAGTGACGCTGGCCTGTTCGCCCGTGGCAAGTACAACAGCAACTTCACGCTGGTGGACAACGAGTTCACTAACCAGGAAGGTTGCGCGGATCAGCACCCATCCATCGCCGGTTCCGATCTGGACGGCGTTGGTGGCGCACTGACCTTCACGCAGCGCAGCTTCACGGACAAGAACTGCTACAGCGAGTTCGGCGTCGAAGTCAGCCATAACGGCAAGGATGCCAACGCGCTGGTGAAGAACCTCGATCTGCGCCTGGGCTACGCCTCGCGCTACCGCAACACTGGCAACAGCTACAGCAACACCTTCTTCTACGGTGACGCCCTGTACAGCGCCAAGTTCGGCGTGGCCAACGTTAATGTGAAGGGTGCTTTCGCGAACGACGGCTACACGGCCGCCGATCTGGCTGCCAACCCCACCGCTTTCAGCAGCACCGCCGCTGCTTTCGGCGTGAAGGTCGTCAGCGATCCGCTGAACGTGATCTTCAAGCCCAGCGTGGAAGCTCAGGTCGGTTACTACACCCGCAGCCATGACTTTGCGGCCGCTGGTGCTGACTACACCTCGACGGGCCTGAAGTACCTGGTCGGCGTGAAGATGAACGAGTTCCTGCTGCCCAACACCAAGCTCGCCGTGTACTACGCTGGCTACAACGGCACGAACCGCGCTTACCGGCCCTACGACTCGGCTTCCAACACCGCTGGCGCGTTCATCGACCAGAACAACGGTGGCGCCACCGTCAGCCAGAACCTGCTGTACGTCGAAGGCAATTACTACGATCTGTCCTTCGGTTACGGCATGGGCAACCTCAGCCTGAACAACGTCACGACTCCGACCAGCGAGCGTGGCTCCGTCTTCAAGATCAACTACAAGGTCAACTTCTAACCCAGGTTCTGACCCACCCGGAGAAGCCCCCGCCACGCGCGGGGGTTTTTCCATGTCCCGGCGCTGTGCCTCTGCCCGTGGTGCCTGTGGGCTGAGAAAGTCGCTAGACTCGGGCCATGTTGCCTGTGTTTGGTCACCTGAATCCCGATACCGACGCGGTCACCTCCGCGCTGGTGTACGCCCGTCTGCTCTCCCGGCAGGGGGTGGAAGCCCAGGCCTACCGTCTGGGCGAACTGAACTTCGAGACGCCCTTCGTGCTGCGCGAGGCGGGTTTGGAGGCGCCGCCACTGCTTCCGGTACTGGCGGCGGGCACCGAGGTGGCGTTGGTGGATCACAACGAAAGTGCCCAGTCGGTGCCGAATCTGGCGGAGCTGGTGGTGACCCGGGTGGTGGATCACCACAAGCTGGGTGACCTGACTACCTCGCAGCCGCCTTACCTGCGCTTCGAGCCGGTGGGCTGCACGGGTACCATTCTGCTGGGGCTCCACCGCGAGGCCGGCCTGAAGGTCGAGCCCACCGACGCGAGGCTGATGCTGAGTGCCATCCTGAGCGACACGCTGCACTTCCGCAGCCCCACGACCACCCAGGCCGACCGCGACGCCGTGGAGTTCCTGGCGCCGGTAGCTGGTGTGCAGGACGTTGAAGCCTACGCCCTCGCCATGTTCGCGGCCAAGAGCGATCTGGGCGATACGCCCGCCGATCAGCTGCTCAGGATGGACTACAAGGTCTTCCCCTTCGGAGACGCGGCCCAGCCCCAGCGCTGGGGGCTGGGGGTCATCGAGACCACCAACCCGGCGTACGTGTTCGGACGTCAGGCCGAACTGCTGGCGGCCATGGATAAGGCGAAAGCCGAGGACGGGCTGAACGGGGTGCTGCTCAGCGTGATCGATATCCTGAACGAGACGAACCGCACGCTGATCCTCAGCGCCACGGAGGACAAGGCCGTGTCGGAGGCGTTCGGAGTGGCCAGTCAGAATCAGGTGGCCGACCTGGGTCACCTGATCAGCCGGAAAAAACAGATCGTGCCCACGCTGGAGGCGCATTTCGCCCCAGTGAGCTGAGGCGAGACCATCAGGGCCGGGCGTGATGTCCGGCCCTTCGTGTCTGTGCTTCTCAGCCGTCTATCCTGCAGGGCGTGACTCTGGACGATCATCTGGGCTGGCTGTTCGCGCGGCAGCGTTTCGGGGTACGGCCCGGTCTGGAACGGGTACGGGCCCTGCTGGCCCGGCTGGGCGACCCGCAGCAGAGCTTCCGGGTCGTCCTGGTCGGTGGAACGAACGGCAAGGGCTCCACCGCCGCGACGCTGGCCGCCATGCTGAGCGCCGACGGTCGGCGGGTGGGCCTCTTCACCAGCCCGCACCTGACGCGCTTCACGGAGCGCTTCCGGGTGGACGGCCAGGAACTGCCAGAGGCCACCGTCGCGGCGGCGCTGGCCCGGCTGCGGCCGGTCGCGGAGGAACTGGAGGCCACCTTCTTCGAGATCGTGACCGTTCTGGGGGCGTTGCTGTTCGCGCAGGCCGGGACGGAGGTGGCGGTCATGGAGGTCGGGCTGGGCGGGCGGCTGGACGCCACGAACGCGCTGGAACCCGTGCTCAGCGTGATCACCACCGTCGATCTGGATCATACCGAGGTGCTGGGGCACACGCTGGAGGCGATCGCCGCCGAGAAGGCGGGCATCCTGCGGGCGGGGCTGCCGGCGGTCACGGGCGTGGACATGACCCTGCTGCCCATCCTGCAGGGGCGCGGCGCCGATCTGTGGGCTCTGGGCTGGCACGTGGGGCTCCAGATCCAGTCGTTCGGCTGGGACGGCTCGGAGCTCAGCCTGAGCCTGCCGCGCCAGACGCTGAGCCTGCACACGCCGCTGATGGGGGAGCACGGGGCCCGCAACGCGGCGCTGGCAGCGGCGGCCGCGTTCAGGCTGGGGGCGTCGCGGGAAGCCATCCGGAAGGGGGCGGCGGCCGTGTCCTGGCCGGGGCGTCTGGAGGTGCTGCCCGGCCCGGGCGGCCGGATCATCCTCGACGGCGCGCACAACCCGGCGGGCGCGCGGGCGCTGGCCGACACGCTGCGGGGCCTGGGGGTGGGCCGGCTGCCGGTGGTGTTCGGCGCGGCGGGCGACAAGGATATCGGGGGGGTGGCGCAGGCGCTGCGGCCCCTGGCGTCGCACGTGATCCTGACCCGGTCGGCCCTCAGCCCACGGGCCGCCGACCTGGCGGCGTTGGCTGAACTGTTCCCCGACGTGCCCGTGAGCCGGACGTCCGGCCCGGCCCAGGCACTGGCGGCGCTGGCAGGCCTGGGTGAGCCGCTGGCCCTCGTCTGCGGCAGCCTGTACCTGATCGGTGAGGTGCGGCCCCTGCTGCTGGGTGAGGCCACCGAGGGGCGCGAGCGCTGGCAATAGCTCCACTGGCAGTCGCCCCCCGGCCCGGCTGAGCCGAATGGCGTAGTCCACTGGCCCCAGCGTGGGCGCGGCGCTACGCTGAGCCCCATGACCATCAGCGAATCCACTGCCAGCGCCCCGGCCCCCAGCGCTCCCGCCCTGACCGACCTCCGGCGCCGTCTGGGGCAGGTGTCCGACCTGCACGCCGCCGAGAGCCTGCTGTCGTGGGAGCAGGAGACGATGATGCCCCAGGAGGCGGCGCGGGTGCGGGGGCTGCAGCTCTCGACCCTGGCGGGGCTGGCCCATGAACTGTTCACCGACCCGCGCACCGGGGAACTGCTGGCCCAGGCGCAGCCCGAGGACGAGGCCGACCGGGCGGTCGTGCGGGTGGCGCAGCGCGATTATGACAAGGCGACCCGCCTGCCCACGAGCTTCGTCGAGGAGCGCTCGCGGGCCCAGAACGAGGCGCACCACGCCTGGCTGGATGCCCGTCAGCGCAGCGATTTCGCTGCCTTCGCCCCGCACCTGAGCACTATGATGGACTTCGCGCGGCGCGAGGCCGACCTGCTGGGCTACGAGGAGCACCCCTACGACGCCCTGCTGGACAGCTACGAGCCGGGGATGCGGGTCTCCCAGGTACGGAGCGTGTTCGCGGATCTGCGTGACCGGACGCTGCCCCTGCTGCGGCGCATCACGGCGGCCGGGGACGCGGCGGACTACTCCGTGCTCACGCGGCCCTTCCCGGGGGAGGCCCAGAAGGCCTTCGCGTGGCGCGTGGCGGGCGAGGCCTTCGGCCTGAAGTCCAGCTTCGCCCGGCAGGACGAGAGCGCGCACCCCTTCCAGTCGAATTTCAGCCGCTCCGACATCCGCATCACCACGCGGGTCGAGGAGTACTGGCCCGCCTGCCTCTTCGGCACCTGGCACGAGGCCGGGCACGCCATGTACGAGCGCGGCGTGCACGAGCTCTGGGAGCGCACCCCCGTGTCGCGCGGCGCCAGCCTGGGGGTGCACGAAAGCCAGTCGCGCATGTTCGAGAACCTGCTGGGCCGCAGCCGCCCCTTCTGGGGACGCTATTTTTCCGAGCTGCAGGGCGCGGCCCCTGAGGTCACCGCCGGCCTGGACGCAGAGACGCTCTACCGCGCCGTGAACCGCGTGAAGCCCAGCCTGATCCGCGTGGAGGCCGACGAGGTCACCTACAACTTCCACATCATGCTGCGCTTCGAGCTGGAGCTGGGCCTGCTGGACGGCACGCTGAAGGTGGCCGAGCTGCCGGAGGCCTGGAACGCGAAGATGCAGGAGTACCTGGGCCTGACACCCCCCAGCGACGCTCAGGGCGTGCTGCAGGACATCCACTGGTCCGCGGGCTTGATCGGCTATTTCCCCACCTACTCGCTGGGCAACCTGCTGAGCGTGCAGCTGCTGGAGGCCGCCAGGCAGGACACGGCGGTGGCGGCCGGCCTTCAGGAGGCCCACTATGGCCCGCTGCTGGCCTGGCTCGCCCAGCACATCCACCAGCACGGCCGCAGCCTGACTCCCGGCGAACTGACCGAGCGGGCCACCGGCCGCCCGCTCAGCGCCGATCCGTACGTCGCCTACCTGCACGAGAAGTACGGGGCCATCTACGGTCTGGAGTGAGCCACAGGAAGTGAGCACGAGCGAGCGGCCCAGAGTCACTGTCTGGGCCGCTCGCTTTCCAGCTGTTCAGGGCAGACGGATCGCCGGTTTCGGGGTGGGGGAGACCGGGCGGGATGAGCAGGCGTCCGTGACCACTGTGACCACGGGCCCTGGGACAGGCGCCGGGTCTGATGGGAAGGCGCGGAGGCCACTGGGCCGCTTCGGGGCGGGCGTCGGCGGGTGGTTCATCCTTGATCCTCCGGCTGGCGCAGTGGGGATGGGGGGGCAGGGCGTCCAGCGAACCCGTGGGCGCCCTGAACCCTCTGCCTTTACACCGCCTGTTTGCGTTCGGCCTGGGTGATCAGGTAGGCGCGGGCGGCGCCGAGCCAAGTCTGGGCCATGTCGCTGTGGGGGTGCTGGCGGTCACGCAGGGCGCTGGTACCCAGGCTGAGCTGGCGCTCGATGCGGCGCACGGCGCCCAGTCCACCCTCGTTCTCGACCTCGATCAGGGTGTTCAGGATGTTGGTGGGGTGGGCATGGCCGAGCCGGATGCTCTGTGCGATGGTGTCCAGGGCGCGCATGGGGGAACTCCTTCCAGCCGGTGGGCTGCGAGGCGGGTGGGGTGCAGATGCGAGACAAATTCCTCTTCTGATTACGATCATAGCAGAGCGTCCGGGTACTTGCAAGAATTCACCCCCCCGCATTCTGTATTGACCGTACTGAAAAGCGGTGTTACACTCCGATCAAGGCTCCCCGATTCTGCCCACAGGCAAACGTCGGACAGAAGGGGTGCCCAGGCAGCACGCCCTCTGAACACAGCGCCCAGCGCGCACTTCAGGAGGTGAGGCCACGCCGCAGCCAAGGAGGTGACACATGAAATTGCACGAACGACTCCGCGAACTCCGTAGCGAACGCGGGCTGCGGCTCAAAGACGTCGCCGAGACCGCCGGGATCAGCGTCCCGTACCTCAGCGACCTCGAACGTGGCCGCACCAACCCCAGTCTGGAAACCCTCCAGACCCTCGCCGGTGCCTACGTGATCACGGTGCACGACCTGCTCGAAGGCGTCGAGTTCTACGGCGCGTCCACCGAGGGCGCCCTGCCCAAGGGTCTGGCCGATCTGGTGGCCGACGCCACGCTGGGCCCGCAGATCACGCCGGACTGGGTTCGCACCCTGTCGCGCATCGAACTGCGCGGCAAGCGTCCCCGCGACAAGCAGGACTGGTACGAAATCTACCTGCACCTGAAACGCATCCTCAACTGATTCCACACCCTCGTCAGCTCGACCGGGCAGGATGGGGTGGAGGATCTGACGAGCTTCCAGTGATGTCCAGCGCATCCCGGACTCAAGGGTTGTTCTGGCACAGCACATACAGATCGACAACATGAAAGAAACGCACTCACTCGTGCGTTTCTTTTCATTGCTCCAGCCCTGCCACGGAGCTTGTCGGCCCAGCGTCTGCATCCCGGCGAACCCCTGGCAGGGGCCAGAGGGGAAGGGCACCGGCTCCTGCCCTTCCTCTGGCCCCCCTCCGCTGACCCCAGGGCACCCCCGGGGTCAGCGCTTTCTGTCAGCCGACCGTGTCAGTCGGTGATGAAGGTGTGCTCGCTGTCGTCCAGCTTGCGGCCGTTGCCCTGATCCCAGGTCATGGAGGTGCGGAAGAGGTCGTCGCCCTTCTGGCTCGCCACGACGCCGAACTCGAAGCCGATGCGCTCGGCGGGCTCCATGTTGTCGACGTGGAAGCGGAAGCTGCGCCGATCGTCGCTGGGCACCACCGTCACGGTGGAATCACCGACGGTGAACGTCCAGGTCGAGGAATCGCGCAGATCGACCTGATGCAGCTGCAGCGAGTTGGTGGGATCCTGGCTCAGGAAGTCCGTCCAGAAGCCGATGTAGATCGACGAGCTGCTGATCAGGTTGGCCATCCGGGGCAGGGCGGCGTCGACGAACACGTTGGTCGCGCTCGTGGTGCCCTCGTTGTCGTAGTACATGTCGTACACGTACTGCGAGCCGACCGGGTAGGCGTCCGTGCCGTTGTCGCGGTCGAATTCCTCGGCGCTCAGGACGTGATCCCACAGGTCACGGCCCCAGGCCGGCTTGCCCACGATATCCACGTAATCGCAGCTTTCGAGGAAGTTGCGGCCCTGGTCGAGGGCGTACTGGCTGGACATGGTGCCCGCCGGCCCTTCGAACTGCAGGTATTCGGACTCGTTGCCCCGGAAGATCTGGTTGAGGTTCCAGCCGAACAGCCGCACGCAGTTGAAGTTGCGGGCGCCCACGACCTCCCCGCGCAGCGCCATCCGGATGGTGCGCGAGGCGCCGATCTGCAGCGTCCCGAGATCCAGGCCGACGCGGCGGTCGTTGGCGTTCACCTGGTCGAGCCGTTCGAGCGGGATGATGTTGCCCTGCTCGTCGCGGGCCACCGGGCCACTGAAGGCGGGGCCGTAGGTGTCCTCGATGCGCGCCTTGTACAGGAAGCCTTCCTGGCTGTACTCGTTCGGGAAGCGGCTCTTGAGCTGAGCGTAGGCCGTGCGGATGCGCGGGTCGAGTTCTCTGGTGGTCGAGCGGTCGAAGTTCGCCACGTTGATCAGGAACTCGGCCTGCTGGTTGGTCACGACTTCCGGATCGAGCGCCGTCTTGGTGATGCGGGCGACCGGGCGCACCACGTTGATGTACTTGTAGGTATCGACTTCGGCCGCGTTGCTCGCCGTGGCCTTGGCGCGGTTCTTGATGTCGTAGGGGTCTTCGTACTCGGTGTTCAGGTTCGCCGAGGTTTCAGGTGGCGTGATGCCGTAGGCGCCCTGCAGGCCGCTCACGGGGTCGGCGTTGCCGTCGCGGTTGTTGTCGTTCCAGGCGTAGCCGGGCTTCTGGCGCGCGTACACGTCGATAGCGATCCGCAGTTCGGCTCCGGCGGCCAGATCACCGATCTCGTTGAAGTCGATGGTGTGCGTGTTCAGGTCGTAGTCGCCGGCCACGGCGCCGGCATTCGCGCCGGCTGCATCGACCAGTCGGGCGCTGCCCAGCACGTAGCCCAGTTCGGCCGGCAGTTCGTCGCGCACCGTGACGTTGCGGGCGGCCGTGCCCGAGGTGTTGCGAACCCGGATCTGGTAGGTGTAGGTCTTGCCGACCGTGAAATTGTCCTCGGTGGTCGCGGTGCGGCTGCCGTCGTCGAGGCGGGGAGGCAGGTTGACGTCATCGGGCGCGTAGGGATCGTGCGCCGGGGTCGGGCGGCTGAAGCCCGTCCAGGTGATGATGCTCGGCCCGGTCTTCTCGATGTCCAGCACGGCGCCGCTGAAGGTCTTCGTGAAGAGGTAGCTCTTGAGCAGGAAGTCGTAGTCGGTGTTGCCGTAGCGGACGCGGTAGTAGTACTCGGCCCGCACGTTCGTCGTGAGCGGCAGCTCCTGGGCCGTCAGGTCGAGGGCCGGGCGCAGATAGACGTTCTGGCCGCCGTTCGCCGTCACCTTGCCTGCCCCGCTGATCGCGCTGGCGTTGGTCGTCAGGAACAGGCGCTGGAGATCCGATTCCTGTCCGGCGACCGGCTCGAGCGTGTACTTCACGTAGCCGGGGAACTGCTCACCGCCCACCGGGTAGGGGCCGGCCTCGGGCTGCTTGGTGAAGGCGACCGTGCCGAAGGTGTGGAGCCGCTGGTTGGTGTTGAACCAGTTGTTCTCGAACGAGCCGACACTGCCGCCCAGGCGCTGCTTGCTGGGGATGGTGTCGCTGGCCCCGAAACTGGTGTCGCCCTGGTAGTAGAGGTGGCTCATGTTGGCGAAGAACATCTTGAATTCCGCGAGCGCGGCGCTGGTGGGCGCGTCGGCGCCGTCGGTCGCGCTCACCACGAACTTCACGGGCGTGCCCTGCGAGGGGGCGCTGGTGGCGTACACCGTGAAGCGCACGATGCCCTCCGCGTCCGAGAAGGCCGTGGCCATCAGCGCCTGGGCCGTGATCCCGGAGGTGGTGGCCGCCGCCCCCGCCTGCACATGCCCCGCCACGACGCTCATCGAGTCGCTGTCGGCCGAGACGCTGACCCGCGCGCCGGCCACGGGCGCACCCGCCGCGTCACGCACGATCATCTGCACCAGCACCGGCTCCTCGGTCTGGGCCGCGTAGAGCATCACGTCCTTGTTGATGTTCGCTTCCTTGACCCCGGGCAGGGCGGCGCCGCTCACGTCCCTCACGGGGGCGTCGCCGCTCAGGGCGATGCTCTTGACCTGTTGTTGGGCGGCCTGGGCGGCGCGGTATTCCAGGGTGACGGCCATATCCTTGTTGGCCGTGCAGTCGAGGCTGACCGACTGCGGCGTGTTGGGCGCCTGGTAGCCCTGCATCTGGTGCCCGATCACGGTGTACTTGCCGGCCAGGAAGGTCGCGGAGAGCTTCTTGCCGGCCACGGCTGTGCCGGAGAAGACCGTCTCGCCCGCCGCGTTCTTCACGCTGACCGGAGCCGCCACCGTGCCCCCCACCGCGGTGACGTTCTGCAGATTGACCGTGAGCGTGGCGCAGCCGGCGACCGGCGTGACCACCGGAGGCTGCGCGACTGGCGGCGGCTTCGAGCCCGACTCCGGGAGCTTGGTCTGGGGCGTGTTGGTGCTGCCACAGGCCGAGAGAACGAGCGCGCCAGTCAGAGCCAGACCGAGATATTTGAAGTGCTGCATAAAGGGCCCCCCCCTCCTCAGCCATGAGAAATCCATGTTGACCCCATGAGTCAACAGAAACGCCACCCAAGAAGGTAGACGTCACTCATGAACTGAGTTATCCAGAATTTCAATACAAGTGAACTAACGAACGACAGACCAATCCTCCACTCCGATTCGAGCGACCGGAGAGGATGGGGTTATCCGGGGGGGAAATTCATATCCACCTCCCTCTGCCAATGTTAAGTTTGTGACAGTACTGTAGGGACTGCCCGATATCCGATGGTGAGAGATTCTTCACAGGATTTCATTTTTCTGCGACACGAATCTCATTCAGTAGGAGGCGGGAGGGGCCAGTAGGGCCATAAATCGTGTTCGGCACGAGAGAAGTTGTCTTAATGAAGATGGGTTCATGAACTCATGGGATGTACTGATGTAGGTACATGTGAAACATCTCAACATTCAACAGATCGGCATGTATCTGTTTGGATACGGCTGGTCACGGACTCCGGTGTGGCGTGCCAGAGGGGTCACCTCCTGGCGACTAGAGGATCTGGGCGACGCGGCCACAGGGACTCTGGCCCCCGGCGCTTCGCAGCGACCGGGAGGCGCCGGTGTCCGGATCGCTCTACCCGCGACGGAAGAGCCGCGCCGTGTATCTCCTCTGAAGGCGGGCGATCATCGGCAGGTCGGCCAGCGGCGCCGTGCCCGTGGGCGTGCAGCACAGAGGGACGGGCCAGACGCGCCGTCCCTTCCCTTGGGGCTCCCCGCGGCTCAGCGTGTCTGCGCTGGTATCCACATGGCGTTTGATCGAGCAGCAGTGCTCAGAGCCAGGACTTCTTGCCCACCACGTAGTCATGCTGGAAATCGGCGTCGGATTTGGTCAGGTAGAGGATGCCCTCGACCAGCCCCAGCAGCCCGATCGCGCCGCTGACCAGGCTGGCCAGGGGAATGGTGACGATCAGGCCCACCCCCAGCGTAACCAGGCCGAGCAGCAGGGCCAGCACCCAGACGCCCACGTTCACGCCCAGCATGATCAGCCCCGGCGTGGTCATGCCCAGGTAGAACTTATGGACGCCCAGGCTGCCCAGGATGATGCCCAGCAGCCCCGCGATCAGCTTCTTCTGGGACACGTCGCTGGAGCCGAGCGAGGTCTGCACCTGCTGCAGGGCGTGGCGCGCCGTGTCGCCCAGCGAGTCCAGTTCGCTGCGCACCGGGCTGGGCGTAACCGCCGGCCCCGTGGGCAGGCTGGGATTTTTCGCCTGGGCGCCCGTGGCGCGCGAGACCCAGTCGTCATCCGCGTAGGCGGTGGGGGCGGCCGGGGCGGGCGCGGGGGCGCGGGCGGCCGGCTCCGGAATCCGCAGATCCTCGGGCCAGCCGGAGGTGGCGGTCGGCTGAGGGGAGGCCGGGGCCACCGTCGGCGCTGGGCTGGCTGCCGGGGGCGGTGGGGGCGTGGGCGCTACAGCCGGGGCCGGCGCGCTGCGGGAGGCCCCCAGCACCTCGTCGACCCAGGAGGGCGCGGCGCTGTTCTGGGACGCGGTGCCCTGAGAAGCCGGGCGATCAGAGCGGGCGGGATCTTCAGGATTCGACATACCCTACAGTACGCCCAGACACAGTACCGGGTTCCGTCCACCAAAAGCGGGAGCCGGCAGCGGGCTGTCCTGCCGACCTCCCGCCCCCGCTCCCGCTCAGTCGCCGCGAACGCCGCGCGCCACCAGCACCGGCACGGGCACGGTATACGGCCCCGAGGCGAACAGGGGCGCGATATCCGCCCGGTGTTCCGCCTGGATCCGGGCCTGCTGGGACGGCGTGAAGGTGGCCAGCGGCTGTCCCTCCAGCCCGGCCTCGATGTCGGCCCAGCGCGCCTGCGGGGAGGCCAGCGTGTAGGGCAGCGCGCTCAGGCTGACACGGATCTGAGCGAAGCCGGCGCTCTGCAGGAGTTCCTGCGCGGCCTCCGGGGTGGGGATACGGCCCAGGGGCGGGGAGCCCGGTGTGACGCCGTACTGGCCCAGCCGCTCCCGCCAGCGCCCTGGCAGGTCACCCATCAGGCCCGGCCCGAAGGACGAGAACACCACCTCGCCGCCCGGCCGCACCAGCCGCCGCCACTCGCGCAGCGCCGCGACCATGTCCGGCACGAAGAACAGGCCCGAGGCGCAGACCACGGCGCCGAAGGAGGCGTCCGCGAAGGGCAGCGAGCAGGCGTCGCCCTGCACGAAGGACAGCTGCTCCAGGCCCGCCGCCTTGGCCCGCGCGACCTCCAGCATCCCGGCCGACAGGTCGGCGCCCACCACCCGGCCGGACGGCCCCACGGCCCCGGCCAGGGCCAGCGCGACGTGGCCCGTGCCGGTCATGACGTCCAGCACGGCGTCTCCAGGCTGCACCTTCACCGCGCCGGCCAGGAACTGCGCCGTCAGGGCCAGAAACCCCATCCGGTCGTACGAGGCCGCCAGGCCATCGAACTGTCGCTGGTTGTGCCGTTCCCGTTCCCCCAGGGTGTCCATGGTTCACTGTACGCCTGCGCCCCGGGCGTACGCTGCAGCCATGAAACACATTCCCAGCCACGCCTTCACGGCCCGCGCCGCGCCCGGTGACTTCTTCACGGGCGAGGTCTGGATGGAGCCCCAGGCGCCGGACATCGTGCGCGTGACCTTCACCCCCGGCGCCCGCACCGCCTGGCACACGCACCCGCAGGGCCAGACCCTGCTGATCCTGGCGGGGCGGGGCCGGGTGCAGCAGCGCGGCGCGGCCGCCTTCGACGTCACGGCCGGCGACGTGGTGCAGATCGACCCCGGCGAGGAACACTGGCACGGCGCCGCGCCCGACGCCCTGATGACCCACCTCGCCATCCAGGCGGGCGAGACGGTCTGGCTCCGGCACGTGACGGACGAGGAATACGGCCCTTAGGCTCCCAGCGTCAGGAACCCAGCACCGCCTGCACCTGTGCGACCCGCTCGCTCACCGTGCCGCGCAGCACCGTATACGGCACCCCGCGCGTGCCCAGCTCCTGCCGGATGAAGGCCTGCTGCACTCCCCGCACCTCCGTGTTCGCCCGCCAGCCGTCCTGCTCGTGCGGAAGATCCGTGTCGCACAGGAAGGTGTGGGCGTAGCGGGCGCGGCACTCGTCGGCCAGGGCGTGTAATTCCGGCAGGGCCGTGCCGGTCAGAAGATACGACCACATCAGGGTGGTGGCGGCGTGGGTGTCGCAGACCACCCAGCGGTTTACGCCGGGCGCGCGGGCGGCCTCGTCCTCCAGCGCCCGGTGCCCGTGGGCGATCTCCAGAAAGTGCTCCGGGCTCAGCATGCCCTGCTCGCGCTCGTACACGTCGCGGCCGTACTCGCGCACCCAGCTCGTGCCCAGGGCCTGCGCCAGAGCGCGGGTCAGGGTGCTCTTGCCGGTGCTCTCGGCGCCCAGGATCACCACGCGCTGCACGAAATGGGCGTAGACGTGCGGATCGAGAAACGCCCGGTGCGCGTGCACATCGGCCCGGAGCCGCGTGCCGCTGATGGGCACGGCCCCGCGCGCCCTGTCCACGCAGACGTGCGCTGCCCCCAGCGACGTCGCGAACGCCTCGCCGTAGTCCTCGGAGGTGTAGACCACATCCGGGCGCACGCTCCAGCCCTCCAGCACGCCGCCCACGTAGGCCCGGTGAACCTCGCCCGGCTCGCTGTTCAGGGGCGGATTCGGGGCGTCGGGGAGCAGATGGAGCCCCGGATACAGCCGCGCCGGGTAGAGGTCGCGGATCCAGCCCCGCCGAACCGGGCTGGGCATGTCCGGAAAGTCCGGGCGCGAGTAGACCCACACGCTGACCTGCCCGCACTCGGCCAGGGCCCGCTCCAGCACCAGCATGTGCCCCCGGTGCAGCGGCGCGAACTTGCCCACGATCAGGCCGTGGCGGCCCTCAGGCAAACGCGACCTCCCGCGCTTCGTCCCGGCGCCACACGCGCCAGCCGTGCAGGCTCATGGCCCCCAGGACGAACTGCAGCACGAACAGCACCCAGTACCCCGTGTGCCAGTAGTACACGGCCTGCACGGCGTTCACCAGCACCCACACCGGCCAGCTCCAGGCCCAGCGGCGCGTGGTGCCGAAATTGGCGATCAGCGACAGCGTGACCGCCGCGAACTGCACCCAGTTCCAGGTCGCCGAGAAGTCCGTGACATACACGGTCAGGGCGAAGATCAGCCCGCTGGCGGCCCAGGTCACGCCGTACCACGCCGCCTCGTTGAATTTCAGCTCGCCCCGGTCGCGGCGTTCCTCCAGCCACCACAGGTACAGCCCGTGCAGGCCGAACAGCAGGTAACAGACCTGCAGCCCCGCCAGCATCCACTCGCCCCCCGCCACGAACAGCAGGAAGTAGGGCAGTACGCTGGCGTTGCTCCAGTGCCAGTACGCGCGGCGCTTGGCGAACAAGAAATACAGCGCCACCAGCACGCACAGGCCGCCCGTGGCGTCCAGCGCCAGGGAAGGGATGGTCAGGCCGAAGAGGGTCATGAGGCCACCTCCAGCAGCCGCTGAGCCGCCGTGTGCCAGGGGCGGGCCTCCAGCACGGGAAAGCCGCGCGCCTGCGCCTCTGCGGCCAGCCACCGCCCGTAGGCCACGCTGACGTCGGCTCGGAGCGCCTGCGGCCCGGCGTCCGGCTCGCGGCCCAGGAAGTTGGCGAGCAGCTGCTCGCGCCCCGGCTCCAGCACCAGCGCGCCCCGCACCCGCCCCGCCTGCACATGCGGCCGCAGTTCCGGCTCGTCCCACAGCTCGGGTGTCAGGTAATTGCCCTCGAGCACGGCAGGCCGACCCCATTCCAGGCGATCCAGAATGACCGCCACCAGCCCACGCCGCAGCGCCCGCGACGATTCGACGGTCACCGCCACGATCTCGTCCACGCTGAGCGAGAAGAAGTCAGGGTGCGTACGCCAGTAGTGCAACGCGGGCTGCTGTTCTGGGGTGGTCAGGTGCTCCAGCAGCACGTCGAAATCGTCCGCCTCGGCCAGTGCCACGCCGAAGTGTCGCGCCAGGGCTCCAGCCACCGACGATTTGCCCACGCCGGACGCGCCGCCGATGAGGAAAACATCCCAGGAGCGGGACGGGAAGGCCGTCACCGGAACGCTCTGCGCCGGCCGAAGTTGCCGTGGGACTGCAGGGCCGCGGAACCGCCACACTGAATACTGAAAGTGGACTTCATAGGAAAACCTCCTGTCGGGCCCCGACACGGTGGCCGGGGCGTGTGCCGGCGAAGGCACCCGCGGGAGTACAGTGGCCCCAGGTGCCCTCCCCAAGGGTCTGGGCGCTGCGTTCGGCGTCGTACGTGCGCTCTTCATTGGCCGGTTCCCGGCACTGGAGGAACCATGACCGCCCACCACCGAATCGCCCGCCCGCTCGGACTGACGCTGATGACGCTCGCCGTCTCCGCCTGCGGGGGCCTGCCCCTGCCCCTCTCGCCCGTCCCGACGGCCACGATCTTCTCCGGGCAGGTCGAGAACGGCACCAACGCCAACCCCCTGCCCACCACCGTTACCATCGTCGGCACGAACCTGCAGGGCGCCACCCTGGATTTCGGTGGGGAAGGGCCCGGCACCGCCCTGAACATCAATTCTGCCGGCACGGTTCTGACCGTCACCGCTCCGCCGAACCGGGCCGGGCGCCGTCCGGTCATCGTGAGCACCCCGAACGGCAAGGTGAATGCCGGGGTGTACACCTTCCGGCAGCCGACTCCCAGGCCCACCGTGTACCTGCTGACCGCCTACCCCACCAGTGGCCTGATCACCGGCGGCACCACCGTCACCCTGGCCTTCGACGGCAACCTGACCTACAACCCGGCCACCCCCGCAGGATTCACCCTGCCCGACGTGTACTTTGGCGCGGCCAGGGCCACCTCGGTCACACCCCCGGTGCAGATCCTCAGCGGCGAGGAACGCTACACCATCACCGCCGTCGCCCCTGCTGGAACCGGGTTCGTGGACGTCACCCTGAGATGCCCGGTCGCCAGTTGCTACACCTTCAGCACCACGAACTCCGTGCCCTTCCGCTACGTGCCGTAGAGAGGAGCGGGGTAGGCGGGGGACGGGGTATTCGGAGTCACGGCCGGGAATGCGGGCTGTCACAGTTCCTCCCCTCCAATCCGGCTGAGCACCGCCACCTGCCGCGCCAGAGCGGTCAGCTTCCAGGCGAAGCCCGATCCAGAGTGGGCGGGCGTCTCCGTCCACTCCCTATCCCGATCTGTCAGCGTCTCCCTGTTCAGCAACCCCAGTTGCCCCAGCCCCAGCAGCGCGGCCCCGAACTCCTGCCGGGTCAGGCCCGCCACGGTCGCGGTGCTGTTTACGGAAATACTGTCTGCATACGGATTGATCGGGTCGAGCAGGTCAAACAGGCCCGCGAGCACGCTTAACTCCCGGTCGGACATGCCCTCGATGATCCGCATGGTCTGGAACTTGTCCAGCGCGGGCGGCGGGAAGCTCAGCACGCACCCGGCCAGCGCCCGCGCGATGAAGCGGAGTTTGTCTTCCGACTCGGCCATCTCGGCGGCGCGAACCGCCTGCACCACGTTCGCCTGGAAGGCATCGGAGGAGAGGTAGGCGTGATCGACCATCTGGGAGAACTCGCGGTGGATGTCCCGGAGTTCAGATTCGAGGTGCCGGGCGAGCCGGGCCGCCTGTTTCTGGTTGGCGTAGGCGTACCAGCCGTGCAGGGATGAAGAAGGCAGGCCCAGCGGTTCGAGGGTCTGGAGGATGGGGAGGAGGGGGGTGAGGGCGTTCATGGATATCTCGCTGGGCGCTTATATGTATCAGACGAATGGGAGAGCGATTGCGGGCAACAAATAAAATATGGTAAATACTGCCCACGACTGCCATTCGCGTGTAGACTTCATCCCTATATTTCCAACCCAAACCCAAACTGGTAGACCTGTCATGGCTACTACGATAAGGAGATACGTAGAGCTCTCCCACGACTTTCCACATATATAATGTGAAGCGAGAAGGGTAAGTGTAGGCGGGACGCCTAATGTAAGAATGATTGGGAGATCAATCGGGGAGCGCATTTTATCCTTTAATGGAGACAGAATCTGTTTTTTCAGATTGCTTGACAATATTGTAGATAATATGAAAATCACCCCCGCCCCCGAATCTCTTCCAACGTGTCCCGCACCAGCATCTCCCCGTCGCGGTACACGGTTCGCATCAGGCTTCCGGGAAAGTCCGTGTCGAAGGTCTTATACGCCTTCGTGACCATGCGGCCGTTCTCCAGCACCAGATCCAGCACGCCGTCTTTACTCCGCTTGCCCGGATCGGTCACGGGGTCTTTGTAGATGCCCCGGTACTCGCCGTCAATCAGGCCCGCGCTGGCCTTGTAGGCGAAGCGCTGGGTGTCGCGGTCGACCTTCTGCAACAGCGCGCCGCCCATGCCAAAACTCACGTTCTCGGCGCTGAAGCCGTCCACGTCCAGGTTGCCCAGAATCTGCCGGATGGTGGCCTCGTCGATCCCGTCGCCCTGAATGACGCGCACGTGCTGGAGCACCTTGTAGCCCCTGGAGTTGGTGGTCGTGCCGAACTTGGCGGCCAGCGCGTTCACGGCGAGGCGCACCATCGCGGGGGGATCGCCACTGTCCGGGCGCACGACCAGGGTGCCGCCCGCGTCGATGACCTGCTGCCTCAACGTGTCGCCCCACAGGACGTTGATGGCGTTCTTCAGGTCGTAGCTGTCGCTGACCACGGCGAACACCGATCCCGGCTTGCTGAAGCGGGCGACCATGTTGCGGTAGGCGTCGACCTCGTGCTCCTTGCCCCAGCTCGTGATCGTGCTGTGTTCGGCGGCGGGGATGGAGAAGGCGGCGATGTCGCTGCCGTAGTGGTTGCGGCCCACGCGCAGGGCCTCCAGCGTGTCGCTGCCCTGGAAATTGATGAGGTGCGCGAGGCCGCCGATGCCGGCGCTTTCGCGGCTGCTCACGCCCCGGCTACCGAAGTCGTGGAGCTTGAAGGGCAGTTCCTCGGCGGCGCGGTCGCTGGACTTCTCCAGCGCGGCGCGGATGATCTCGCGCAGGTGCCAGCTCTGCGTGGCGACCGTGACCGGGTACCACACCCGCATCAGCATGGTCTCGAACCAGCCGACCAGCCAGGGCAGCTCGGGATCGGTGTTGGTCACGCTCATCAGGACGTTGTGGATGGGCACCAGCGTCCCCTCCGGCACGGCACGTACCTCCAGCGGCAGGCGGCCGCCGTGCACGTTGACCACGCGCATCCAGCCCTCGTAGGGGAAGGGCTCGCCGTGCGCCTCGATCAGCGCGCGGGCTTCCTCGACCATCGCGGCGGTCACCCGGCGGGTCAGGTAGCGATCCAGCAGGTACTGCAGCCCGAAGAAGCGCGTGACCGGATAGCGCCCGCCCCGGCTCTCCAGATAGCTGAACAGCCGCGTGGTGCCCGCCGGATACTGCAGGAAGTGGCTGCTCTTGTAGCTGTCGGTGTCGAGGATCAGGTTGTCGTCGCTGAGGAGCGGGGGCTGCGGGGTCTGGAGAGTGGTCATGATGTGCCTCCTAGGATGGCGCCTGCTATGGACTCATAATCCAGAATCTAATTATGAAAACTATGAGCCGCGGCGGTCGATCTTGCTAATCAGGATTCCGATCCATGCCCTCTGACTGCGGGTGAAGGCCGTTCTGGAGCGCGTTCTCATCTCAGGGGTGGTGAGAAGTCCTTCACAGCAGCCGACCCGTCGTTCATTTAGGCTCCCTTCATGACCGTTCCCCGACTTCTGCCTGCAGCGCTCCTGTGCACCCTGCTGCTCAGCTGCGGCGGCACGAACGCCGAGCCCACTACCTCGCCTGCGCCGAAGGGCACGCCCACCCCTGGTTCAGCGCCGTCGCCTGCGCCCAGCCCCACGGCCAACCTGCCGCAGACGAAATGGAGCGACCCGGCCACCTGGGGCGACACGGTGCCCACCGCGGGTCAGAAGGTCACCCTGCCCAGCGGCAGGCGGGTGATCCTCGACGTCTCGCCCCCGGCGCTCGCGGGCCTGACCATTCCAGCGGGAACAGCCCTCGAATTCGCGGATCAGGATCTGACCCTGACCTCCGAGTGGGTGATGGTGCACGGCGAACTGCGGATCGGCAGCGAAGGCAGGCCCTTCACGCACCAGGCCGAGATCGTGATGACCAACACCACTCCCGGCGAGGACGTGATGGGCATGGGCGACCGCGTGCTGGGCGTGATGGACGGCACGCTGGAACTGCACGGCGCCCCGAAGCTGGCCTGGACGCGCCTGGAGAGCACCGCCCCCGCCGGCAGCCGCACCCTGACCCTGCAGCGTGCCCCCGACTGGGCGCCGGGCAGCTCCCTGACGCTGGCGAGCACCGACTTCAATCCGAACCAGACCGAGGAAGTGGTCGTGCAGCGGGTGTCCGGCAGCACGGTCACGCTCGCTACCGGGCTGAAGTACACCCACTGGGCGCAGAGCACCACGCAGGCCGGCCTGACCCTGCACGAACGCGCCGAGGTCGGCCTGCTGACCCGCACTATCCGCATCGGGGCGGGCGAGGACGCCTCCGCGTCGGGCCTGGGCGCGCACGTCATGGTCATGGGGAAGAGTGCGGCGCGTATCGAGAGCACCGAGTTTACGCGGGTCGGGCAGCGCAACACGCTGCGGCGTTACGGCATGCACTTCCACCAGATGGGAGACGCCGCCACGTCGTACTTCCGGGGCAACAGTGTCCACGAGGTCTTCAACCGCTGTGTGGTCGTCCACGGCACCAGTAATCTGCGCGTGCAGGACAACGTGACCCACGACAGCGTGGGCCACTGCCTGTTCCTGGAAGACGGCAACGAGACGGGGAATACCATCAGCGGCAACCTGATCACGCTGGTACGCCGCCCGGACAAGGCGCGCGGCGAGACGCCGCTGCTGGACAGCGATAAGAACCCGTCGGGCTACTGGATCACCAACCCGGCGAACACCGTGAAGGACAACGTGGCGGCGGGCATCCAGGGCACCGGCTTCTGGTACGCGCTGCCCGAACACCCGACCGGGCTGGCGGCGGCCACCGGCGCGGGCATCTGGAACCGCCGCACGCCGCTGGGCGAGTTCTCCGGCAACGTGGCCCACAGCGGCGACCGGGGCCTGAACGTCGACCACGGCGCCCAGGCCGACGGGAGCCACACCGAGACCACGTACTACATGCCCCGCGTGAACCCGGCCGACGAGAAGTCCGCGCCCGCCCCCGCCGCCTTCACGCGCTTCACGGCCTACAAGCAGCGCGATCAGGGCGTGTGGCTGCGCGGCGAGCACCACACCCTGTCCGGCGCCGTGCTGGCCGACAACGCCGTGGGCGCGACCTTCGCCTCGGACACGACTGTCATGAAGGACTCGCTGCTGATCGGCGAGACGGCGAACGTGGGCCAGCCGGAATCGTGGGAGAAGACTGGCGTCGGGGGCCGCTCGCTGCCCCGCCCCTGGGAGGCCGACTTCCCGATCCGCGGCTTCCAGTTCTACGACGGGCACGTCAGCATCCAGACCACCGCCCTGAGCGCCTTCCAGCCCAATGCCGTGCGGCAGGCGAGCGGGCTGGGCTACCTCTACCGCAACGCCTTCGCCCTGAATCCCGGCAACGACGCCCGTGGCCTGACCTGGCTCGACGACTCCCGGCGCGTCTACCTCCCAGACGCCCAGGCCGACAAGGATGGCGACAAGGCCGCGACCTTCCTCGACGCCGACGGCTCGGTGACCGGCACGCCCGGCCTGTCCGTGACCGGCAGCGCCCTGCTGCGGGACGCCCCGGACTGCTCGGCCCGCGCCGAGTGGAACGCCAGCGTCTGCGGGGGGCAGTACGCCCGCTTCTGGCTGGACGACGTGACGGATGGCAGGATCGGCCCGGTGCGCGCCACCAACGTCCGTGGGGCCAGCGTGGAGCTGACGGGCACGCCCGACAACTTCACGTCCTTCCACACCTCGGTGCGCCTGGGCGGCAGCTATGCCTTCGCCCCCGCCGCCGCCTCGCGCCACCTGCGCCTGGGCTTCGGAGACCGCGCACCCGGCGACACCCTGCGCCTGACCCTCCCCGCCAGTGCCGTTGGGACAGGGAGCGAGCCGATCCTCTACCGCGACTGGTGGGTGGACGAGCGCAACCGCCTGAAGAAGGTCGCCCTGGCCGACCTGGACGCCTCCAGCGGCGACGCCTACGCGCTGGAGGGCGGGACGCTGCACCTGAAACTGGTGGTTCAGAAAGACCGCGAATACGCCGTGGTGGACGTCTGCGCGGCGGCGCTGTGCAGGTAGGGGCGACCTACAGATAGATCAGGCAGCCCCGCTGGGTCAGTGCGTGAAAGGCGTCCGGCAGTCGTTCGATACGGTTCCAGCGCAGATCCAGCTTCCGTAGGTTCGGCAACTCTGCCAGTGCGTCGGGCACGCTGCTCAGGGCGTTGGCACGCAGGTCGAGCGACTGCAGGGCGTGCAGGCCCGCGAGACTGTCCGGGAGTTCGGTCAGGCGGTTGAAACGCAGGTCGAGTTCCGTCAGGGCCTGGAGGCCGCCGAGGCTCGCTGGGAGGGCGCTGAGGCGGTTGCTCTGCAGGTTCAGCTTTTCCAGGCGGACGCACGCGCCCAGCGACTCGGGCAGCTCCTCCAGCCGGTTCTTCATGACGTGCAGTTCGCGCAGCTTCGGCAGGTGCCCCAGGCTCTCCGGCAGGGCCGTGAGCGCGTTGGCGTACAGCCGCAGCTCGGTCAGCGAGGGCAGGTCGCCCAGCCATCCCGGCACCTGCTCCAGCGCGTTGTCGGTGACATTCAGGTACTGGAGCGCCCCTAGGCGGCGCATGGACGGCGGCAGGCTGCTCAGGCGGTTGTTGCTCAGGTACAGGAAGGCCAGCCGATCCAGCCCGCCGAACACGTCCGGCAGCGTGCCCAGCGCGTTGTGCCCCAGGTCGAGCATGACGAGCTGCCGGAGGTCGCCCAGCCCGTCCGGCAGCCCTGTGAGCCGGTTGGCCGACAGGTTCAGGGTGGTCAGTTCCGGAAGCGTCCACAGCCAGTCCGGCAGGGAGGTCAGGGCGTTGTCGTAGATGCTGAAGACCTGGATATCACTGTCCGGAATCCGCCCCTCCGGCCACCCGCTCAGGCCCGCCGAGTCGAGGTTGATCCGGCGCAGGCCCGTCCAGTCCTGGCGTTCCAGCAGGTCGGCGCCGCGCGGCCCGGAACCGTGCTGATGGGGGCCGTGCTGATGGGCGGGCAGGGGAGATGGGGAAGGCATGGTTCAGAGTAGCGGGCTGGGCTTGAATGCCTCGCTTCGACTGAGGGGTTTGCCCACCGCTCTACTCCTTCTTCGCCCCTCCCCCCATCTGGCCGAAGCCCATCTGCTGGAACATCTGGTACTGGGGGGCGCCGCCGAGCATGTTCTGGCCGCCGTCCACGGGCAGCACCACGCCGGTGACGTAGCTGGCCGCGTCGGACACCAGGAACAGGGCGGCGTTGGCGATGTCCTGGGGGATGCCGAAGCGGCCCAGCGGCACGGTGCTCATGAAGCGCCCCCGGGTCTGTTCGTCGGGCGCCAGGCGGGCCATGCCCTCGGTGCCGTCGATGGGGCCGGGGATGATGCCGTTCACGCGGATGCCGCGCAGGCCCCATTCCACGGCCAGGGTGCGGGTCAGGGCGTCCACGCCGGCTTTGGCGGCGACCACGTGCGCCTGCATGGGCACCGGAATGCCGTAGGCGGAGATGCTCAGCACGTTCCCGCCGGGGGCCTTCAGGTGCGGCGCGGCGGCCTTGATGGTGTTGTAGGTGCCCAGCAGGTCGATATCCACCACGGTCTTGAAGCCGTTGGGCGAGATGCCGTCCACCGGGGCCGGGAAGTTGCCGGCGGCGCCCGCCAGCACGATATCGAAGTCGCCGTGCGCGGCCACGGCCTGCGCCACCGCCGCCTGCAGCGCCGCGAAGTCGCGCACGTCGGCGCTGACGCCGGTCGCCCGGCCGCCCGCGTCCACGATGCCCCGGGCGGCGTTCTCAGCCTTCTCCAGGTTGCGGCCCAGGATGGTCACGGCGCAGCCGTGCGCGGCGAAGCTCTGCGCGATGCCCAGGTTGATGCCGGAGCCGCCCCCGGTGATCAGCGCGTGCTTGCCGCGCAGCAGGTCGGGACGGAAGGTGGAGTCGGCGGTGCCGGGGAGAAGGGTGCCGAGGGACTGGGGGGGCGTCTGGGTCATGGTGGGCTCCTTGTTCGGGTCTAACAGTCGAACGGTCGAACGGTCTAAAAGAGGCTGGGAGTCGCTGGTGTCGGAAGTGTCAGTCCTGTCGGAACAGTCTGGAGAGGCGAGGTCGTGGACTGACTCCGAGGTCTCGTTCGACGGTTCGACGGCTCGACCCCTTCACTTCTTCAGCGCGCTCTGCAGGCCGTCCAGGGTCATGTGCCGGGCGTTCCAGGCCACGGCGGCCGCGAGGCTCTCGGCGTGCGGCCGCTCGCCCTGCAGGATGCGCTTGGTGCCCTCCAGGGCTTTCGGGGGCAGGGCCGCCAGGTGCGCGGCGAGGGCGTCCGCGCGGGCGAACAGGGCATCCTGGTCGGGCAGCACCTCGGTCACCAGACCCCAGCGCTCGGCGGTGGCCGCGTCGATGGGCTCGCCAGTCAGGGCCAGGTGGGCCGTGCGCCCGTGGCCGATCAGCCGCGGCAGGCGCTGCAGGCCGCCCAGGTCGGCTGTGATGCCCAGCAGCACTTCGGGCAGGCGGAAGCGGGCGTCCCCGCTGCACAGGCGCAGGTCGGCCGCCGCGATCAGCTCCAGCCCCGCGCCGATACACCAGCCGTGGACGGCGGCGATCACCGGGATGGGCAGGGCGGCCAGGCCCTCGATGGCCGCGTGCATCTCGGCCACCACCGCCGCGAAGCCCGCCGGGTCGCCCAGCACGGGCGCGATCTGGGCCGCGTTGGCCTTCACGTCCAGGCCGGCACTGAACACCTGCACGCCGCGCACGATCAGCACCCGGGCGCTGCCCAGCTCGCCCAGGGCCTGGGGCACCTCGCGCCAGAAGGCCGGGCCCATGGAACCCATCTTGGAGGTGATGGTGAGGGTGGCGACCTCACCGCTGCGGGCGAGGCTCACACTTTCAGAGGTCATGTCTGGAGTGTAGCGGGGACGGGACGTGGGTCGGTGCCGTGCCTGTGTGCGGCCCGTGTCTGGAAAATGCCGGAATTCCATCTCTTTTCCAGTGGGCCTTTCATAGAATGGGGGGCACTGTGTCCGTCCCCGCCCCCGATCTGATCCGCAGCGCGGCCCCCGCTCCGCTGCTTCAGGAACGCGGGCCCCAGGACGGGGCTCCCCAGGGGCGTGGCGGGCCGGCGGGCCGGGGGCCGCGATCCGGCGTGCCCCTGCGGGTGATGCTGCTGCGCCCCTTCCTGCTGCCGTTCCTGCTGCTGGTGGGGGTGGGGATGGCGGTGCTGGTGGGGGTGGGCCGCAACACGCAGAGCCGCCTTCTGGTCACCGACTCGCAGACCCGGCTGATCCTGCTGAGCCTGCTGGGGGGCGACCTCTCGGCCATGGAAAACGGCCAGCGCGGCTTTCTCATCACCGGGAACCCGGAGTTCCTGACCCCCTTCACCGATGGTCAGGCGGCCTATCAGGCGCACGTGTTCGCCCTGGAGGACCTGAGCGCCACCCCGCAGCAGCGCGCCAACCTGCAGCGCGTGGAGGAGCTGGTCGCCCGCTGGCGGCAGGAAGAGGCCGAACCCGAGATCGAGGCGCGCCGAACCTCCGCCGAGCGGGCCACGGCGCTGGTCAGCGAGCGGGGCAGCAGGGGACTGCTGGAGGTCGCACGCGGAATCCTCTCGACCATGCAGGGCGACGAGAACACCCGGCTGAGTCAGGCGGTGGTGTCCAGTCAGGACACCCTGAACCGCGTGCGCTGGCTGACCTTCAGCGGGCTGGGACTGAGCATGTTGCTGATCCTGCTGACCGCCTGGCAGGTGGCCCGCTCGGTGTCCAGCAGCCTGGAGAACGTGGCCGAGAGCGCGCGGGAGATCGCGGCCGGGCAGTACCACCGGCGGCTGCCCCCGACCCCGGTGCAGGAACTGGCCGCCCTGGGCCGACAGTTCGACCTGATGGCGGGCGCCGTACAGCAGCGCGAGCAGGAGCTGCGGGTGGCGAACGACAAGCTGGAGCGCTCCAACCGCGAACTCGAACAGTTCGCGTACGTGGCCAGCCACGACCTGCAGGAGCCCCTGCGGACCATCGGCAGCTACACCGAACTGCTCGCCCGGCGCTACCAGGGCCGGCTCGACGAGCGCGCCGACCAGTACATCGCCTTCACGACCGCCGCCACGGCGCGCATGAAGGCCCTGATCCAGGATCTGCTGGCCTACTCCCGCGTGCGCCAGGGCCAGCGGCCGGTCGGCAGCGTGGACACCCGGACGCTGGTGCAGGGCGTCCTGAGCGACCTGGAGGCCCAGGTGCAGGGCAGCGGCGCTCAGGTCGAGGTCGGGCCGCTGCCGACGGTGCCGGGCAATGCCGACCTGCTGCGGCACGTCTTCCAGAACCTGATCGGGAACGCCCTGAAGTTCCACGCGCCGGAGCGCCCCCCACGGGTGCGGATCAGCGCCACCGGTGAGGATCGGCGCTGGGTATTCCACGTGCAGGACAACGGCATCGGCATCGAGCCGCAGTACCACGAGCGGATCTTAGGGGTCTTCCAGCGCCTCCATCCCATGAACGAGTTCCAGGGCAGCGGGATCGGGCTGGCGGTCGCGCGCAGCGCCGTCGAGCAGCAGGGCGGGCAGCTGTGGCTGGAGAGTGTGCCGGGGCAGGGCAGCGTGTTCCACTTCAGTCTGCCGGAGGTGCCCCTTGACCCCCTGCCTGCCGATCCAGGGCCTGTCGATCCAGAACCCACCGATCCGGATGCTCCGGGGTCACGGTGGAGCCTGAGTGGATCGTTGGGGGCAGGGCCGTTCCAGTCAGACCTCCGCCAGTCAGACCCGCAGCCGCCAGCCACCCGTCCAGGCGGGAGTCCGGATCAGGACGCCACAGCGGCCACCCCACAGCCCTCCGGGCCGGAGGAGACCCCATGAAAGCTCTGGAAATCCTGCTGGTCGAGGACAATCCGGCCGATGTGATGCTGACCTGCGAGGCCTTCAGCGAGGCGGACTTCATCCACCATCTGCACCATGTGCGCGACGGGGTGGAGGCCCTGGCCTTCCTGCGTCGCGAGGGCCCGTACGCCGACGCCGTGCGCCCGGACGTGATCCTGATGGATCTCAACATGCCCCGCATGGGCGGGCTGGAGGTGCTGGACGTCCTCAGGATCGACGAGGGGCTGAGGAGCATTCCGGTGATCGTCCTGACGCCCTCGCGCGCCGAGGCGGAGCTCTGGCACAGTTCTGGCCAGCACGCCAGCGCCTCTCTCCCCAAGCCGGTGAGCATCGCGGAGTTCGTGGACGTGGTCCGGACGCTGGGGAACTCCTGATACGGCCTCCGCTCCAGTCCGGAACATCCAGGACAGCACTGGGTGTGCCTCGCTGGCGGTCAACGAAACGGATGGCATTCGGAATTCGCCCGGTTCCTGAAGACCGCCCTGCCCCCCGGCCGCCGCCCCTGACGCCCCTGTCCGGCCCCCTGTCTGGCGGGGTGGGGGGAATCAGAGATTGCTCACGGGAAGCGCCGGGAACGCGTGCTACGCTGCCTGCGTGAGTCTGAGCGCCCCACTGTCCTCCCCGGATTCTCCCGTGGCGGCCCAGGCCGCTGCCCCGCTGCGTCCGGTGCTGCAGGCGCAGGGGCTCGGCAAGAGTTACGGCCGGCGGACGGTGGTGCGCGACGTGAACTTCACCGTGCGGCCCGGCGAGATCGTGGCGCTGTTCGGCCCCAACGGCGCGGGCAAGACCACCACCTTCTACATGGTGGTGGGGTTCATCCGTCCCGGCGGGGGCAGCATCCACCTGGGCGAGCGTGAGCTGACCCGGCTGCCCATGCACGAGCGCGCGCGGCTGGGCCTGGGTTACCTGCCGCAGGAGCCCAGCGCCTTTCGCAAGCTCAGTGCCCGCGACAACCTGCTGGCGATCCTGGAATACCAGAAGCTGCCACGGGGCGAGCAGGAGGCCCGCGCCGACGCGCTGCTGGCCGAGTTCGGCCTGACCCATCTGGCCCATTCCTTCGCGTACCAGCTCTCGGGCGGCGAGCGGCGGCGCCTGGAACTGGCCCGCGCCCTGACCACCGATCCCGATTACCTGCTGCTCGACGAGCCCTTCACCGGGGTCGATCCCAAGAGCATCCGTGAGATCCAGCGCCTGATCCGGGAACTGCGCGACCGCCGGGGTATCGGCGTGTTCATCACGGATCACAACGTCCGCGAGACCATCGCCCTGACCGACCGGGTGTACCTGATGTTCGACGGCGAGGTGAAGTTCGAGGGCACCCCGGCCCAGTTCGCGCAGGACGAGGACGTGCGCCGGCACTACCTGGGCGACGATTTCGAGTTGTAAGCCCCGGCGGCCGGACGGCGGGGGGAGCAGGGTCGGAGGGTCTGGAGCTGAGACTGGATCGACACTGAATTGACGACACTGGGACGGCGGGGAGCTTCGCCGTGAGGGCTGTGAAAGGGGAGAGGTAGGACATGCTGTGGGTATTTCTGGCGTTCGTGGTGATCCTGTCCGGCGTGGTGGCCTACGCCGCCGATACCATTGCCCGCCGGGCCGGGCGCAAGCACATCCGCTGGTTCGGCCTGCGTCCCAAGACCACCGCGCTGGTCGTGGCGGTGCTGTCGGGCATGGCGATCAGCGCGGCCAGCCTGACCGCCTTCCTGCTGCTGAACAAGAACGCCGTGGACGTGATCGCCTCGGCCGATCAGCTGCGGCCGCAGCTGGAGTCGCTGCGCCAGGAGATCAAGGGGGCCCAGACCGCCCTGCGCGCCGCGAACAGCGAACGTGACAAGGCTCAGCAGGAAGCGCAGCGGCTGGGCGAGCTGCAGGCCACGGCCCAGGCCGATCTGCGCCGTGCCCGCAGCGATCTGGACGCGGCCCGGCAGGCCGGTGAACGCCTGAAGGCCCAGGCGGAGGGCCTGCAGACCCGCGTGAAGGGCCTGAGCACCACCATCGCCACGCTGGAGACGCGCGCCAGGGACAACCGGGCCAAGCTGCTGAAATCCGAGACCGCCCTGAAAGCCAGCCAGGACCGGGCCCAGGCCCTCGACGCCCAGGTGCTGGACTTCCGGGCCCGCACGGCGCTCGCGCAGCAGGAAGCCCAGAACGCCCAAGACCGGGCCGCCGACGTGCAGGCCCGCGCGGATCAGGCCGGCCTGCGCGCCACACAGGCGGAGGCCGCCGCGAAGGCCGCCCAGGTACGTGCCCAGCAGGCTCAGGCCAGTGCCCGGCAGGCCCAGGTGCAGGCGGGGGAACAGGTGCGCTCGGCCCAGGCTCAGGTGCGCTCGACCCAGGCCCAGGTACGCTCTACCCAGGCTCAGGTGCGGTCGGCCCAGGCGCAGCTGCAGACCGCCCAGGCCCAGGTGAGCGATCTGCGCGCCCAGGTCGGGCAGCTGGAGACCTCGCGCGAGCTCGCGCAGCAGGATCTGCAGGCGGCCGGAAATGCGCTGGCCGCTGCCCAGACCGCCCGCAGTCAGGCCGAGACCCAGCGACAGGCCGCCCAGAAGGCCCGCGACGCCGCCGCTGCCGAGCGCGACAGGGTGGCCACCGAACGCACCCGGCTGGTGGCCGAGCGCGGCCGGCTGGTCGCGGAGCGAGACCGGATCTCTCAGCAGCGTGACAAGGCCCGCGACGACCTGAACGCCCTGCAGGTGCAGCAGGTCGCGCTCAAGAAGAGCAACGAGGTGCTGTCGAGCGATCTGGCGGTGGCCCGGGCCACGCTGGGCCGCCTGCAGGACGAGTATTCCAGCAGCCGGGCCGAGCTGAACGCCAGCCGCAACACGGACCTCGCCTACCCGAAGAACGAGCTGGTCTACGCGGCCGTGGTGCCCAGCGTCCGCAACCTCGACCGCTTCCTGCAGGACGCTGCGCGGGCGGCCCAGACCCGCGGCGCGCGCGGCACGCCCACGGTGCGCCTGAGCCCGGCGGCGCGCAGCATGCTGGAAACCAAACTGCGCGGCCTGAACGCCAGCACCTTCGTGCAGTGCCGGGCCGCCCAGAACGCCGCCCTGGGCTTTCCGGTCGACCTGTTCTGCGACGCCCGCTCCAACGCGGTGCTGTACCAGGGGGGCGACATCATCCGGCGCACGAGCGTGAACCTCAAGGCCGATCCCCGCGTGATCCAGGATCAGATCAGCGAACTGGTCCGCGACACCATCGTGGACATCACCACGCGCGGCGTGCCGGACGAGTACATCACCAACCAGGGCCTGGACGTGTCCGAGTTCATCGACCTGCTCAGCCGCCTGAATGCCCGCAACGACGCCACCGCCGTGGTCGGGATCGCCGCGCGGGACGACGTGAAGCCCAGCACCCGCGTGGATCTGTACCCGAAGCTGCCCTGAACCACAGTTCCCGAGGGAGTTCAAACCCGCGTCAGGCCCGGCGGCTAGACTCTGGGCCATGCGCCGACTGCTGTCCCTGACCCTGCTTCTGAGCACCTGCGCGCAGGCCGCGCCCCTCCGCGTGGAGTTCTGGCACGCCATGACCGGCGTGAAAGACACCGTGGCCGGCTACGCCCGCGACTTCAACGCCTCCCAGAGCGCCTACGAGATCGTGCCCGTGGCGCAGGGTAATTACCGCGAGCTGCTGCCCCGGCTGGAGGGAGCCCTGAAGGCCGGCCGCGCACCCGCGCTGGTGCAGCTGGAGTTCACGCAGTTCCCGGAACTGGCCGCGCGGGGTGACCTGCTGGATCTCGGCCGCGCGCTGGGCGGCGTGCCGGACGACCTGAAGGACGACATCTATCCGGCGGTGTGGAAGGCCGGGCAGCTGGGCGGCAAGACCTACGGGCTGCCCTGGAACGTGTCGGTGCCGGTACTGATGTACAACGCCGGGGCGCTCAGGAAGTCGGGCGTGACCTTCCCGAACACCTGGACGGGCCTGGAGACGGCCAGCCGCGCGCTCGCCACGGGCGGCCGGCGCCCCCTGATCGCGGCCTCGGACGCCTGGACCTTCGAGGCGAACGTGCTCTCGCGCGGCGGCAGTCTGGTCGAGGGCAACCGGCCCACCCTGAACTCCCCGGACGCCGTGGAGGCCCTGACCCAGCTCGCGCGCATGAGCGCCGCCGGTCAGGCCCAGCCGCGCAGCCTGGGCGAGGCCACCCGCAGCGCCTTCGATTTCGCGCGCGGGCAGAACCTGTTCGTGCTGGCCTCGGTCGCCAACTGGACGGACGCCCGCAAGCTGCCCTTTTTCAACCTGGGGATCGCGCCCTTTCCCTGTGAGAAGCCGGGGGTCTGCACGGTGCCGCTGGGGGGCGCGGTGCTGGGCGTGCCGCGCGGCACCTCTGGGCCCGAGCAGGCCGGGGGGGTGGCCTTCTGGCAGTTCCTGATGGACAGCGGCCGGCTGGCCGGCTGGGTGCAGACCACCGCCTACGCGCCGCCGCGCCGCGCCGTGACCCCACTGCTGGACGGCTGGTACGCCAAAAACCCGCAGCTGCGCGCTGCCCACGCCCAGATGGCCCGCGCCGTGCCGCGCCCCACCACGCCCGACTACGCCCGCTGGGCCGGACTGCTCGAAGAAGCCATCGCCCGCGCGACCGGCGGGAAGCAGAGCGCGAAGGCCGCCCTGGACGACGCCCAGCGGCAGGCCGAGCGCTGAGGCCGGGGCAGGGTACGGGCCGTGTGATCGGTCACCGACCAGGGCCGGGCTGAACGCGGTCGTGTCGTGCTGAACGCCGTGGAGCACCTTCCCGGACGCCCGTTCCGAAATCCTTCGCGGTGCCCAGGGTGACAGGCCGAGGGGTCTCGGATGTCGCAGGATCACTTTCACTTCGTATGAGTTGATGAGCGCTCTCCAGGTTCTTCCAGCCCCACCGAACCCAGTCCCATCAAACCCAGCCCCACCGAATCCAGCCCCGCTACACTGGCGGCCATGTCCGTTCTCTACGTCCTGCTGACCCTGCTCTGTGCGGGAACGCTGCTGCTGTTCCTGGCGCGGCCGGGGCTGGCGCGCCCGCTGGTGGTCTGGGGGCTGGCCGCGCTGCTGCCGCTGCTGGCGGCGCTGGCCTCCGCGCTGGGCACCCAGGCCCGCGCGGCGCGGGTGCTGGCCGCCGGGAATCTCAGCGCCGCGCAGGTCAGCGTGACCACCGGCGCCCGGACGCAGACCCTGACCCTCAGTGCCCAGGACGCCGCCTGCCTGGAACGGGCCCTGAGACTGCGCTCGACGGTCACGCTGGACACGCCGGGCGGCCCGGTCACGGTGCGGCCCGGAACGCGGGTGCAGGGCACGCTGCCGTCCCGGCAGGTGGTCGAAGCCCTGACCCTGCGCGGCGAGCTGCACTGTCCGGCCCTCAGAACCTTGTCCGCGCCGGAGCGCTGATCCGGCCGGCCGGGCGCGCTACTCGCCCAGGAAGCGCCGCAGCTCGTCGAGGTTGTGGCTGGTGCCGATCACGACCAGCCGGTCGTGCGGCTTGACGATGTCCTCGGCGCGCGGCGTGACCTCGATCTTGCCCGCGTGGCTGATGGCGATGATCTGCACGCCGAAGCGGCCGGTCAGGTTCAGGTCGCGCAGGGTGCCTTTCAGGCGCTCGTTGGTCTCGATCTCCACGATGGCGTAGTCGCCGCCCAGATCCAGGGTGTCCACGATGTTCGGGGTGGCGATCTGACGGGCCAGCCGCACGCCCATGTCGTGTTCGGGGCGGATCACCAGATCGGCGCCGATGCGCTCCAGCACGCGCCGGGCCATCTCGTCGATGGCCTTGCTGACCACGTAGGGTGCGCCCAGGCTCTTGGCGTTCATGGTCGCCAGGATGTTCGACTGCACGTCGGTGCCGATGGCGACGACCACCACGTCGAACTCGGCCACGCCGATGGCGCGCAGGGCCCGTTCGTCGCTGGCGTCCACGATGGCGGCGTGGGTCACGAGGTTCATCACCCGCTCGACGTTCTCCTCGTTCTGGTCGATGGCCACGACCTCATGGCCCATCTCGTAGAGGGTGGTGGCGACGGCGGTGCCGAAACGGCCGAGGCCGATCACGAGGCATTGTTTGGTCTTCATAGCGGGCCTCTGCAGGAAGGGATGAGAGAGGAGGGACGAGTGATGAGCCGTGGTGTGGGGCGCTGACCGGGCCAGCCCCCAGACCCCCAGGGCGGCCGCCCTCTTCCCCTCATTCCTCTCGCCTCATCGCTCATCACGTCTTTCCACTCCTTCATCCGATCAGGATGTCGCGGTCCGCCGGGTAGCGCACCAGTTCCTTGCCGCGCGGCCGGCTGAAGGCCACGGCGAAGGTCAGCGGCCCGATGCGCCCCAGGAACATCAGCGCGATCAGGACGAGGTGCTGATCGGGGTTCAGCAGCGGCGTGGTGTTCATGCTCAGGCCCACCGTGCCGAAGGCGCTGACCGCCTCGAAGAAGAGGTTCACGAACAGCACGTCCGGGCGGGTGTTGAAGATCAGCAGCAGCAGGAACATGGCGTTGACCAGCCCGATGCTGAGCAGCCCCACCGTCATGGCCCGCAGGATGGTCTCGGTGTCGATACGGCGGTGGAACAGCGTGGTGTCGCGCCGGCCGCGCACCATGCTCCAGGCGCTGGCCATCATGACGTAGAAGGTGCTCGTCTTGATACCGCCGCCCGTGCCGCCGGGGTTCGCCCCGATGAACATCAGCAGGATCGAGATGAACAGCGTGGCCAGGCCCATCGCGCCGTAGTCCAGGGTGTTGAAGCCGGCGGTGCGGGTGGTCACGCTCTGGAAGAAGCTGGCCAGCAGTTTGGTGCCCAGGGGCAGCGGCCCGAGGGTCTTGGGATTGCTCCACTCCAGCGCCAGGTAGGCCAGCGTGCCGAACACCAGCAGCACGCTCATCATGGTCAGCACCAGTTTGCTGTGCACCATCAGGCGGTGGCGGCGTGGGTGCAGGAGGTGGCCCACCACGTTGAGCTGCACCAGAAAGCCCATACCGCCCAGGATGATCAGCAGGGCCACCACGAGGCTGACCAGCGGGTCGCCCGTGAAATTCATCAGGTTGTTGGAGTACAGCGCGAAGCCCGCGTTGTTGAAGGCGCTGATGGAATGGAACAGCGCGTAGAAGAGCCCCCGTCCCCAGCCCTCCAGCGGCACGAAGCGCAGGGCCAGCAGCGCCGCGCCGGCCAGTTCGATCACGAAGGTATACAGGAAGATGTTGCGGATCAGCGGCAGGACGTCCCCGGCATTCAGGGCGCTGACCTGCTGCGCCAGCCGGATGCGCTCGGAGTAGTTCACCCGCCGGCGCGAGAGCAGCGCGAACGACGTGCCGAAGGTGATGATCCCCAGCCCGCCCAGCTGGATCAGCAGCATGATGGTGACCTGCCCCAGCCGGTTGAAATCCCGCGCCGGGTCGATCACGTTCAGCCCGGTCACGCACAGCGCGCTGGTCGAGGTGAACAGCGCCTGCAGGAAATTCACGGAGCGCCGCGTGCCGTCCGGATTGACGCCGTGCATCACCGGCAGCCACAGCAGCAGCGCGCCCACCAGGATCGCCGTGGCGAAGGAGAGGGCGATCAGCTGCGGCGGGCTCAGCCGCGAGAACAGCGATTTCCGCAGGCGGTTCTCGCCGGCCGGGCTGGCGGAGAGGGGGGCAGGAGGCGGGCGGGTCATAGGAACCTGCGGATTGTACGCCCGCAGACTTCGGGGCGGCTATACTCATCTGTCATGCCCAGAGCCGCCCGCCCCGACCGCCCCCACGCCACCGGGCGCAAATCGAGCCGTCCCAAGGTCGATCACCGCACCCGTCAGAAGGCGCACGAATACGAACTGGACGCCCTGAGCGGCCTGGAGCACGTGGCCGAGACCGAACTCGCAGCGGTGCCGCTGGCCCGCGATGTGCGCGGCCCGCGTTTCTGGTATCCCGGCGACCCCGACCGCCTGACCCGCCTGAAGTCCGTGATCGCCGTGTACCGCGTCCAGAGCTGGGACGTGCCCCGCCCGCGCGGCCTGCTGGGGCACCAGCAGCTCGGGGAACTCACCGACTACCTGAGGAGCGTCGTGGCGGTCGGCGGGCACACCTCCTTCCGGCTGGGCGCGGCGGGCAAGGAGTCCAGCGTCATGCAGCGGCTGGCCGAGGAACTGCAGACCTCGCTGGAGCTGCCCCACGACCCCGAGGCGGGCGAACTGCTGATCCGCCTGCGGCCCCAGGAGGACGGCCCCGGCTGGGACGTGCTGGCGCGTATCACCCCGCGCCCGCTGTCGGCCCGGGCGTGGCGGGTGTGCAACATGGGGGGCGGCCTGAACGCCACCATCGCCTACGCCGTGCACAAGCTGGCCGGGCAACGCGACGTCGACCGGATCTTCAACCCCATGAGCGGCAGCGGCACCCTGCTGGTCGAGCGCGCCCTGATGGGGCCAGCTGACGCGATGGTCGGCGTGGACATCTCGCAGAGCGCGGTGGACTGCGCCCAGCAGAACCTGAAAGCCGCCGGCCGCGAGGTCGAGGTCGCCTGCCTGGACGCCCTGCACACCGGCCTCCCGGCCCGCTCCTTCGACCTGATCACCGCCGACCTGCCCTGGGGCGACGCCATTGGCAGCCACATGGACAACGAGGTGCTGTACCCGGCCTTCCTGAACGAGATGCACCGCCTGACCAGCAGGCAGGGCCGCCTGGCCGTGATCACCCACGAGATCCGGCTGTTCGAGCGCGTGCTGCAGGAGCAGACCAAGTGGGCCGGGCGCGAGATCCTGCAGGTCGCCAGCGGCGGGCACCACCCGAAGGTGTATCTGCTGAACCGGCGCTAGGGGGATGGCGCGGGCACGGTGTGTCGATACGTTCTACCTCGGGACGCCCGGCGCCTGGGCGGTCAGAGTTGCCGACATCCAGGGCGTGATTCGAGTTGGTGACCGAGCGGCGTTTAAGCTCGCGGATATAGAGAGTGGGCCACATGCGGTAGCTGGAATAAGCTCCCCTGGCACTGCACCGATAGGGGCGACGTTTGACCTTCTGATTCGTGGAGGGGATCAGCTCGAGCTTGACCGCTTCATCGGCGGCGCCGTCGAAACCACCGATCTGCCCTAACCTGTTCCCATGACCACCCTCCGCTGGGGCATCCTGGGCGCGGCCCGCATCGCGCAGAGACTCATTCCCGCGATCCGGGAGGCCGGCGGCGAGGTCGTGGCCCTGGGCGTGCGCGATCCCTTGTCGGAGCGGGCCCAGGCCTTCTCGCAGGAGTACGGGGTGCCCCTGGTGGGCGGCTACGCCGACGTGCTGGCCGCAGACATCGACGCGGTGTACAACCCGCTGCCCAACGACCTGCACCACCCCTGGACGCTGGCCGCCCTGCAGGCCGGCAAGCACGCCCTGACCGAGAAGCCCTTCACCCTGGACGCGGCCGAGGCGCTGGAACTGGCCCAGGCAGCGCAGCAAACTGGCCGGGCGCTGCTGGAAGCCTTCGCCCCGCGCTTCCATCCCTACCTGCGGCGCGTGCGCGAGATCGTGCAGAGCGGCGAACTGGGCGAGATCCGCGCCCTGCACGCGGCTTTCGGCTTCGGCCTGGGGAGCCCGGACGACATCCGCTGGGACGCCACGAAGGGCGGTGGGGCGCTGTACGACGTAGGCACCTACTGCGTGAACGCCGCGCGGCTGCTGCTGGGCGAACCCCAGGCCGTCAGCGCCCAGGCCCGCTGGACGCCGGGGGGCGTGGACATGGCCCTGAGCGGCGTGCTGGAGTACCCCGGCGCCCTGGTCAGCCTGGACTGCGGCTTCGACTGGGGCGCGGGCGCCCAGCGCCTGAGCGTGATCGGCACGCGCGGCACGCTCGACACGGACAGGGTCTCCGGCGGGCAGACGGACGAGCCCATCCGCCTGCGGGTCGACGGCTCCGGCGGTCACCGCACCGAGGAGACCCCTCCCTTCAACGCCTACGCCGCCATGGTCGCCCACTTCCAGCGGGTCGCGCTGGGCGAGGAGCCCGCCCTCTATCCTCCGCAGGACGCCGTAGCGCAGGCCCGCGTGCTGGACGCCCTGTACAAGTCCGCTCGGACGGGGGAGCGGGTGGAGGTGGGCCGAGAGCAGCGCCGCGGCTGACGGTCACGGAATCGGCCACCGTATAGTCCCCGACTGGTCGGTGCGCCAGACCTTCACGCCAGCGGCCTGGAGCCTGCCGAGCACGTCTGGATGCGGGTGGCCGTAGGTGTTGCGGCCCACGCTGATCACCGCGTCGGCGGGGGCCGTCTGTTGCAGGAGGGCGTCGCCGGTGCTGAAGCGGCTGCCGTGGTGCGCCGCCTTGAGCAGGTTCAGGTGGCCCAGGCCTATCAGCGCCTCGGCGGGGTCGGGCAGGTCGCCCAGGAGGGCGGTGCTCCAGCCATGCGACTCCAGCTTTATGGCCACAGAGTTGTCGTTGTCGGCGGTGCTCCAGACATGTCCGGGCGGCCACAGCACGGTCAGGGTCGCTCCGGACGCCGTGATCTGATCGCCGCGCCGGACTTCACGCACCCGCACACCCCGTTCCCTGGCCGCCTGCAGCACCGTGTCCAGCACGGGGTCGCCCACCTTGTCGTGCCCGATCCACAGCTCGCCCACGGGTAAGGCCCGCAGCACGCTGCTGACGCCCTCGATGTGGTCGGTATCGGCGTGGGTGGCGATCAGAATGTCGATTCCGTGGATGCCCAGCGCCCGCAGGGCCGGTACCACCGTGCGGCCGCCCACGTCGTAGTCGCTGTTCACCGAGCCCCCGGCATCCGCCAGGACGGTCAGGCCCGGCAGGCGGATCAGCGTGGAATCGCCCTGCCCGACGTCCAGAAAGACCAGTTCGCGGGCCGGACGCAGCAGCGTGGGCAGCGTGGTGAAGGTGGCGCTCGCCAGCACCACGCCCAGCGCCACCGGCGCCCGAATCCGGCCCCGCAGCCACAGCACGCCGGCCAGCGCGCACAGGCCATACGCCAGGAGGCCCGCGGCCGAGACCGTGCCCCAGGTCAGCACCGGGAAGCGGCCTCCCGTGCCGGCGATCCACAGCAGCAGGTCGAGGAGCACGCCGTTGACCTGATTCAGCGGCGCGGCCAGCGGCCCCAGCCACCCCGCCAGGAAGCCCGAGGGCACCAGCACCGCCATCAGGGGCGCGGCCAGCAGGTTGGCGGGCAGGCCCACCAGCGGCAGCTGGCCGAAGGTGCCGGCGATGACCGGCAGGGTCGCGGCCTCGGCCAGCACGGTGGCAGCCAGCGCCAGGCGCAGCCATTGGGGGACTCGCGTGGGCAGCCGCTGCGCGACCTGGCCCGAGAGGGTCAGGCCCAGCACGGCCAGGAACGAGAGCTGGAAGCCGATATCCAGCAGCCACAGCGGGAACAGCAGCAGGCAGACCAGGGCCGTCAGGGCGATCAGGCCGTGGGCATCGACCTTGCCGCGGCCCAGGGCCAGCGCGACCAGGGCCACGCCGCCCATGATCACCGCCCGCATGATGCTGGGCGACAGGCCGACCAGCGCCAGATAGCCGATCAGCAGGGCGGCCGGCACGCCGTAGCGCCAGCCCGGTGTCCAGCCCAGCCAGCCCAGCGCCCAGACCAGCACGAACGTGATCAGCGCGACGTTCTGTCCGGAGAGGGCCATCAGGTGCGCCAGACCGGAGCGGTTGAAGCCGTCCCGCACCGCGTAGCCCTCGGCGAAGTCCTCCCGACCGATATCCGAGCGGTCGCCCAGTTCGATGGCCTGCATCAGCGCCGCCTGCCGCTGGGTCAGCCCGGCGACCAGCCCCCGGCGGAACCAGCCGCGCACGCCGCCCTCACGCGCGCTGGCCCGGACGCGGGCCGCCACCAGCACGGCGGTCGGGGTGGGCAGCAGCAGGCCGCCCTGGGCCCGCAGCCACGCCGCCTGATCGAAGCCGCCGGGGGTGCGCTGTCCATCGGGGGCCACCAGCCGGCCGCTGACGCGCAGGCGCCCCGGCCGGGCCAGCGGTTTGGGGGCCAGCGCCAGCCGGGCGCGCGGGGCCGCCAGGGTCAGGAACTGCCCGTCCCACTGCCCGTCCAGCGTGACCTGGGCGCCGATCCAGGGGGCCAGCGCGTCGGGGCGGGTCACGACCAGCCGCCCCGACGTGAAACCGGCGCCGCCCGCGAGCAGGGTCAGCAGCGCCAGCAGCGGCCGCGCCTCCCACCCGGCCAGCCCGGCGCCCAGCAGCAGGCCCAGCGCGCCCCACCACACCCCCAGGGCCAGCAGGATGCCGCCCATCACGCCCAGCACGGCCGGGATCGGCCACGCCAGCCGGGGGGCCGGTTCCGGGCCCGCCCAGCCGGGCCGGGTCATCAGAATGACACGAGCGGCGAGAGCGCCCGCAGGGTCGCCTCGCCCACGCCCCTGACGCGGTCGAGGTCGGCCACCGAGCGGTAGGGCCGCCCGCCGATGATCCGCAGGGCCAGGCTCGGCCCCACCTTGGGCAGCGCCTCCAGCTGCTCCTGGGTGGCCGTGTTCAGGTTGACCCGGCCCGAGATCAGCGGGGCGATGCTGCCGGTGGTTGCATACCGCGGCGGTTCGGTCGGGGCCGGCCCGGACGACAGCGGCTCGGTCGAGGGCGGAGCGGTGGCGGCCGGCAGCGCGGCCCGGGTCACGGTGGGCACCCGGGGCCGGGGCCACAGCGCCGGGCCCACGGTCAGCGCCCCGACCAGCAGCACGCCCGAGAGCAGGCCCGCTGACCAGACCTGCTCGCTTCTGGGCATGGGGTCATTTTAGGGGCGTGGGGCCACGGCCCGGCTGATCACCCGCCGGGGGGAGGCTGTTATGCTGCGGGCATGGTTTCCGACCGCATTCATGATCACTCGCAAGCGCGGCTGACCTGGGCGCTGATCGTGGTCGCTCTCGGCGCGATCATCGGGATCGGCACGACGGCGGCCCTGCTCGCCCGCAAGGGCCGCCCCCTGCCCGACGACCCCGACGCCCCGCTGTTCATCTAGGCGGCGGCCTGCGAAGGGCGGCAGGCCGGGTCTCACCCTTTAACAGAGAAGAACGCGGCGTCTCGCCTTCTCTTGAACCGTTGGACGGTTAGACCTCCTCTGCCTGCGCGGGTTCCGGCCCCTCTCCGTGTGCGACCTGCAACTTGCGCCACCTCGCCGCCACCTTCGCCTCCCAGCCCTCGCCGGTCGGGGCGTACAGACCGAGCTGCACGCCGCCCGGGAGGTAGTCCTGGGCGAACGAGCCTTCGGGGTCGTCGAAATAGTAGGCGTAGCCCTGGCCGTAGCCCTGCTGGCGCATGAAATGGGTCGGAGCGTTTCGCAGGTGCACCGGCACCGGCAGCGTCTCGCCCTCCTGCACCGCGTCCAGGGCCCGTTTCCAGGCCACGTACACCGAGTTGCTCTTGGGCGCCAGGGCGAGGTACACGACCGCCTGGGCCAGCGCCAGGTCACCCTCCGGGCTGCCCAGGAATTCCACCGTGTCGCGCGCGGCGATGCACAGCCGCAGCGCGTGGGGGTCGGCCAGGCCGATGTCCTCAGCGGCCATGCGAACCACCCGGCGGGCCACGTACAGGGGATCGGCGCCGCCCTCGACCATGCGGGCCAGCCAGTACAGCGCGCCGTCCACATGGCTGCCGCGCACGCTCTTGTGCAGCGCACTGATCAGGTTGTAGAAGTCCTCGCCGTTCTTGTCCATGGCGGGCAGGTGCTTGCCGAACGCTTCGGTGACGGCTTCCGGAGTGACCGGGTCGGCCAGCGTGCTGGCGACCTCCAGGGTGCTCAGGGCGCGGCGGGCGTCGCCCTCGGAGAGCCGGGCGAGCAGTTCCAGCGCGTCCTCCTGCGCGCTCACACCGGGCAGGCCGCGTTCGTCGCTCAGGGCGCGGTTCAGCAGCTCGCGCACCTCCCCCTGGGTCAGGGCCTGCAAGACCAGCGTGCGGGCCCGCGAGCGCAGCGCCGGGTTCACCTCGAAACTGGGGTTCTCGGTGGTCGCGCCGATCAGGGTCAGCAGGCCGGATTCCACATGCGGCAGCAGGGCGTCCTGCTGGGCCTTGTTGAAGCGGTGGATCTCGTCGAGGAACAGGATGGTGCGCTGGCCCCGGCCCCGCAGGCGCTCGGCCTCGGCGGTGGCCTCGCGCACGTCCTTCACGCCGGCACTGACCGCCGAGAGCGCGATGAAGTGCGCCCCGACCTCGCCGGCCAGCAGCCGCGCCAGGGTGGTCTTGCCCACGCCCGGCGGCCCCCACAGGATCAGCGAGCCCAGCCGCCCGCTCTGCAGCACGCGGGTCAGGGGTCTCCCGGGCCCCAGCAGGTGCGACTGCCCCACGACCTCGGCGACCGTGCGGGGGCGCAGGCGCTCGGCCAGGGGGGCGGGCGGGTCGAAGAGGGTCACGCCCGCGAGTGTAGCGGCGGCGCAGGTGAAGCGGCTGGCGCACGCGGCACAATGCCCGCATGGACATGGCGACCTTCCGGCATCAGGTGGAACTCGCGGACTTTCCGGCGGGGGTGGAGGTCAGCGCGCACCCCGAAGGCCAGGGCTGGCGCCTGCGCGCCCAGGGGGGGAGTGGCGGCCTGGAACTGCTGCTCACCGACGGCGCGGCCGACATGTACGGCGATGCCCCGGCGGTCAGCGCCGCCCTCTCGCAGCTTCGCCGGCAGGCGCTGGCCGGACTCCCCGACGCGCACCCCGACGGCACCCTGGAACGGCTGGTGTTCGTGGCGGACTGAGTGGGGCAGGGGGTGTCGGTCTCGGTTGCGTTGCGGACGACCCCTCAGTCACCTCCGGTGCCAGCTCCCCTCAAGGGGAGCCAAGTTCAACCCCCGGCTCCCCTTGAGGGGAGCTGGCCGCGCAGCGGACTGAGGGGTCACTCGCAGCCTCACCGCCCAACGCCACGCCCTCAACGGTGTCCCAGAACCGCTCCAGACCCACGTCCCGACCATGAACGAAGCCGCTGCTCGCCGGCCTGGGCCCGCTCGCCTATCCTGCCCCCATGACTGCGCCGCCTTCCCCCCACGACCCGACTTCCCGAGACCCCGCCGAGGCCTACGTCCGGCTGGCCCACGCCATCGACGCCCACGAGAGCGGCTACGTGGACGGCTACGGCGGCCCGCCGGAGTGGGCCGACCGGCAGTTGGCCGCACCTGCCGAGGTGCACAGCCGCGCCGAGGCGCTGCTGGAGGGCGTGCAGGGGGTGGAATCACCGGAGCGCCGGGCCTTCCTCGACATCCAGGTGCGGGCCATGCTGGTCACGACGGGTCGGCTGTGCGGCGAGGTGCGGCCCTACCGCGACGAGGTGCGCGGCCTCTTCGACATCGAACCGCGGGGGCTCAGCCAGGACGAGCTGGACGCGGCGCTGGACGCCGTGGAGTCGCGGGTGCCCGGCCGCGGGCCTCTGCCGGAGCGGCTGGAGGGTCTGCGCTCCCGGGTGGTCGTGTCGCCGGAGCGGATTCTGGAACTGGCGCAGCCCATCCTGGCCGAGCTGCGGACGCGCACCCGCGAGCGCTTCGGCCTGCCGGGCGGCGAGGACTTCAGCGTGGCGCTGGTCTCCGACCGGCCCTGGGGCGGGTACAACTGGCCGCTGGGCGACCTGAAGAGCCGCATCGACCTGAACACGGATCTGCCGGTCACCCTGACCGCCCTGCCGGATCTGCTGGCCCACGAGGGCTACCCCGGCCACCACACCGAGCACGCCACCAAGGAGGCGCGGCTGGTGCGCGGGCTGGGCTGGCGCGAGCACGGCCTCCAGACCCTCAATACGCCCGAATGCGCGGTGTCGGAGGGCATCGCCATGAACGCCCTGCGGGCCGTGATGAGCCCCCAGGAGGAAGAGGCCTGGCTGTGCGGTGAGCTGGCCGCGCGCGCCGGACTCGACGCCGGGGACGTGCGCGCCTGCCTGGAGGCCGGCCGCGCCCAGGAGAACCTGCGGGCCGTGAACGCCACCGCCGCCCTGAGGCTGCACGAGGAGGGCCAGCCCGAGGCCGAGGTGCTGGCCTTCTTGCAGCGCTACGGCCTGCTCACGCCGGAGCGGGCGCGGCAGTCGCTGCGCTTCCTGACCAGCCCGACCTTCCGGGCCTACATCTTCACGTATTCGGCTGGTCAGGAGCTGGTGCAGGACTTCGTGGACAGCGGCGGTTCCGGCGCCTTCGCGCGGCTGCTGCGCGAGCCCCTGACGCCCGGCGGGCTGCGGGCACAGGCGCAATCCACCCTTTAAGGCCCAGGTGCGGGCGCTAGACTCCAGGGGTATGCCACTGGACGTGGGCGAGAGGCTCGCCGGGCGCTATGACCTGCTGGCCCTGCTGGGCGAGGGGGGCAGCGCCCGTGTGTTCCGCGCCCACGACACCGTGGTGGGCCGGGACGTGGCGGTCAAGCTGATGCACGGCCACGTTCCCGAATCCGATCAGGCCCGCTTTCTGCGCGAGGTGCGGACCCTGGCCCGCCTGACCCATCCGGGCATCGTGCCGGTGCTCGACCTGGGCACCGAGGCGGGCAGCCCGGAGACCGGGGGGGGTCGGCCCTTTTTCACCATGCCCCTGATGACCGGCGGCCTGATCACGGCGCTGGGGCCGCTGGAAGACGCGCCCCTGCCGCTGGCCCGCTTCCTGACCGCGGCGGCCTTCGCCTCGCGGGCGCTGCACTTCATCCACGCCCAGGGCATCACGCACCGCGACCTGACACCGGGCAACGTGCTGCTGGACGACGCCGGCCTGCCGCGCATCATGGATTTCGGGCTGGTGGCGCTGACCGAGCACACCCGGCACCTCACGCGCAGCGGCGTTACGCTGGGCACGCCCGCCTACATGGCGCCGGAGCAGGCCAAAGGGGTGGGGGTCGGCCCGCGCAGCGACCTGTACGCGCTGGGGGCGGTGCTCTACCGGGTGGCCTGCGGCATTCCGCCCTTCGTGGGCGACAGCGACCAGAGCGTGATGTTCCAGCACGTCTACGAGCGCGTGCCCGACCCCCGCGACCTCAACCCGGCGGTGCCCGACGCCGTGGCGCGCGTGCTGCTGGCCCTGCTCGCCAAGCGCCCCGAGGAGCGGCCGGAAGATGGCGAGGCGCTGGCGCACCTGTGGGCGCTGGCGCGCCGCGACGTCTGGACGAACCACGCCCGCGGCCAGTACCGGGGCGGGCGCACCCGCACGGGCGAGCACCCGGACGGCCCCGCCCGCGTCTCGACCCTGCGCGAGGCCTGGAGCGTGCCCCTGCCCGGTGAGGTCACCTGGCCAGCGGCGGTGGTCGGCGAGGGCGATCTGGTGGCGGTGGGCACGCGCGGCGGGCAGCTCGTGCTGACCCATTCCTCGGGGCGGCCCTTCGCCACCTTCGCGGCCAAGGACGAGGTCACGGCGCCCGCCACCTTCCACGGCGGCCACATCCTGTTCGGCGCCTGGGACGGCACCCTGCGGCGGGTGGAGCTGCATTCCGGCGCGGAACTGTGGCGCCATCAGGCGCGCGCCGAGCTGACCGGCGCCCCGACCCTCTGGCAGGGCCGCGTGCTGGCCAGCAGCCGCGACGGCCACCTGCACGCCCTGGACGCCATGACCGGCGAACTGGCCTGGGCCTACCGCGCCGGCGGGCCGGTGGCGGCCAGTCCGCTGATCTGGGCCGGCGCCGCCCTGCTCTTCGACGAGAGCGGCTGGCTGCACGCCCTCGATGCCCACACCGGCCACCCCCTGTGGCGGGTGGAGGTCGGCACCGTCCACGCCACCCCGGCCCTGCTGCCCACCGGCAGCGGCGAGGCCACGCTGGTGGTCGCCACCTGGGAGGGCGAGGTTCATGCCCTGGCGCTGGGCGTGGAGCGCGGCCGGGCGGTGCTGCGCGGGCCTGAACCGACCCTCTGGACCTACGACCTGGAGGACGAGGTCTGGGCGTCCCCGGCCCTCACGCGCAGCGACAGCACCCAGGGCCTGGCGATCCTGGCGGGCTGGGGCGGCACCGTGCGGGCCCTGCGCCTGTCGGACGGCGAGGACGTCTGGTCGCACGCCCTGGAGGGCCGCGTGACGGCCAGCCCGGTGATCAGCGCCGGGCTGGTGTTCCTGGTCTCCGAGTCGGGCGAACTCGCGGCGCTGGATGTCCGCACGGGTGCGCCCCGCTGGCGGCACCGCGAGCGCACCGGCGTCCAGGCCACGCCGCTGGCCGCCGACGGCACGCTGTACGTGGCCTTCATGAACGGCACCCTGCGCGCCTACCGCTGCCCGGTGCTGGAGCCGGGGGCCTGATAGGGCTCCGGCCGCTCCGGAGGACGTCCCCGGTGCGCCGGCCACGGGCGGTTCCCTGGGCAGGTGCATCCTCCTTTCAACTTCCGCTTACCCCTGGGGCCTAGACTCTGGAGAGTTGCTGTGTGTCCCGCCTGCCGGCCCGTCCGGCGCCGCCCCCCAAGGAGTCCACCATGCCCAACCTCGGCCCCGCTGAACTGATCGTCATCCTGATAGTCGCCCTGGTCGTGTTCGGCCCGCGCAAGCTGCCCGAGCTGGGCAAGAGCCTGGGCGCCGGTCTGCGCGAATTCCGCAAGAGTACCCAGGGCCTGCGCGAGGAGCTGGAGGGCAGCATGAAGGCGGCCCCCACGCCGCCCGCGCCCGCCCCGGTGCAGACCATCTCGGCCCAGAGTGTCGCAGCACAGAGTGTTTCAGCACAGGGCGTTGCAGCACAGACCATCCACCCCGCTGCCGCCCCCGACGCTCCGCAGCCGGTGGCCCCGGTGCCCTCCCAGAGCCTGATTCCGCAGGCCGCCGCGCCCCAGCCCGCGCCGCCCCGGAAAGACGAGGCCGATCCTGGCGCCGGCTGAACCCGGAACCCCGGAGCCGCTGCGGCGTGGATCAGCGTGGTCTATGTGGGGAGCGTCCGCCGTTCGGGTGCCTCCGGTTTGACCGGGAGACCCATCACGCCCCCAGGGGTCTCGCGCGAACCGCGCTGGCCGCTGGTGGGAAGAAACAGGAAAAACCCCCGCTGGGCGGGGGTTTTGCTTGGTAGACTCGAGGAGATTTGAACTCCTGACCCCTACAGTGTCAATGTAGTGCTCTACCCCTGAGCTACGAGTCTATGGGTGCCGGGCGGGGCGGGGGCGGTTGCCTGGAACTGTTGCATGGAGCTTTGGAGGCGCTGACCGGACTCGAACCGGTGGTGGAGGTTTTGCAGACCTCTGCCTTACCACTTGGCTACAGCGCCGCTGTCATCCGGCTTGTGCTGTCCCTTGCGGGCGGGGCCTGATGGGCCTTTCCTCTCCAGCGCGTGGCATGTTAGCACGGCCCTGGTGGGCTGTAAACGGGGGGTCGCCGCCAGCCCAGGATCACGGTGGGGGCCGGGCACAGGGGGAGGGCCACCCCCGTCAGGCCGGTTCTAAGGAAACGTTCATGTAACGCTCCGCCGGGCACCCTGTCAGCGTCAGGAAGAACGCCGGGCCAGCCCTGCTCCAGCCCTCCCCACAGGGTCGGCCGCCCGGAAGGATCAGCCACCCCGCACACCCGCCCCCACTCACCTCAGGGAGCACGATGATGACCCCACGCCGTTTCCACCCCCTCTGGCTCATCGGCGCCGCCGCCCTCCTGAACGCCTGTGGCGGCGCCGGGGTGCCGCAGGCGGAGGGCGATCCCTACGCCGGGGCTGATCACCCCTGGACATACAGCGCGCCCGCCGGTCAGCTCGGCGCCCAGAGCCTGACGCCCGGTGACAACAGCCTGAGCTACGAGCGGGTGCTGGACGCCAGCAACGGCTGGGGGCCGGTCGAGGTGAACCGCTCCAACGGCGAGATGGGCGCCTCGGACGGCCGGACGCTGACCCTGAACGGGCAGACCTCCGCGCGCGGCTTCGGCGTTCATGCCGGCAGCTCAATGCGCTTTGGCCTGCAGGGCAGCGGCGCCACCTGCAGCCGCTTCCGGGTCGGCGTGGGCATCGACGACGAGGTGGGCAGCCGGGGCAGCGTGGTCTTCCAGGTGTATCTGGACGGCGTGAAGGCCTTCGACAGTGGCCTGATGACCGGCGCCAGCGCCACGAAGTGGGCCGATCTGGACATCCGGGGCAGGCAGGCGCTCAAGCTGGTCGTGACCGACGGCGGGGACGGCAAGGCGTACGACCACGCCGACTGGGTGCAGCCGACCGTCCGCTGCGCGGCCGTGACCCCCCGGCCCACCCTGACGCTGGGCCAGGATCGCCTGGAGATCTTCCACAAGCACAGCGCCGCCCTGAGCGCCACCTTCGCGGATCTCAGCGGCCCGGTCGGCCTGCGCCTGGAGGTCGCGCCCGGCTTTTCCAGCGGCCTGCAGCTCCGCACCACCAGCCTGACCCTCCCCGCCGCTGCAGGCCCCCAGCGCGTGGTCATCGACGCGCCCGGTCTGCCGGACTTCTACACCGAGACCCAGAGCCTGAGCGCGCCCTACACGCTGGTGGTGAGCCAGGGCGGCCGGGACGTCGCCCGCGCGCCGCTCACCATCCAGCAGAAGCTGCTGGGCGTGCAGGCCAGCGCGGCCCCGGCCCTGCTCCCGGCCCGGCCGGGCTCGGCGGTCACCTTCACCGTCACGGTCAGGCTCACCCCGGGGCTGGAGACCTCGCTGGAGATCGGCAACTCCGGCTGCCCGGTGCAGGGCTGCGAGTACGCGGCCACCCCGGTCTCCGAGACCACCAGCGTCCTCTCCGGGGGCGCGAGCGTGCTGCAGCGCGAGTTCCGGGTCGTCCTGCCCGCAGGGATCTCCCCGACGCAGAACCTCACCCTGGACTACTACGTCGTGGTCGGCGACTTCGCCGGCTACCGCAAGCCCTGGTACGGCAACACCCAGGTCGCCGTCGTCTGGCAGCCGCTGAAGTAGCATTCCCGGACTTGACTCCCAGATCGACCTTCCGGAACCTCGCGAGAGCCACAGGAGCGGCGCCTCGGGGGACAGGCTCGCCCCTGCTAAGCTGCCCGCGTGATCCCTCCTTCTCCGGCCGGTACCGGCTGATGCTGGCCCGCGCGCGCAGCGTGGCCCTGATCGGCGTGGACGCCGTGCCGGTGGATGTAGAGGTCGACGTCTCGCCGGGGCTGCCCGCCTTCACGGTGGTGGGGCTGCCCGATCAGGCGGTGAGCGAGGCGCGCGAGCGGGTGCGGGCGGCGGTGCGCAACGCCGGCCTGCCCTTCCCGGCGGCCCGCATCACGGTCAATCTGGCGCCGGCCGACCTCCGCAAGGAGGGGCCGCTGTACGACCTGCCCATCGCGCTGGGGGTGCTGGCGGCGCAGGGCCTGCTGCCCGCCGGGGCGCTGGCCGGCATCCTGGCGGCGGGGGAACTCGCGCTGGACGGCAGCCTGAGACCGATCGCCGGGGCCGTGAACCTGGCGCTGCTGGCCTCGCAGCTTGAACTGCCCGCCCTGCTGCCCGACGGCAACGCCCAGGAAGCCGCCCTGATCGAGGGCCTGACGGTGTATGGCGCACGCAGCCTGCTGGACGCCGCGCAGCATCTCAGCGGCCGCACCCCTCTGCCCCCCACGGCGCCGCCGGTGGTCGGCGAGCCCGACGCGTCGTTCCTCGATCTGGCGGATCTCAAGGGCCAGAGTGCGGCCCGGCGGGCGCTGGAGATCGCCGTGGCGGGCGGGCACAACCTGCTGCTGGTGGGCTCGCCGGGCAGCGGCAAGACCATGCTGGCCCGCCGCGCCCCGGGCCTGTTGCCGCCCCTGGCCCGCGCCGAGGCCCTGGAGGTCACGCGCATCCATTCGGCCGCCGGGCTGCTGACCGCGCGGGGCGGCCTGAACCTCGCCCCGCCGTACCGGGCGCCCCACCACACCGTCTCCGACGCGGGCCTGATCGGTGGGGGCGGCGTGCCCCGGCCGGGTGAGGTCAGCCTGGCCCACCGGGGAGTGCTGTTTCTCGACGAGTTCCCGGAATTCAGCCGCAAGGCGCTCGAAACCCTGCGCCAGCCCCTGGAGGACGGCACCGTCACCATCAGCCGGGCGCGGGCCACCGTGCAGTACCCGGCCCGCTTCCAGCTCATCGCGGCCATGAATCCGTGTCCCTGCGGCCACCACGGCGATCCGGAGAAGGCCTGCAGCTGTTCCGTGGCCGAGCGGCTGCGCTACGCCTCGCGCATCAGCGGGCCGCTGCTCGACCGGATCGACCTGGTGGTGAAGGTGCCCCGCCTGAGCGTGGAGGAGCTGAGCCGCGCCCCCGAACCCGAAGCGTCGGCGGCGGTGCGTGAGCGCGTGCGGCGGGCGAGGGAGCGGATGCTGGAGCGTCAGGGCGGACGCAACACCGATCTGGCCGGTCAGGCGCTGCGCCGGCACGCGCCCCTCTCAGCCGGCCCGGAAGCCTTCCTCCACGCGGCAGCCCGGCAGCTGAACCTGACCGGCCGGGGCTACGACCGGGTCTTACGGGTCGCGCGCACCTCGGCCGATCTCTCCGGCAGCGAGGACATCCGGGAAGTCCACCTCGCCGAAGCGGTGGGTTACCGGCCCCGCGACCTGCACTGACTGTCCCCGCAGGGCGTCACGTCGGCCGACTTGTTATAGATCTAGTAGGGCCAGGATTATTCGCTGCTGTCGCGGTTCTCACGGGTGGTGCCGTCGTCGGCGCGGCCGCCCCCATCTGTCAGTGCGTCGGGGTTGACGAGGGCCGGAATGCCGGAGGTGTTGCTGTTCACCACGGCGGGCACCACCAGGGTCGTGTCCTCGGCGTGGCGCACGGCCTCACCCTCGACCGGCGAATTGGTCACGTTGCCGGTCTCCTGCTCGATCTCCTCGACGCTCCTGCCCAGAGGCTCACTGCCGTAGCGATTCGAATTGTCGGTCATGGCCGCAGTCTGGCCCGGCCCCCCGCGAACCGGGTGAGGGAGGCCTACAGGCGCCTTCACGGGCCGCAACCGCGGGTGCAGGACGCGGGGCGGCGTCCCTCATGGCGAGTGGGTATGCTGGGCACAGCACGGCCACAGGGAAGACCACGTGGAAGAACCTCACAGGCGATCAGCGGGGGATCAAGGGAGTGACATGACGGAGCGAAGTGCAAGCGAGCGGGCGCTCGGGGTTCTGAAGACGATTGGCATGGACGAGGCGCCCATCACGACCCTGGAGCGCGAGGACGCCCTGTTCGTCCTGACCGGCCAGACCCTGGTCTATCAGGACGGCGGTGGCACCCGGCGGGTCACCCTGCGTGACCTGACCCGCATCCACAGCGACGAGCAGGGGATGCTGCGCGTCGAGACGCCCGCCGGCACCGCCCTGACCGCGAGCCTGCTGGGCTTCGACGTGCCCGGCGTGCAGGCCTTCTTCGCCCAGGTGCGCGACACCACGGCGCGGGCCAAGGAACTGCCCGTCTCGCCGCTGCCCACCCCCGGCGCCCTGAAGACCTTCGGATCGGCCGCCCCGCGCCCCCCGGCGGTGGCTGAGGGCGGGGCCGGGAGCCTGCCCGGGACTGACAGCCCCCCGGAACGCCCGGCGCCCAGCTCACCGGAGCCCACCACCACACCGGAGCCCAGTCGGGAGCGCCCGGACAGCGCTGCCCAGGCGCCGGGCGGCGTGCAGGCCCAGGCTCCCCGGCCCGCTGGCCTTCCCGCCGACGCCCCCCCCGCCAGACCGCCGGCCACCCAGTCCGCCGAGACGAAGCCGGCCCAGACCCAGCCCGCCCAGACCCAAGCCGCCGGGATCCAGCCCGCCGAGATCCCACCGCCCAGGCCGCAGCCACAGGCCAGTGGGCCTGCGGGCGCCGCTCCCTCCACCGCAGATTCAGGCGCCAGGGCGGGCGCGGACACAGGGTCAGCGAGCGCCGCACCGGTCGCCCCCGCTCCCTCTGCCGGGCCTGCAGCTGCGCCCACCAGTGCGCCCACCACGGCGGCGGCCACACCACCGGCTTCGCCCCCGCCGCGGCCGCGACCGGCGCCTGCTGCCCCCGCCACCTCCACGACGGCGCTGCGGCCCACCGCCTCGCCGGAGACATCGGCCGCGCGCCCGGTGGTGATCTCCTCGTCGGCCTTCACGCCCACGTCGGCGCGGGCGGGGGCCACGCCGCCCACCCAGGCTGGCAGCGGGGCGGCACCCAGCGCTCAGCCCACCAGTTCTGGGCCCACCAGCCCAGCTCCGGTCAGCCCAGCGTCGGCCAGTTCAGTTCCGGCCAGTCCGACGCCGGTCACCACTCGAACGTCCACTCCGGCGTCGCCGGTGCCCGCGCCGACCGCCGAGGCCCAGCCGGGCGGCCTGGACGTCTCCAGACTCGACGGCCTGCACCGCACGCTGGCCCGTCAGGCCGATCTGGTCGATGGTCTGGTTGGCCGGCTGCGCTTCCTGGGCGGCGTGCTGTTCGTGGCGGCCCTGCTGCTGGCCCTGGTGCAGTACCTGGCCGGGGGCCGGCTGGACGCCCTCTGGACGCTGCTCTCGGGTGGAGTCGGCACGATCGCGCTGCTGGCGCTGGCGGAACTCGCGCGGCTGCTGGCCCTGCTGGGCCGCTCGGTGGCCCTGGGCAGGGCCCCAGATGCCAGGTGAGCTGAGGCCCCCACAGACGGCGCGGGAACTCCTGATCGGCGCGGTCTCGATTCCCTCGCTGTCCGGGCAGGAAGGGCCGCTGGCCGCCTACCTCGGCAGCTGGATGACCGCCCAGGGCTTCCAGGCCCGCATCGACGAGGCCGGCAACGCGGTGGGCGAGCGGGGCCAGGGGCCGCTGACGGTGGCCTTGCTGGGGCACATGGACACCGTGCCCGGCGAGATTCCGGTGCGGATCGACGAGTCGGGCGTGCTGCACGGGCGCGGCGCGGTGGACGCCAAGGGCCCGCTGTGCGCCTTCCTGGCGGCGGTGGCGGCCCTGCCGGACGAGGCCCTGGCGGCGGCCCGCTTCGTGGTGATCGGCGCCACCGAGGAGGAGGCTCCCAGCAGCCGGGGGGCGCGGCACGTCATGACCACGTTCAGACCCGACGTGGTGCTGATCGGGGAACCGAGCGGCTGGGAGGGCCTGACGCTGGGGTATAAGGGCCGCCTGGTGGCGCGCGTGCAGCTCAGCCGGGAGAACTTCCACACGGCCGGTGAGGGCCAGAGCGCCGCCGACGACCTGGCCGAGGCCTGGTTCCGGGTGCGGGCCTGGGCTGCCCGCACCGCCGAGGGCGCCGGGCTCTTCGACTCGGTGCAGGCGACCATTCAGGAACTGTCGTCCAGCAACGACGGCGTGACCCAGCTGGCGCGCGCCACCTTCGGCCTGCGCCTGCCGCCCCGCATCTCTCCGGCCGAGGCCGAGGCCACCCTGGGGGAACTGCTCGCCGACCTGCCGGGCCTGCAGCTCCGCTTCAGCGGGCACGAATCGGCCGTGCGCCATCCCCGGGACAACGCCCTGACCCGCGCCCTGCGGGTCGTCATCCGCGCGCAGGGGGGCACGCCGGTCTTCAAGGTCAAGACCGGCACCAGCGACATGAACGTGGTGGCCGAACTCTGGCCGGTGCCCACGCTGGCCTACGGGCCGGGCGACAGCTCGCTCGACCACACCCCCGACGAGCGGCTGGAACTGGCGGAATACGACCGCGCGGTGGCCGTGCTCACCGGCGCGCTGACCCGGCTCGCGCTGTCCTGGCCCGTGCCGACCCAGCCAGGCGCGGCGGTGCCTGCGGGAACCTGAGCACCGCCCAGACAGTCAGGGCCGGATGTCCAGGGATGTTTTCAGCGTCCAGCCAGCCCACCGACCTCAGCCACCGCGCCGCAGGACTCGCCCACCGGCACCTCGACTGGATCGAAGACCCCTCCCCCTGACCCTGTTTCCCTGCGACCCCGCTCCACGCCACCGCCGACGCGGCCGCGCCATCCGTCCAACTCTTCCCGCCTCCCCGACGACCCCCTTCTGACCGTCCTGACTGGTCGCCTGGAGACCCATGGAACCTGTCACCCTGATCCTCATCCTGTTCGTGGTGGCCCTGGTGCTGTTCGCCACCGAATGGCTGCCGGTGGACGTCACGGCGCTGGGCCTGCTCTCGGCGCTGCTGGTCTCGGGGCTGATCACCCCCAAGCAGGCCTTCGCGGGCTTCGGCAGCGACACCGTGATCACGCTGGCCTCGCTGTTCATCCTGACCCGCGTGCTGCTGCGGGCCGGCGTGATCGAGTGGATCGGCATGGCGCTGGCCCGCCGGGCGCGCGGCGCCACCAGCCTGCTGCGCGCCATGCTGGGCACGGTGGCGGGGGTCAGCGCCTTTACCAGCAACACCGCCACCACGGCCGTGTTCCTGCCGGTGGTGGCCGGCGTGTCGCGGCGCGCCGGCATTCCGGCCAGCCGCGCGCTGATGCCGCTGGCCTTCGCCAGCATCCTGGGCGGCACGGTCACGATCATCGGCACCAGCACCAACATCGTGGTTTCGGGCGCGCTGCCGGCCAGCGGGCAGGCGCCGCTGGGCTTCTTCGAACTGGCCTGGGTGGGCCTGCCCGCCGCGCTGATCGGGCTGCTCTACCTCTTCTTCATCGCCCCCCGGCTGCTGCCGGCCCGCGACGCCGCCCTGGAGGACTCGCTGCGCGCCTACCTGGCGGACCTGACCGTGGCCCCCGGCAGCCCGCTGAGCGGCCAGAGCCTGCGCGAGAGCGGCCTGGGCCGCGACCACGGCCTGACCGTGGTGGCCGTGCGCCGCGGCGAGCAGACGGTCTACGCGCCGGGCGCGGACTACCGCCTGCAGGAGGGCGACACGTTGGCGGTCGAGGGCCCCACCGAGCGCATCCTGGCCGGCAAGACCACGCTGGGGGTGGTCAGCAAGAGCGAACTCAAGCTGCAGCCCGGCCCGGCCGACGGCGACGTCCGGCTGGTCGAGGCGGTCGTGATGCCCGGCTCGCCGCTGCTGGGCCGCACCCTCAAGGAGGCGCGCTTCCGCGAGCGCTACGGGGCCTCGGTGCTGGCGCTGCACCGCCGCGACAAGCACTTCGAGCGCCTGGGCCGCCTGCGGATTCAGGTCGGCGACGTGCTGCTGGTGCAGGGCGGCGCCACCCGCCTGGACTCGCTGGGCGACTATCTGGTGGTCATGGGCGACCTGACCGAGCACCAGCGCGACCTGCGCCGCGCCCCGCTGGCCCTGCTGCTGTTCATCGGGGCGGTCGTGACCGGCGGCCTGGGCCTGGTGCCGCTGGGGGTGGCCGTGCTGGTCGCCACCGCCCTGAGCCTGACCCTGCGCCTGATCAGCCCGGAGGAGGCCTACCGCTCGGTGGAGTGGCCGATCATCGTGCTGGTCGCCTGCATGCTGGCCTTCGGCACCGCCTTCGAGAGCACCGGGGCCGCGAAGGTGCTGACTGGCGCGCTCTCGGGGGTGCTGGAGCCGCTGGGGCCCTATGGGCTGCTGGGGGCGCTGTTCCTGGTCACGGTCGCCCTGACCCAGCCCATGAGCAACCAGGCGGCCGCGCTGGTCATGCTGCCGCTGGCCATCGGCACCGCGCAGGCGCTGGGCTACGATCCCCGGCCCTTCATCATCGGGATCACGGTGGCGGCCAGCAACTCCTTCATCACGCCGCTGGAGCCCTCGTGCATGCTGGTCTACGGCCCCGGCCGCTACACCTTCCTGGATTTCGTGCGGGTCGGTTCCGGCCTGACCGTGGTCACCTTCACGGTCGCCATGCTGGTCATTCCGCGCGTCTGGCCCTTCGTTTGAGATCGCCCCGCTCTTGCAGACACGTCGAGCGGAGCCGGGGGCGAAAAAAGGGCGTTGCAGGGGGCATGGAGAGATTCCGGCGACCCTCTGGAACCCCGCGACAGGATCTGCGGTTATAGGCTTGCTGGGCTCAGTGCGCGCTCAGCCAGCTCAGCAGATCCGGCAGCGCCAGCGGCGGGCAGATGGCGTAGCCCTGCGCGGCGTCGCAGCCCAGGTCGCGCAGCACGGCCAGCTGTTCCTCGGTCTCCACGCCCACCGCCACCACCTTCAGGCCCAGCCGGTGCGCGAGATCGATGGCGCCCTGCACCAGCGCCAGCGAGCGCGGGTCTTCGGGCAGGCGGGCGGTCAGGGTGGGATGCAGCTTCACGGCGCTCAGGGGAAAGCGGGTGAGGGCCGAGAGGCTGCTGGCGCCCTCGCCGAAATCATCCACGCTCAGGTGGGCGCCCAGCGTCCGCAGCTGCTCCAGCAGGCCCAGGGTCTCCTGGCTGTGGTCGAGCAGGCTGCCGGCCGCGACCTCGATGTCCGGCGCTCCCTGCGCGGCCATCAGCGGCAGCAGTCGGCCCAGGCCCGCGCTGCGGCGCAGTTCCTCCAGGCTCAGGTTCACGCTGACCTGCCACTCCGGGAAGCGCTCCGGCAGCGCCGCGCGCACCGCGCTCCGTCCGCTCATGGCCTGCTGCACCACCCATTCGCTGACCTCGCTGATCAGGTCGCTGTGGCTGGCCAGCGCCAGGAAGTGGCTGGGCGGCAGCACCCCCAGTCCCGGGTGGTTCCAGCGCAGCAGCGCCTCGGCGCCCAGCGCGCGGCCGCTGCCGAGGTCGCTGAGCGGCTGGTACAGCAGCGCGAACTGCCCCGCCGCCGCCGCGCCGCGCAGGGCTTCTTCCAGCTCGAAGGCGCGGGCCACCTGGGCGCGCATCCCGGGGTCGAAGACGCCCACCTGCGCGCGGCCCTGGCGCTTGGCGTGCTGCATGGCGATTTCCGCGTTGTTCAGCGCGGTCTCCGGCTCCTCGCCGCCCTGTAGCGTGACCAGTCCGAGCGCGCACGAGAGGCTCAGGTCGCGCTGACCGGCCCGCAGCGGCGCCAGCAGGAGGGTCTGCAGCGCGGCCGTGGCCTCCGCAGCGCCCGTTCCCGGCAGCAGCAGCGCGAAGGTGTCGTCGGCCAGGCGCGACACGCTGCCGCCCTGGGCCGCCGCCAGGTCGTGCAGCCGGGCCGCCAGCTGGATCAGCACCCGGTCGCAGGCGGTGCGGCCCAGCGCGGCGTTCAGCGGGCCGAAGCCGTCGATATCGAGGCAGGCCACCACGGCCGGGCCGGTCTGCGCCGCCAGGGCCTCGCGCAGCCCTGTGCGGTTGAGCAGCCCGGTCAGCGCGTCGTGGCGGGCGGTGTGGCGCACGCGGGCCTGGGCGCGGCGCAGGGCCGTCAGGTCACGCAGGGTCAGCAGGGCGCCTCCGGCGCCGCTGCTCGGCTCGCCGTCCAGCCCCGAGGCGCGCAGTTCCATGTGCCGCAGGGCGCCGTCCGGCAGGGCCAGCAGCAGCTCGCGGCGCAGGGGCAGGGGCACGTCACGCCACTCGGGCAGCTCCAGCGGGTCGCCCTCGGGGGTGAAGACCCGCACCCCCAGCTCCCCCAGCACCCGCGACAGGCTCAGCCCGACCAGGCGCGCGGCCTCCACCCCCAGCAGCTGGGCGGCGCGTTCACTGACCAGCTGCGCCCGGCCGGACGAATCGATCATCACGGTCGCGTCCTCGCTCTGGGAGAGCATCTGCCCGATCATGCCCGACGGCGCCTGGGTACCGCGCTGCCCCGTCCAGGCCTCCGCCACCAGCAGGCCGGGCTCGGAGGTGCGGCGCACGCTCAGGGGCAGGCGTTCGCCGCTCTCCAGCTCCACGTCGGCGCGGGCGGAGCCGGTGCGGGCGGCCAGCAGCACCAGGTCGCGCACCGCCTCGGAGGGCAGCGACGCGAAACAGGGCCAGGCCCACAGCGGCGCGCCCGCCACCGCCGAGGCGGAGGGCGGCCCCAGGTCCAGCAGCCCCTGGCTGGCGTGCAGCACGGTGCCCGATTCGGTCAGCAGCGCGGCGGGCAGGTCGGTGTCGAGCAGTGCGGCCACGCGCGAGGCCCGCTCGTATTCGCCGCTCACGTCCTGCAGGGTGAGCATCACGCCCGCCGCCGCGCCGCCGAAGTAGGGCCGGGCCTCGCCGCGCGTCCAGATCTGGTGCGGGGCCACCCCGAAGCGTTCGTCGGGCAGACGCACCGACCTGCCGGCCGAGGCCTGCTGCAGCGCCGTGATCATGGCGGGGCGATCCGGGAAGACCTGTTCCAGGCTGCGGCCCGCCACCTCGGCGTCGGTCAGTCCGAAGAGTTCCAGGAAGGGCCGGCTGACCCGCCGGAAGACCAGATCGGCCGTGAACCAGGCGGTCGCCATCGGCAGCTGCGTGACCAGCACCTCCGCCTCGCGGCCCTCGCCGTCCATCCGCGCGGCGGCGAGCAGCATGGTCAGCACCTGGATCGCCGTGTTCGGCACCTGCCCGTCCTCGCTCCAGAGCAGGCCCAGCAGCGCGCCGTCGCGGGTCAGCCAGGTCATCTCGCCACGCTCGAACCAGTCGTCGGGCGGCACCAGATCGGCCCCCACCAGATTCGTGGAGGCGTCGGCGCGCACGCGCACCACCTCCTCACCGACCGACGCGAGCAGGGTCGCCTGCGGGGCGTGCATACGCAGCAGGTCACTCAGGGCAGATTGGAGGGCGGTGGTGGAAGCAAAGGCTGGAATCACTGATCTACCTCGGGGGTTCCGGCACCCAGACGTCCTGGGCTGTGGTTGGGCCATGCTCTCAGGCCAACTCTTACCGCCTTCATGCAAAGGCCGGTATACAAAAGACTGACCCCTGGGCCAGAATCCTGGGCCCTGGTCGAATGTGCGTTCCAGACGGGAACCACCGACCCAGCCGCTCGCCCGTTCCCCCTCCGGGTGCCCCCACCGCCGGGAACCGGATCGGCGCTGCTGGAGGGGTGGCGCCCGCTGCGATCCCAGTTTTCAGGGCTTGGCCGTCAAGGGCCGGGATTCAGGGTCTGGGTGTGGGCCAGCCGCGCGTGGCCCGCGGCGTCCACCGTGTACACCCGGAGGCTCAGGGCCGTGGGCTGCACGTCCAGCCACATGAAGCCCGGCTGCTCATAGGCCTCGAAAGCCGCCGGCCGCCGCCCTACCCGGGGTGAGGACGCCCGGCCAGCCGCGCCCGAGACCAGCGTCCAGGTGCCCGCGCAGCCGGGCTGGGGCGCGAAAAGTTCCAGCGCGTGGTCGTGGCCGCTGAGCAGCAGGTCGGCCTTCCCGCAGGCCACGCCGTACAGCCGCCGCACGGCCTCGCCCCGTTGCAGGGGGGCCGCCGCGTTGTCGTAGCGCCCCGCGTCGCCGTGATTGGAATTGCTGAACAGCGGGTGGTGGCCCAGCACCAGCTTCCAGCGGGCCGGACTGCGGCCCAGCGCGCCCTGCAGCCAGGCCCGCTGGGCCGTGTCCCAGCTGCCGCCGGGGCGCTCGGTCGCCCGCCGGGGGGCCAGATACGCCGCCAGCGGCGAGGTCGCCACCGTGAAGAACTCGACCAGCCGGCCCACGGGCGCACGGTAGGTGCGGGCGGGCATCACCCACTGCGGGTTCAGCCGCGAATACGCGACCTGAACCTCCCCGCCACGGGCGTCGGCACCGTCGCCACCGGCCAGCCAGGACTCGTCGTGGTTGCCGCTGACCATCAGGAACGGCACCTTCAGCGGGCCGTACAGGTCAGCGAAGCGCTCCTTGAAGAGGGGAGACTGCACGTCCTTCGGCCCGGCCGGATAGAAATTGTCCCCCAGGGCCACGCCCAGATCGCAGCCCTCGCGGGCGCAGACCTCGCGCATGGCCGCCGCCACCTGCGCCTGCGTCTGCGAGCCCGTGCCCTGATCCCCCATGACCACGACCCGCACCCGCTGGGGATCGGCGCCGAGCGGCAGCCGGGCCACCGTGTCCGGAAAGGGCTGGGTGACGGCGGTCACGGGCGCGCAGGCGCTGAGCACCAGCGGCAGGGCGAGGATGAAGGCACGCATGATGCCCACAGCCTATGCCACGGCCGCCGGATACACAGTTGAGCCCCACACCCTTGAAGAGTCTCTTAAACTTTTCTCACCGAACATTGGAGGCGAGCCATGAACGACTACCTGAACGTGATCCGCAACAACTACGTCAACTTCTCCAGCCGCGCCCGCCGCCGCGAATACTGGATGTTCGTGCTCAATCAATACGGTCATCTCGGTCATCCTGCAGTTGCCGTTCCAGATTCAGAACCTGGCGTCGCTGGGCGAGGAGTCGGCCGCGATCCCATCCGGAATCGGCCTGATTTCGCTGATTCTGGCCGTCCTGTATGCGCTGGCCGTGTTCGTCCCCAGTCTGGCCGTCACCGTCCGCCGCCTGCACGACACCGGCAAGAGTGGCTGGTGGTATCTGATCGGGCTGATTCCCCTCGTCGGCGGTCTCGTCCTGCTGGTCTTCACGGTGCTGGATTCCGAGCCCGGCAGCAACAGGTGGGGGCCCAACCCCAAGGCCCACGAAGGCGCCACGCCCGCTGCGAACTGGTAGGCGCCCATCCATGACCGCCCCGGCCTGCGCGTCGGGGCGGTGTTCTGCGGGTGCGATGTCTTGTGGGCTTTGCCGCTTGTGGACTTTGCCGTGACCAGATGGTCGATGTGAAACCCCTTGCGGCCTGAAACACTGAATCCATGTCCGCCATCCCGTCGCTTACGATCCGGCCCCTGACCGCCGCCGACCTCTCTCAGACGCTGCCGATGCTGCTCGATATGGGCTTCGTGGAGGATGAGCGGGCGCTGGAAGCGCGTTTTCCCCTCCTGTGTGCCCACCCGGACTGGGTGCTGCTGGGCGCCTTTGACGGCGACACGCTGCTGGGCTACGCGGCGGCGCAGGACTACGGCCCGCATCTGCGCTCCGGAGACTCGCACCGCACCGCCAAACTGCACGACCTCTACACGGCGCCCCCTTCCCGTCGCCGGGGCGTGGGCCGCGCCCTGATGACGGCGATGGAGGCCTGGGCCAGAGCGCGGGGGCTGCGTTCCCTGTTCTGGTACGCCAACCTTCGGGAAGCTACTCCCGCCTACATGGGCATGGGCTACGCCCCCGGCGAGGAAGTGCAGGAGGGCTACCGCTTCTTCGAGATCGATTTCGGTGAGGCGAACACCCGGATACCCCACCCGGAACGGGGCTCGTAAACTGCGGCTAAGCTGGGCCCATGCCCCTCGCCCAGGTCAACGTCGGCCGGATTCTGGCGCCGCTGGACAGCGACACGATGCACGGCTTCACCTCGCGCCTGGACGAGATCAACGCGCTGGCCGACGGCTGGCCGGGCTTCCTGTGGCGGCTGCAGGGCGAGGGGGACAGCGCCACCGACCTGCGCCCCTTCGAGGACGACACCATTCTGGTCAACATGTCCGTCTGGGAAAGCCTGGAGGCGCTGCGCGACTATGTGTACCGCAGCGACCACCTGGCGCTGCTCCGGGCACGCAGGCAGTGGTTCGAGCCCATGACCGAGGCTTTTACGGCGCTGTGGTGGGTGCCGGCCGGCCACATCCCGACGACGGCCGAAGCCTGGGAGCGCATCACGCACCTGCGGGCGCATGGGCCGACGCCGCGGGCGTTCACGTTCAGGCAGGCGTTCGAGGCTCCGCCGGACTGAAGATCGGCGCTCCTGCGAAGGCTGTGATCCGCTCGTCCAGGGTGACCAGCCTTATCCCTTCTTCCAGCGCCTGGGCCACCAGCACATATCACGCCAAAGTCAGGTGCAGCCTTCAGGACACGCCGGACGATCTGCAGTCGGTGGCCGACCCAGTGGGGGTGGTCGTGCAGAACTGGACGCAGGACACCCGGATGCTCACTGTTGAGGAGAGTGTGTGACGGCCCGGCGAGTTCCTCCCCACCAGACAGGCGGGTGAGATCGATTTAGGAATAGCTGCCCATTCAGTACGGGCGACAGAGGCGTTCCTGACAGCGTGGGTCGCCGCACATGCGCAACGGCAGACCGTGTCCTTTCACCTGGGCCTCGCTTCTCCAGTCCTCCATTCCTGAAATCTGACCGCCCAGGTAAGCCCTCTGGCGGGTTGCCCCCCCTGCACCCGACCCGCTATCCTGGCCCTATGAAGCCCTTCGCCCATCACTCCGGTCTGGTGATGCTCGGCGTGTGCTTGCAACGAATGCCTGATCTGTCCGGTCTGGTCACGCGAACTCTGAGCGCCTGAGAACCCCCACGCGGTTTTCAGGCGCTTTGCTGGGTTCACGGCCAGACCGGGTTTTTTTATTGCTGAAGGCAGATGGCTGAAGGCCAAAAGAGGTTGATATGCACGTAGTTCTTCCCGACGGTAAACAACTGGATCTGCAACAGGGCGCGACGGCGCTGGACGCTGCCAAGGCGATCGGCCCCCGGCTCGCCGGTGACGCCCTGGCCGCCACATCCAACGGTGAGCTGGTCGATCTGCTGACCCCGCTGCCCGACGGCGCGGCGATCACGCTGATCACCAAGAAAAATCCGGCCGACGCCGCGCCGCTGTTCCGGCACTCGCTGGGGCATGTCATGAGTCAGGCGGTGGGCGAGTTCTACCGGGCGAAGGGCTACCCAGGCGACGCCATCAAGCGCGGCGTGGGCCCCAGCATCGAGCACGGCTGGTACCAGGACTTCGACCTGCCCGAGCCGCTGCGGGAAGAAGACCTGCCCGAGATCGAGCGGATCATGCGCGAGATCATCGGCCGCAATCTGGAGTTCTCGCGCCGCGAGGTCAGCCGGGCCGAGGGGCTGGTCCAGTTCCCTCACGACCCGTACAAGCAGGAACTTATCGAGGGGCTGCCGGACGGCGAGCCCATCACGCTCTACCAGCAGGGCGACTACATCGACCTGTGCCGGGGGCCGCACTTTCCGAACACGGGTAAGCTGCCGCAGGCGTTCAAGCTGATGAGTACCTCCGGCGCCTACTGGCGTGGCAACGAGAAGAACCCCATCCTGCAGCGGGTGTACGGGGTGGCCTTCGCCACGCAGAAGGAGCTGGACGAGTACCTGCACGCACTGGAGGAAGCCAGGAGGCGCGACCACCGCAAGCTGGGCAAGGAGCTGGAGCTGTTCATCATCGACCCCATGGTGGGCAAGGGCCTGCCGCTGTGGCTGCCCAACGGCACGGTGCTGCGCGAGGAGCTGAGCACCTTCCTCAAGGAGCAGCAGTTCAAGCGCGGCTACCAGGGCGTGATCACGCCCAACATCGGCAATCTGGAACTGTACCGCACCTCCGGGCACTACCCGTACTACGCCGAGTCGCAGTTCAACCCGATCGAGGTCGACGACGAGCAGTACATGCTCAAACCGATGAACTGCCCGCACCACGTCCGCATCTACGACGCCAAGCCGCGTTCCTACCGCGACCTGCCGGTGCGCCTCGCGGAGTTCGGCACGGTCTACCGCTACGAGCAGTCCGGCGAACTGAACGGCCTGACCCGCGTGCGCGGCTTCACGCAGGACGACGCCCACATCTTCTGCCGCCCGGATCAGCTGAAAAAAGAGTTTCTGGACGTGCTCGACCTGACCGTGCTGGTGCTGGGCACCTTCGGAATGAATGACGTGCGTTTCCGCGTGGGCGTGCGTGAAAGCGGCAGCGACAAGTACGTGGGCGACGAGGCCAACTGGGATCTGGCCGAGCGGCAGATCATCGAGGCGGTCGAGGAGGTCGGGCTGCCGTATACGGTCGAACCCGGCGACGCCGCCTTCTACGGCCCCAAACTGGACTTCGTGGTCAAGGACGTGCTGGGCCGCGAGTGGCAGCTGGGCACCATCCAGGTGGATTACAACCTGCCTGAGCGCTTCGACATCCACTACACGGGCGAGGACGGCCAGGAACACCGCCCCGTGATGATCCACCGCGCGCCGTTCGGCTCCGTCGAGCGCTTCACGGGCATCCTGATCGAGCACTACGGGGGCGATTTCCCGCTGTGGCTGGCGCCCCGGCAGATCATGATCATCCCCATCGCCGACCGCCACAACGCCTACGCTGAATCTCTGCGCCAGGAGCTGCACGACGCCGGCCTGCGCGCCGAGGTCGACGACTCCAGCAACCGGATGCAGGCCAAAGTCCGCACCGCCGAGCTGAGCAAGATCCCGGTGATGCTGGTCGTCGGCGATCAGGAGGAGGCCGGGCGGCAGGTCAGCGTCCGCGAGCGCAGCCCGGAAGGCCACAGGGAGCGCAAGGGCGTGGGCTTCGACGAGCTCAGGGGTGAACTGCTGGAGCGGTACAAGACGAGGGGCTGAAACAGAATCGATGCGAAGGGCGACCGGTCAATGGTCGCCCTGTTTGCTCTCTCCGATTAAAGCATTTGTCAAAAGAGCTGTTCACTTTTGACCGAACGGAGTGAGTGAATTTGATGGAGTATTTGGGAGAATGGAAGCATCAGACGCAGTTTGTCTGATGCTGTAATTCGGACAAATGCTCTAGTCTTCCAGCGGTACCCTCTGCCCCACGGCATATGGCGGCGCGAACACCGGTGGGGGCTGCTGACGCTGAACGGTTTCGGGCACCTGAAGCACGAGCGTGGGGAATTCATCGTCCGATACGGCCTGCCGACCCCAGGCCCCCAGGTCGCCCATGAGGAGCAGGTGGGCGCCTCTGTACTGCGTGCCCCGCCCCGCAAGCGTGTGCGAGAGCGGAAAAGTGACCTCACCGTCAGCATCCGCTCCGTGAGGAGTGGAGGTGAGGAGGTCGGAGCTTCCATTTGCCGCCCGGTCTGGGTCGCGTGTCGGGAGGCGGGTAACGAGTACGTACCGTGCGCCGGGCCGCGCTCCTTTCAGGCTAAGCCTCCGGGTCACGGGTGCCCAGGGACCTTCCAGAGGCTCGAACATCGGAAATTTGGAACTGTTCGTTCCCTTTTCCCAGGGCATACCCACCTTCTCGCGCGTGGCTGAGCCCAGATGCAGCCACGCGGCCGTCACGGTCAGATCGGCCGCGACGGTCGGCAGCGAGCGGATATCTCCCGGAGCCGTGGGGGGCAGGGCCTGCCCGGCCAGGGATACCCGCCCGGTGTCCACCTGCACGGGCCACCCCAGTCGGAAGGCCCGCATCGCCAGATTCGACGTGTTCAGAAAGGGGCCGCGTACCCGCACGAACCCGGTCATGAATGCTGGAATGGTGGGTCTCATCGGCCCGCCCGGCGATCCGCTGAAGCGATCCTGGTAGGGCATCAGTTCTTGCGTGAAGAGGATCAGGGGCCGGTCGGAACGGGGCCCGCCCGTCAGGGGAACAGGCGGCCAGCCTACAGAGGTCAGGACGGGCTGAGCGCCGGACGTGCTCACCGTCAGCCCGTCCGGAAGGTCTTTTGCCCAGTCCTCAAGACGAACGCCGTCGCCGAACCTGCCCACGAAGCCCACCGAGCCATACCGTTCCCTCTGCGGCCCGCCGTAGTAGCTTCGCCCCGTCTGCACGTCCCGCAGGTTCCACCCCGTCCAGAGTGTCAATATGACCAGCCCTGTCCACCACAGCAGATGCAGCGGCGGATGCGCCCCCCACAGAGAGCGGCGGATCGTGGCCGAGTGCCCGAGTTCCTGCATGGCCTGGGCGCTCGCCTGCGCTCCCGGCACGCCCTCCAGCCGGAGCTGCTGCACCCGTTCGTGCAGGTGGGAGCGGAGTTCGGCCTGGGCGTCCAGACGGGCCCGGCGGGCCAGGCCCCGGGTGGCGGCGCGCACAAACCGCTCCTCGGCGTTCACGCGAACTCCAGATAGGGGCGCAGGGCGGCGGCGTGGGCGCGTTGTTCGTCTCGCTGGCGCCCGAGTTCCTTCAGGCCGCTGTCGGTCAGGTGGTAGTACTTGCGGGGCGGCCCGCCGGAGTCGCTGGGGCGCGTCTCGGCGCGAATCAGCCCCCGCTGCTCCAGGCGGTGCAGGGCCGGGTACAGCGTGCCTTCCTTGAAGCTGAAGTGGCCGTTCGTGGTGGCCTGCACGTCCTGAATGATCCGCAGCCCGTACAGCGGGCCGGCTTCCAGGCTGGCGAGCAGCAGGAAGTCCAGCGTGCCGCGCAACAGGTTCCCGTCCCCGCCTCTCCTGTGCATGGCTACATAGTGAGTCTAGAGAGTGAGGGAGTCAAGGTGGTCTGCCCAGACGGTCAGCTCAGCGGAACAGCCCCAGCCGGGCGTCGATCACGCTGGCGGCGCTGGGCGTGGCCCGCGTGACGGCCCGGATCCGCGCCACCTCGGCGGGGCTGGCGTAGTTGCCCATCTTCACGCCGTTCAGGAACACGGTCGGCGTGCCCTGAACCCCGACTGCCAGCCCCGCCCTCACCTGCGCCTCGACCGAGGCTTTGAAGGTATGGGCGTTGAGGCAGCTCGTGAAGGCGGCGGTCTTGAGCCCGGCGCTTCCGGCGTACCCGCCGAATTTCAGGGCGGTGTCGGCCGCCCTCAGCGGCGTCCAGCGGTCGAACTCCCGGAACAGGGTGTCGGCGTAGGGCCAGAACCTGCCCTGCGCCCCCGCGCACTCGCTGGCCTCGGCGGCCGCGAAGGCGTTGGGGTGCTTGTCTAGTGGAAACTGGTAGTGGGACACCCGGAACTGCTCCGGGCGGGCCTCCCAGCCCTGCGCGGCGCTGTCCCACATCTCCCGGCAGTAGGGGCACTGGAAGTCGCTGAAGATCCTCACCACGTCGGGCGCCGCGGCCGACCCCGTGACGTTGCGGGTGGCCGGGAAGGCGCTGTCCGGCCAGATCTTCAGGGCGACGTAGGCCGCGTAGCGGGTCGCCGAACCCTCGCCCCGGAGTTTCAGGGCGATCAACCCGCTGCCGTCCTCGTCCGCCGTCTCCACGAAGCCGCGCCGGGCGGCGGCCTGCAGCTGCGGCGACCCCAGGTTCCTTTGCAGGGCGGCCAGGTCGGTCTCCGCCAGACCCCAGGCCACGCCCAGCCCGCGCGCCACGTCGGCCGCCGTGCCCGCCTCGACCAGCACGCCCACGACCAGGTTGCCGGCGACGTCCAGCGTGATGGTGGCGTCTCCGCGCGTCAGGACGGTCTGCCGGGCCGTGAACCCTTTCAGGATGGTCTGGGCGGCGGTCGCCTTGGGAGTGTCCCAGAGCTGGGCCTGGGCGGCGCCGGCCAGCAGGGAGAGCGTGCAGACCAGCGGGCGGGCCAGTGTGGGGGCCAGTGTGCGGAGGAGGAGCTTCACCCGGGCAGTCTAGGGGGCCGCCGACCCTCCCCCAATGGGGGCAGCGGCCCCGGCGAGCGCTACCTCCCGCGCCCCAGCACCGTCTTCAGCAGGTCGGGCCGGTTGGTGATGATTCCGTCCACGCCCAGGCCGATCAGCCGGCGCATCTCGCTTTCCTCGTCGATCGTCCAGACCTGCACGGCCACGCCGCGGGCGTGCATGGCGCGCACGAACCCGGGGGTCACGACCTCGATGCCCCCGGCCTGCACCGGCACCTGGGCGACCTTTCCCGGCAGCGGCGCCAGTCCGGCGAGCCCCACCTTGCTCAGCAGCACCAGCGGGCGCAGCTCCTTCTCGGTCATGGAGGTCGTCACCTCGGGGCAGGCGGCGCGGAACTCGTTCAGGGCGGCGTCGCTGAAGGAGGCCACGATCACGCGGGGCGTGGCCCCGGCGTCCCGCAGCGCCTTGCAGAAGGGCGCCGCGAGACTGGGCTGCGCCTGCTTGATCTCGATGGTCATGGGAGTCGTCGGAAACGCCGCGAGCACCTCCGAAAGCTGGGCCACCCGCACGCCCTGGCCCCGGTAGGGATAGGTCTGCCCGCCGTCGGGCGTGAAGGCGTAGCCGGCGTCGGCCCGCCGCACCTCGTCCAGCGTCATCCCGGCGATGGCCCCCTTCGTGTCCGTCAGGCGATCCAGGGTGGCGTCGTGCGAGAGCACCAGCGCGCCGTCCCGGGTCGCGTGCATGTCCATCTCCAGCATGTCCACGCCCAGGGACACCGCGTTGCGGTACGCCAGCAGGGTGTTGCTGGGCCGGATCAGTTCCCCTCCCTGGTGCGCGATGTTCCAGGGGCGGCCCGTGATGAAGGGGTTGGCGGCCGGCGTCCCGCTGCAGGACACGAAGAGGGCCGCGAGCACGGGAAACCACAGTCTGGGCATGGCTGTACTGTACCCACCAGCCAGCCACATCCACCAGCCAGTCACATCCACCAGACAGCCACCGGACGGGCGCCACCTGACATCCACACCCGCCCGACACCCGTGCCGACCCACGTCCGGCCACCCGCACGGAGTCCGCCGGGAGGTAGGCACAGCGCGCTGCAGGCCACTCGCGGGTACGGCTGGGCGCCCTCTCCCTGGCCTCGACCGGTGCCGGCCGCACGCCGCTCTGGCCCGGGCCCGATTCCCGGTTTTGGCGAATTTTCAGCATGGACGGCCCGAACTGTCAGAGCGTTGCACGAGGCGGATCATTAAGTTCGGGACACGCCCGGAGGGCCGACCATGCTCACCACCCTGTTCCTGAATTTCTGTGTGCTGGCCACCTGCAGCTATCTGCTCAGCCTGACCTACCGGAGCTGGCCCACCGAGCGCTCGGGGCTCTGGTACGTGCTGCGGCTCGCGGCCCTGGCGACCATCGGCATCCTGCTGATGTCCTTCCCGGCGGCCCTGGCCCCCGGCGTGATCGCCGACCTGCGCGCGGTGCCCTTCGTGTTCGCCCTGCTGCGCTACGGGCCGGTGGCCGCCGTGGGGGTCGCCCTGCCCATGGCGCTGTACCGGCTGGAACTGGGCGGGCCGGGCGCGCTGGTGTCCCTGATCAGTTTCGGCGCCATGTGGCTGGTCGGCACGGCGGCGTGGTTCTGGCTGCGAAGCCGCGCCCAGAGGTCAGTGCCGCGCCCCCCTCAGGCGCCGTGGGGCGAGTCGCTGCGGCAGCGACTGACCAGCCGGGTCGCCCTGCGCCGGGGGCTGGCAACCCTGTTCACCCTGGCTCCCAATGGGGTGGCGCTGCTGCTGCTGCCCGGCGGTCAGGGCCTGTTCAGCCGCGCCTACTTCCCGGTGCTGGCCCTGGGCCTCTTCGGTTCGGCCATCCTGAGTTCCATCGTGTCCGGCCGTATCCGACACCTGCAGGTCATGCAGCGCTGGCAGACCCAGGCCCTGCTCGACCCCCTGACCGGCATCGCCAACCGCCGGCAGTTCGACCACGACCTGCTGTCGCTGGCCCCCGACGACGCGGTGGTGCTGATCGACATCGACCATTTCAAGCGGGTCAACGACACCCACGGCCACGCGGTGGGCGATCTGGTGCTGCGCGACGTGGCGCAGACCCTGTACGGCCAGCTGCGGAGCCACGACCAGGCCTACCGCATAGGCGGCGAGGAATTCGCGGTGATCCTGCGCGGCGTCACCGAGGAGCACGGCCGGGGCGTGGCCGAGCGGCTGCGGCGCACCGTGGCAGGCCGCCCCATGGCGGGCGAGCACATTACGGTCAGCCTGGGGGTCAGCCTGGTGGGGGAGAGCGCCGCCCAGGACGTGCTGGAGCAGGTCGATGTGGCCCTCTACCGCGCCAAGCAGCGCGGGCGCAACCGCACCTGCGTCTGGAAGGCCGGGCAGCTGACCCTGCTGGAAACGGCCCGGACACTGGCCGGCTCGGGCTGAGCCAGGGCGGGACGGCGTCTGCTCATACGGATTCCGAATGCCATCCGTTCTGTTTTCGGAATCAATCCGGGGCGGAGGGAGAAGGAAAAGATACGGATTTCGCGGTATGGACTCGTCGAGCTCCGCAGGAGAGGAACATCCGGCGCTTTCCCGGATGTTACGGAATGGAGCGGCAGTCCGTATCAGGTCTCCAGATCGGTGCGGGCCCGCTCCCAGTCGCTGACCCGGCTGATCTCCCCCACGTCCTCCGGGCTCAGGGTCACGTCCAGCGTGCCCAGCAGTTCCTGAAGCTGTTCCACCGTGTTCGCCCCGATGATCGGCGCGGTCAGGGCGGGCTGCTCCAGCATCCAGGCCAGGGCGACCTGCGCGGGCCGGGCACCGTGGCGTCCGGCCACCGTTTCCAGGGTCTCCACCACGTCGAAGGTGCGGTCGCTGAAGCGCCGCGCTGCGTTCTCGTCGGCGCGCACGGACTCCGGCAGGGGCTGGCCGCGCCGGTACTTGCCGGTCAGCACACCGCCGCCCAGGGGGCTCCAGGGAATCACGCCCAGGCCGTATTCCACGCACACCTTCTGCAGCTCGCGCTCGAAGTTCGCGCGGGTGGGCGAGAGCAGGCTGTACTCCGGCTGGATGCTCACGAAACTCTCCAGGCCGCGCCGGTCGCTCTCCCACAGGGCCTGCATCAGTCGCCACGCGCTGTAGTTGCTGCAGCCGATATACCGCACGTAGCCGCGCTGCACCAGTTCCGTGAAGGCCGCGAGCGTCTCCTCGATGGGCGTCTGGTTGTCGATCCAGTGGGCCTGATACAGATCGATGTGGTCGGTCTGCAGCCGCCGCAGGCTGTCCTCGCAGGCCCGCAGGATCCAGCGCCGCGAGAGCCCCTCGCGCTGGTGGATGGTCGAGCGGCCCTGCGCGCCCCCCTCGCCCATGGCGCCGCGCACCTTGGTGGCGATCACCATGTCGTCGCGGTTACCGCGCGCCTTCATCCAGCGGCCCATGATCTCCTCGGACACGCCGCCGGGATTGCCCGGTGTCCACATGGTGTAGATGTCGGCGGTGTCCAGAAAGTTGCCGCCGGCCGCCGCGTAGGTGTCCATGAGTTCGAAGGCCCTGGCCTCGTCGGCCGTCCAGCCGAACTGCATGGTGCCCAGGCCGATGGGGAAGAGGTGCAGGCCGCTGCGGCCCAGCTTGCGGTACGTGGTCATGGGAACCTCCGGTGGAACAAGGGGGACGCGGGCTGCGGCCTGCATGATGCTACGGGATTTACAGAGGAAGGCGGCCCGGTCGTGGATGACCGGGCCGCCTTTTCGAACGTTCCGGTGCCTTATTCCACCGTCACGCTCTTCGCCAGGTTGCGGGGTTTATCGACGTCCTTGCCAAGCGCCGTGGCCGTGAAGTACGCCAGGAGCTGCATGGCGACCGCGTTCACCACCGGGCTCACCATCTCGTGGGCGCGCGGCAGGTAGATCACGTCGTCGCCGTGGCGGGCGTTCTCGGTGTCGCCGTCCGAGAGGAAGAGGATCACCTTGCCGGCGCGGGCGCGCACTTCCTGCACGTTGCTGATGGTCTTTTCCAGCAGGCGGCTCTCGGTGGCGATCACCGCGACGGGCAGCTGGTCGTCGATCAGGGCGATCGGGCCGTGCTTCATCTCGCCGGCCGCGTAGGCCTCAGCGTGGATGTAGGAGATCTCCTTGAGCTTCAGCGCGCCCTCGTAGGCGGTCGGGCTGTTCACGCCGCGCCCCAGGAACAGGTAGTCGCGGGCGTGGGCGTACTTCTCGGCGACCTCCTTGATGCGCGCCACGCGCTCGGGCGCCAGCGCCTCCTCGACCAGCCGGGGCAGGGCGCGGGCGGCGTGCAGCAGTTCGGCGCCCTCCTGCGGGCTCAGCGTGCCGCGCGCCCGGCCCAGCCACAGCGCCAGCATGACGAAGGCGCTGACCATCGAGGTATACGCCTTGGTGCTCGCCACGCCGATCTCGGGGCCGGCGTGGATGTACAGCGTGTCGTCCAGCTCGCGGGTCATCGAGGAGCCCTTGGCGTTGATCACGCCCAGGGTCTTGGCGCCGAACTTCTTGGCCTCGCGCAGCGCTTCCAGGGTGTCGATGGTCTCGCCGCTCTGGCTGACCACGATGGCCAGGGTGTGCTCGCTGACCAGCGGGTTGCGGTAGCGGTACTCGCTGGCCACGTCCACCTCGACCGGGATACGGGCCAGCTGCTCGATCAGGTATTCGCCGACCAGTCCGGCGTAGAAGGCCGTGCCGCAGGCGATGATCGAGATGCGCTTGAAGCTGGCCGGATCGAGGTCGATATCCAGGTTCACCTCGCCGGTGTCGTCGTGCAGGCGGCCGATCAGGGTGTTCGTCAGGGCCTGGGGCTGCTCGTAGATCTCCTTGAGCATGTAGGTGTCGAAGCCGCCCTTCTCGGCCGCCTCGGCGTCCCACTCGATGTGCTCGATGGTGCGCTGCTGCGCGTTGCCCGCCAGGTCGGTGACCCGGAAGCCGTCGTCGTGCAGCACGACCATGTCGCCGTCGTGCAGGAAGACCATGTTGCGGGTGTAGGCCAGCAGGGCGGGCACGTCCGAGGCCAGGAACATCTCGCCCTCGCCCACGCCCATCACCAGGGGGCTGACCGTGCGGGCCGCGACGATCTCGCGGTGATCCACATGGGTCACGACAATCCCGTAGGCGCCGCGCACCTGCCCCAGCGCCGTGCGGACGGCCGCTTCCAGATCGCCGCTGTAGGCTTCCTCGATCAGGTGGGCCAGCACCTCAGAGTCGGTCTCGGACTTGAACTGGTGGCCGCGCGCTTGCAGGCCCTCCTTGAGCTTGAGGTAGTTCTCGATGATGCCGTTGTGGATGATCACGATCCGCCCGTCCTCGGTAGCGTGCGGGTGGGCGTTGGTGTCGTTGGGCAGGCCGTGGGTGGCCCAGCGCGTGTGCCCGATCCCCAGCGTGCCGCCCATGGGCTGGCCCTCGAGCAGCGTGCTCAGGTTGGCGAGCTTGCCCGCCTTCTTCCTCACGTCGATCTGGCCCCCACTGTTGATGGCGATGCCCGCGCTGTCATAGCCGCGGTATTCCAGTTTGGCGAGTCCGGAGATGAGGACGTCCTGCGCCTGCCGTGGGCCGATGTATCCGACGATTCCGCACATGGTTGCTCCAGCCCGCGCCGCGCCCCCGGGCTCCGGCAGCGCGGGGCTGTCCGGCCTGGGGGGCGGTCGCGGGAGGTGTCTGTGATGTCATCGTATCCGGCCTTATCTCCGTGTTGCCACGGGGCTTATCGCTGGATTTCCCACACCCGCCTGATCTGGCTGCCAGAACCTGCGGGCGTGTCGGGTAGGCGTCGATGCTCGCCTGGAGGCATCCGCAGAATGCTCGCTGACCTCCACCTCGTCTCCCCAGTGCGGCCTGTCGCCGCGCCTGGGGCCTTGCGCTGCCCTGTTTGTGTGAACCGGACACCAACGGTTCACCCGGCAGCATAGCACCCCCCGGAGCCTCAGGTGAGCACGATACTCAAGGAATGTTCAAGATCAGGTCATCCGGCGGCGCTCAGACGCCCTGTCCAGGCCCCTGGCCCTTGATAGGATGGGCGCCGGACGCCCGATCCGGGCGGGCCCGCCCCGGCGTGCTGGAGCGGCCGACACCGCCTGACCGGGCGTTCACTGTCAGCGTCCAAGAGGATCACACCCATGCCCACGTACCTGTATAAAAACATCGAAACCGGCGAAATCTACGAACTGCGGCAGAGTATGCGCGACGACGCCTACGCCGCCCACCCCGAGACCGGCGTGCCGGTCAAGCGCATCCTGGCGCGTCCTGGCATCGCCTTCAAGGGCAGCGGCTTCTACGTCAACGATTCCCGCTCTGGCGGCGAGGGCGCGGCGGGCAGCTCCTCCAAGGACTCTGCTTCCAGAGAGTCCAAGGGGGCAGCCCCCACTTCAGCCCAGTCAGGTTCGGCTCAGTCGGGCGGCGGCAAAGGCGGCGAGTGAAGCGCGCCCGTGTGCTGTGGGCGACCCTGCTGCTCGCCGGAGCGGTCACGGGCGCCTACGTCACGGGCCGGGTCACCGCTCAGCGCGCCCTGGTCACCCCCGATGAGATCAACACCGTGGAGGTGGCCCAGAAGGCCGTGCAGGCCGTGGTGCGGATCGACAACCGACTGCAGCGCGACCAGCTGCAGGCCGGCGACGATCCGGTGGAGGTCGGCACCGGCTTCTTCTACAAGAAAGACCTGATCGTCACCAACTACCATGTCGTGCAGTACCAGGAATCGCTGACGGTCACCCTCTGGAACGGCCGGCGCGTCCAGGCCAAGATCGAGGGCGTCGATCCGGGCATCGACATCGCCATCCTGCGGGTCTCCGGGGTCACCGCGCCCAAGACGCTGGGCTTCGGCCAGAGCGCGCGCCTGATTCCAGGGCAGAAGCTGATCACCATCGGCACGCCCTACCGTATCCAGAACTTCATCGGCAGCGGCGTGTTCAGCGTGCTCGCCAGCGCGCCCGACGTGCCGCGCAACGACAACCTGGGCGTGGAGATCGGGCAGTACCTGATGACCACGGCGAGCATCCAGCAGGGCAACAGCGGCGGCCCGGTGCTGGATTCGCGGGGCGCCGTGGTGGGCGTCTCAGACCTGAACGCCGCGCCCAACGGCCTGATTCCGGGCATCATCGGCATCGCCATTCCGGGCGACCTGGTCAAGCAGAGCCTAGACGACCTGGAGAAGATCGGGGTACCGCAGCGCGGCACGCTGGGGGCCACCCTGCGCGACCTGGGCTCGCTGGAGCCGGCCCTGCGCCAGCTCGCGGGCCTGACCAGCGCCGAGGGCGCCCTGGTCATGGACGTGGCGGCCGGCAGCGCGGCGGCCCGCTCGGGCCTGCGCGGCAGCATCCGCAACAACAGCGACCAGCTGGTGGCGCCGCTGGGCGACGTGATCGTGGCCGTGGACGGCGTGCGCGTGCAGAACGCCTTCGACGTGACCCGGCTGGTCGCCGCCAAGCGCCCGGGCCAGACCGTGACCCTGCGGGTCTGGCGCAACAAGAAGAGCGTGGACGTGAAGGTCACGCTGCTCAAGCGCACCCTGCAGTAGCGCGCGCCGGAGGGCAGGACAGACAGGATGGGGCCGGGGCAGACGCTCTGGCCCCGTTCTCATGCACCTGTTCGTATCAATGTGATATCACTCTGATCGGAGAGTGATGCTATGAGCAAACTGGAATCTGTTCCCCCCACCGTCGGCCCGGAAGGCGGCATTTCGACCCGCAGCGGCGTGGCCAGCGTGGAGCGCCCCGCCTTCGGGCTGCCGGGCGTGCCGCTCTTCCTGGCGTGGCTGGCGCTGGTCGCCCTGAACATCTGGAGTTTCACCCAGGAACGGTTCGTGCTGAGCAGCGTGCTGACCCTGTTCGTCATCTTCATCGTGGTCGGCTTTTTCATCGTGCAGCCCAACCAGGCCAAGGTGCTGACCCTCTTCGGCCGCTACGTGGGCACCGAGCGGCGCAACGGCGTGTACTGGACGAATCCCCTGACCGTTCGCAAGAACATCAGCCTGCGGATCCGCAACTTCAACTCCGAGCGTCTGAAGGTCAACGACCTGATGGGCAACCCCATCGAGATCGCCGCCGTGATCGTCTGGCGGGTCGTGGACAGCGCCCGCGCGGCCTTCGATGTCGAGGACTACCGGGAGTTCGTCGCCATCCAGGCCGAGACGGCGCTGCGCCACCTCGCCTCGCAGTACCCCTACGACGACTATGCGGAGGGCAGCATGAGCCTGCGCGGCAACGCCGACGAGGTCAGCGAGGCGCTGCGCCGTGAACTCGGCGTGCGGCTGCAGCACGCGGGCGTGGAGGTGCTCGAGGCCCGGCTCTCGCACCTGGCCTACGCCCCCGAGATCGCCGGGGCCATGCTGCAGCGCCAGCAGGCCAGCGCGATCATCGCCGCGCGCTCCCAGATCGTGCAGGGCGCCGTGGGCATGGTGCAGATGGCCCTGCAGCAGCTCAGTGAACAGGACATCGTGCAGCTCGACGAGGAGCGCAAGGCGCAGATGGTCAGCAACCTGCTGGTGGTGCTCACCAGCGAGCGCGGCACCCAGCCCATCGTGAATGCCGGCAGCCTGTACTGAGCGCACAGCGGGGCGCCCGGGTCTTCGCCGGGGAGGGCGCCCCCCGGCCCCCTCCTCCAGGAACACGCCATGACCAGACGGAACCCATGACCAGAAAGAACTTTCCCCTGCGGATCAGCCCCGACCTGTACGCCGCCCTGGAGCGCTGGGCCGCCGACGACCTGCGGAGCGTGAACGCCCAGATCGAGTACCTGCTGACCCAGGCCGCGCGGCAGTCCGGGCGGCTCAAGGCGCCGCCCGGCAAGCCGCCCGAGCCCGGGGAGCCCACCGGATAGGGCCTCCGCTTCAGGCGAATGGGGGCAGGGGGGGCCCGGTTTTGCCCGGCTTCTCTCTGCCCCATTCCCGCTTCTCCGCGTCTGCAGCCCCGCCCCGCCGTCAAGCCCGCCACATCCCTTTGTTCCCGCGGCCGGGCGCTATGCTCTGTCACGGTTATGTACATCGTGGTCGAAGGCCCAATCGGGGTCGGAAAAACGAGCCTCGCGGGGCGACTCGCCGCGCGCTACGGCGCCGAGCTGAATCTGGAGATCGTCGAGGAGAATCCCTTCCTGGCACGCTTCTACGAACAGCCGGAGACGTATTCGTTCCAGGTGCAGGTGTTCTTCCTGCTCTCGCGCTTCAAGCAGCTCTCGGCCTTGTCGCAGCCGGGTCTGTTTGCGGGGGGCGTGGTCAGCGACTACCTCTTCGACAAGGATTTCATCTTCGCGGCGATGAACCTGAAAGACGCTGAATTCTCGCTGTACGAGGATTTGTACAGCCACCTCTCGCCGCGCCTGCCGACCCCCGATCTAGTGGTGTACCTGCGCGCCGATACCGGGGAACTCCTGCGCCGCATCGCCAAGCGTGGCCGGCCCTTCGAGCAGGGCATGCAGGCCGAGTACCTGGCCGACCTGACCGCCCGCTACGACGAGTATTTCCGCTCCTATCCCCACCCGCTGCTGACCGTCCAGGCGGCCGGCTACGACTTCGTGGCCTCGCCCGACGACGAGGAGCGCCTCCTGACGCAGATCCACGAGGCCCTGAACGCCCAGAGCGCCGCCGACTGATGGCCTGCCTCTTGGTGCCTGACCTTCCGCCTTCTGCCTTCTGCCCTCTGCGGCGCGGAGCCCTCTGATGTACCTCGCCGTCTCGGGCAACATCGGCAGCGGCAAGAGCACCCTGACGCGGATGCTCGCAGAGCGCTATGGGCTGCGGCCGGTCTACGAGCCCTACGCCGACAACCCGTATCTGGAGGACTTCTACCGCGACATGCGGCGCTACTCCTTCCACAGCCAGATCTACTTTCTGAGCCGCCGGCTGGAGCAGCACCTGAACCTCGTGACCGGCGCCCGCTACGTCATCCAGGACCGCACGGTGTTCGAGGATGCCAACATCTTCGCCCGCAACCTCTATGAGGGCGGGCAGATGGAGACGCGCGACTGGGAGACCTACTGGGGGCTGTACCAGGGCATCCTGCCGGCCCTGCGCGTGCCGGATCTGCTGATCCATCTGGATGCCAGCCTGCCCACCCTCCGGCGCCGCATCGCCGCGCGCGGCCGGGCCTACGAACAGGACATCCCCGACGAATATCTGGCTGGCCTCAACCGCCTGTACGACGCCTGGGTCTCCAGTTTCGACGCCTGTCCGGTGATCCGCGTCAACGGCGACGAGCTGGATTTCGTGGCCGACCCCGGCGCCTTCGAGTGGGTCTGCCAGCGCGTCCAGGGCCAGGGCTTCGGCCTGCCGCTGCTGCGCTGAGCCGGCTGCGCCGCGCCCCACGCTCCCCCGACGGGGAGGGGGGGAGGACGCGGCACCGGGAAGTCCTCTACACTGAAGTCTGAGAACAAAGTGAGCCGACGCCTGGCGGCGGGGCCAGGAAGGTCGGCCGCCCAGCCGGCGGGCCTGGGCCCAGCCCACGACCGGAACGGAGGAGGCAGGATGCTACACAAGGTAGGGCAGCGACCGGTGGAAGCCGACGACCTTGCGCCCGGCCTCACCAGCCAGCCTGGGCACAGCGAGTTCGTGTGGCCGGTGCGCGGGTCGCGCGTGGTCGCCAGCCTGCTGGCCCTGACGGCGGCCTTCCTGGCACTCAGCGTGCTGGGGCAGCTGCTCCTGCGCCTGCAGCCGGACTCGGCCCCCCTGCAGAGCGTCATGCGGGCCACCAACGTAGACATCGAGGGCAACCTGCCGTCCCTGTTCAATGCCCTGCTGCTGCTGGCGCCGGCCCTCCTGCTGGGCCTGATCGCCCGCGCCACCGCTCCGGCCCGGCGGGTCATGCGCCGGGGCTGGGGGCTGCTGTCGCTGGTGTTCCTGTACCTCAGCGCCGACGAATACCTGCATCTCCACGAACTGCTGATGGCGCCCGTGCGGACGGCGCTGCATGTGGACGGCTTCCTGCATTACGCCTGGGTCGTCCCGTACGCTGCGCTGTGTGCCGCGCTGCTCGCGCTGCTGGTGCCGTTCCTGAGGCGCCTGCCCCGGCGCACCCTGCTCGCCTTCGTGAAGGCCGGCGCGCTGTATCTCACGGGCGTCATGGGGCTGGAACTGGTGAGCGGCCGGCTGGATGTCGATCTGGGCGTCCAGAACGCGCTGGTGCTCCCGCTCACCACCCTGGAGGAGGGCCTGGAGATGGTCGGCCTGAGCCTGTTCATCGGAGCGCTGCTGAGCTATCTGCGCGACGACCTGCCGGGCGTGCGGCTCGGCGTTCACTTTTCACCCCCCGTCCCAGGCCCCGCCGATGACCGGTCAGCCTGAGGCGGTGCCCGCTGGGGGCTGGCCCAGCGGAGCCCGCACTGCCTATGCTGAGGACGTGGCCCCACCGACATTCACGGTCTTCACTGCCACCTACAACCGCGCCCACACGCTGGGGCGGGTGTACCACAGCCTTCAGGCCCAGACCCTGCGTGATTTCGAGTGGCTGATCGTCGACGACGGCAGCACCGATGGCACGGCCGCACTGGTCGCCGGCTGGAGGGCCCAGGCCGAGTTCCCGATCCGCATCCTGTACCAGCCCAATGCCGGGAAGGCGGCGGCCTTCAACCGGGGCGTGCAGGAAGCCCGTGGCGAACTCTTCCTCAACCTCGACTCCGACGACGCCTGTATCCACACGGCGCTGGAGCGGCTGCTCCACCACTGGGAAGCCATCCCCGCCCCACAGCGGGAGTCGTTCACTGGGGTCACCAGCCTGTGCGTGGATCAGCGGGGTCTGATCCAGGGGCCACTCTTTCCGCACACGATCCTGGACTCCGATTCCCTGGAGGTGGCCTTCCGCTACCGCGACGAGGGGGAGCGGTGGGGCTTTCACCGCACCGAGGTGCTGCGCGCCTTTCCCTTCCCCGTCGACCGGGAGAGCCGCTTCGTCAGCGAGAGCGTGGTGTGGTTCGCCATCGCCCGCCACTACAAGACCCGTTTCGTCAATGAACCGCTGCGCCTCTATTTCAGACCGGACGGTGCCGGGGATCATCTCTCGGAGCTGAGCCCGGGAGCGGCGCGCGGGCGGCTGCCCTACCACCTGATGGTGCTCAACGAACTGCTGGAGTGGCTGCCGGTGGCGCCGCAGGAATTTCTCCGCAGCGCCCTGGCGTACAGCCGCTACTCGTTCTGTCTGGGCACCGGGCTCCGGCAGCAGCTGGGGCAGATCCAGGCCCGTTCCATGAAGGTGCTGATCGTGCTGGTCTCGCCCGTGGGCTGGCTGTACGGACGGCGGGATCGGCGCCGGTTTTCGTAGCTGTCCCGCGCGGCCGAGCCCAGGGCATGACGGCCACGCTCCCGCCCTTGAGGTAAGCCTGGTTCCGGCGTTCCGGGCATCGAGCGCTGCGCCGGGGTTCCGGGGGCCAGGAGCGGCGTCTGGAGCCGGCCCCCTCCGGGCCCCTCTGCTACCCTCGCCCCATGCGCCTGCCCGAGCTTGCCGCCGCCCTGCACCTGCTCCCCTCCGATCCGCCCCCGACCGATCCGGCGCCCACGGGCCTGCCGGACGCCCCGGTCGGCGGCGTGACCCACAACGCCGAGTGGGTGCAGCCCGGCGACGTCTTCGTGGCGATCCGGGGAGCGCGCTTCGACGGGCACGCCTTTCTGGCGCAGGTGGCGGCGGCCGGGGCGGTGGCCGTGCTGGGCGAGGGCCTGCCGCCCGGCGCGGTGTCCACCCTGCCGTACCTGCGGGTACCCCACGCCCGCGCCGCCCTGGCCGACGCCGCCGCGGCCCTGGCCGGGCATCCCAGCCGCGAACTGCATGTGGTCGGCGTGACCGGCACGGACGGCAAGACCACCACCAGCTGGCTGGCCCGCCACCTCCTGCGTGCGGCCGGACTATCCACAGGGCTGCTCAGCACGGTCGGCTACGAGCTGCCGGACGGCGCGCTGCGGCATTTTCCCGCGCACTTCACCACGCCCGAGGCGCCCCAGGTGCAGCGCACCCTGCGCCAGATGGTCACGGCGGGCGCCCGGGCGGTCGTGCTGGAGGCCAGTTCGCATGCCCTGGCGCTGGAGCGCGTGCGCGGCGTGGACTGGGACGTGGCGGTCTGGACGCACCTGAGCCGTGAACATCTGGATTTCCACGGCACCGTCGAGAACTACTTCGCGGAGAAGCGCAAACTGGTGGAGCGCGCCCGCTTCGCCGTCCTGAACGCCGACGACCCCTGGACGGCCCGGTTGCGCGGCCTCGCGCCGGACGAGACCACCTACAGCACCGAGGGCTACAGCAGCGAGGGCGGGGCGGCCGACTGGTCGGCGCAGGACATCGGGGAACGGGCGACCGGGCTGCACTTCGCGGTCACGTCGCCCCTGGGAAGCTTCCAGGCCGCGCTGCCCATGATCGGCCGCTTCAACGTGGCGAACGCGCTGGCGGCCATGGCGGCGGCCGCCCACCTGGGCGCCACGCAGGCGCAGCTGGTGGCCGGGCTGGCGTCCTTCCGGGGTGTGCCCGGGCGCATGGAACTCGTGCCGGGGCCTGGGGACGGCCCACGGGTGATCGTGGACTTCGCGCACACCCCGCCCAGCCTGGAAAAAGCCCTGAGCACCCTGCGGGCCACGACGGGCGGGCAGCTGCGGGTGCTGCTCGGCTCGGCCGGCGGCCCCCGTGACCCCTCCAAACGGGCGCCGCTGGGCGAGGTCGCCACGCGCCTCGCCGACCACGCGGTCTTCACCGAGGAAGATCACCGCGACACGCCCCTGGCCGACATCCTGCGGGAAATGGAGCGCGGCGCCGGCCCCCGGACGAACTTCACGAGCATTCCGGATCGGCGCGAGGCCATCCGCCAGATCATCCGCTCCGCGCAGCCGGGCGACACCGTGCTACTGGCGGGCAAGGGCCCCGAGGACACCCTGGAACGCGGCCAGGAGACCCTGCCCTGGAACGAGGTGCAGGAGGCGCGGGAGGCGCTGGCCAGCCGGTTGGGGTAATTCTCCGGTCTGCAAGATGGCCGCGCCCAGTGGCGGTATGACCGTCAGAGCCCAGCGTCGGCATACGGCCCCAGCAGTAAGCCAGTGCTGCGCCATTGTGCCGATAGCCGGGGCGCGGCGCCTCGGGCACAGTGGGACGGGCAGAGAGACGGGAGGTGGGAGAGCATGCGAGGACGCGAGAGGAATGACCAGAGCGACCATGACAGCGAGGCAGCCGATTTGAGCGACCGATGCGGCGTCCCGCCCGCGGTCTTTCCCTGTAGACACAGACACTGAAGGACACCATGAACGGAAAGCACATCACCAAACTGGGCTTTGAGAAAAAAGCGGTCGGTCTGGCGCTGGCGGCCGCGACGCTGCGCGAAAAAGCGGGGCTGGAACGCGACGAGATTCTGGCCGAGCTGCGGCAGGTGCAGGCCAATCCGGCGGGCTACACGGGGGGCGTCTACGAGGCCCTGGCGGCCGAACTGAGCGCCCAGCGCGCCGAACTGGATCTGAAGGCCAGCGCGGCCCTGCGTCCCGCCCCCCTGCCCTATGGCGTCTGGGGCGCCGACCTGATCGAGCCCGGGGCCCGCAGTCAGATGGACGTGGCCATGCGCCTGCCGGTCACCCGCGCCGGCGCCCTGATGCCCGACGCCCACGTGGGCTACGGTCTGCCCATCGGCGGCGTGCTGGCGACCGAGAACGCGGTCATCCCCTACGGCGTGGGGGTGGACATCGGCTGCTCGATGATGCTCAGCGCCCTGCCGGTGCCCGTGGGCCAGCTCGGCGTGGAGGAGGCCAGGGCGCTGCTGCTCCGGCACACGCGTTTCGGCGCGGGCGTCGGCTTCGAGGGGCGCGACCGTGAGGATCATCCCGTGCTGCACGAGTCCGTCTGGGGCGAGCAGCCCCTGCTGCGCCACCTGCACGACAAGGCGGTGGCCCAGGTCGGTACCAGCGGCAGTGGCAACCATTTCGTGGAGTTCGGCACCCTGAGGCTCGCTGAGGCTGACCTCGGCCTGGAGGCGGGAGAGTACCTGGCGGTGTTGTCGCACAGCGGCTCGCGCGGCTTCGGGGCACAGGTCGCGAACCACTTCACGACCCTCGCCCAGCGGCTGCACCCCACCATCGACCCGGCGGCCAAGAAACTGGCCTGGCTGCCCCTGGACGGCGAGGACGGGCAGGCGTACTGGCAGGCCATGAACCTGGCGGGCCGCTACGCCCTGGCCAACCACGACCTGATCCACGCCCGCCTGGCGCGG